>JAABSP010000005.1 GCA_011390345.1 Desulfobacteraceae bacterium
CACCGATACTTCTTCTCCCTGGTATTTCTCGGGGCGATCTACCTGATCTTCCTGGCCGTGTTCGTGCGTCTGGACAACCTTTTCCCCCTCTCCCTGCCCCAAACAGAAGCCGGGTTTGCCGTCACGGTGACAGCTTGGGACGGAAGTCCCCTGCGGAGTTTTCCCGATGAAAACGGGGTCTGGCGGTATCCGGTGGCCGCGGAAGCGGTCTCCCCGCGCTATCTGGAGGCGCTGATCCATTACGAGGACCGATATTTCCGGTATCATCCCGGGGTCAATCCCTGGTCTCTTTTCCGGGCGCTGCTCCATTACGCGGCTGACGGAGCCCCCCGCACCGGCGGCTCCACCCTCACCATGCAGACCGCGCGCCTCTTTCATCCCCACGACAAGACCATTCCGGGTAAAATTTACCAGATCTTCCGAGCCCTGCAGCTCGAATACCACCTCACCAAGGAGGAGATCCTGACGCTCTACCTCAATTATGCCCCCTTTGGCGGAACCGTGGAGGGGGTGCAGGCCGCGAGCTTCTCCTATCTGGGGAAACCGGCAGCCGAATTGAGCCATGCCGAGGCCGCGCTGCTGGCGGTGCTGCCCCAGGCCCCGACCCGGCTTCGACCCGATCTGCATCCGAACCGGGCAGAAAAGGCAAGGGACAAGGTGATCGACCGAATGGTCAAGTTCCGCGTGTGGGACCCGGAGACCGGGGCCGATGCAAAGATGGAGCGGGTCTATCGCCGGTTCGATTCCCGGCCCATGAAGGCCCCGCTGCTGGCCCGGAGGCTGAAGGATCTGGGAAGACCCGATGCCCCCCTCCGCACCACCATCGACCCTTTTCTGCAGGAGACGGTCTCGGAGATGGTCCGGGGATATATCGCCGGCACCCCGGCCCATACCTCGGCCGCGGCCATCCTGGTGGAAAATCAAAATCTTGCGGTGCGGGCCTATGTGGGATCGGCCGATTTCACCGATAACGACCGGTACGGCCATGTGGACATGATCCGCGCGGTCCGCTCCCCCGGCTCCGCGCTGAAGCCCTTTCTCTACGGATTTGCCTTGGAAGAGGGGCTGATCCACTCCGAAAGCCTGCTGGTGGATGCGCCTCTCTCCTTTGACGGATACCGGCCCGGCAACTTTACCGAGAGTTTTTCGGGCCCGGTGAGCGCAAGCGAAGCCCTGCGTAGATCCCTCAACATTCCCGCGGTCGATCTCTGCGACCGGATCGGGCCCCGTTTTTTCGACGCTCGGCTCCGGCAGGGGGGGCTTCATCTACAGTATCCCGCGCATGGAAAGCCGAATCTCTCCATGATTTTAGGCGGCGCGGGGGTTTCCCTTGAGGATCTCACTGCCGCATACACGGCCTTTGGACGGGACGGCCTTTCCGGAAAGCTCCGGTTTATAGAAGATGCCCCGCTGGAAGAGCGGCGGATGCTCTCCCCGGGAGGGGCTTATATCATCCGAACAATCCTTGCGGATCACCGCAGGCCCGATCTCCCCTCGGGGCGCCTCCGTCTGGAATCGGCACGGGAGGTGGCCTGGAAGACCGGGACCAGTTACGGGTTCCGGGATGCCTGGACTTTCGGTGTGACGGACCGGTACACCATCGGGGTCTGGGTGGGCAGGCCAGACGGAACCCCGTCTCCGGGGCAGTACGGTCGGGCCACCGCAGCGCCGCTTCTCTTTTCCATTGCAGACAGCCTTCCCCGAAGCTACGAACCCAAAACCGAGATCCCGAAAAGTGTGGAAAGGACTCAGATCTGCTGGCCCCTGGGAATTCCGGCCCAGAGCCAAAGTGATCCCCACTGCCATGAATCGCGCGGGGCCTGGATACTTAACCGCGTCATCCCCCCGACCCTCCCGGACCGGGCCGATCAGCACTGGCAGGCCAATCCCCTCACCGTGATGATCCGTCCCGAGACCGGGCTCCGGGTGGAGGCCGACTGCCCGGTTTCGGCTGCGGTTCCCGTAACCATCGCGCGATGGCCCAAGGGCGCAGGCCCCTGGCTCAGCCCCCATATTCGCCGGCGCTCCCGCATCCCGAAGTTGGACCCGATCTGCAACCGCCCCGCGCCGGCAGCACCCGATTCGGTTGCGATCATGGGCTTTGCCGAGGAGACGGTACTGAGGCCCCCGGGCGCGTTTGCAGGGCTGCCGACCGTCACCCTACAGGCCCAAGGGGGCCAAGGGGGACTCTTCTGGATGCTCAACGGAGAATTGATCGCAAGAACCGCTATCGACGAGCCCCGGATCTACCGGTTCCAGGCCCCGGGCCGATACGGGCTGACCGTGATGGATCTGGCCGGAAATTACGATTCCGTGGAGATCCTGGTTCTGGGCGGCAGAGGCGGTTGAATCACGATTCCGGTTGAATTTTAAGGGCTATCTGTTATAGTAAAAGCGCTTATAACAAATGGAAGGAGAAAATATGTCCTCGAAAAGCAAGACCTCCAAACATCAAAACGATTCACAGGCAGCACTTTCCCGACGCGGCTTTCTGAAAACCGCCGGGGCCCTCGGCGTCGGATCGATGCTCTCCCCCCTTGCCGGCGCATCCATGACCGAGGCGCAGGAGACGACGAAGACCGTTCCGACCCGGCCATTCGGCAAAACAGGTGTCAATGTCTCCACCCTTTCTTTGGGCGGGATGTTCGACATTCCCAACAACCAGCTTCTCCTGCGCCAGGCGCTTCAAAAGGGCGTCACCTACTGGGATACGGCCAATTCCTATGGCGGCGGCAGAAGCGAAAAGGGGATCGGCAAGTATCTGGAGCGGTATCCCGATGATCGGAAGAAGATCTTTCTGGTGACCAAATCCGGGGCATGGTCCATGAAGGGGATGGAGGATGACCTTGCCACCTCTCTGGATCGGATGAAGACCGATTATATCGACCTCTATTTTGTTCACGGGGTCCGAAGCACCCGGGGGATCGATTCGGACATGCGGAAATGGGCCGAAAAGGCCAAATCTTCCGGCAAGATCCGCTTTTTCGGCTTCAGCACCCACAGCAACATGGAGGAGTGCCTTCTGGGTGCAGCGAAACTGGGATGGATCGACGGCATCATGATGACCTACAACTTCCGGCTGATGCACGAGGATCGGATGAAGGCCGCGGTGGATGCCTGCCACCAGGCCGGTATCGGTCTGACCGCGATGAAGACCCAGGGGGGCGGTCCCATCGGCATGGAAACGGACAATGAGACCGCATTGGGCGCGAAGCTTCTCAAGGAAGGATATTCCGAATATCAGGCCAAACTGAAGGCGATCTGGGAGAACCAAAAGATCGCCTCTATCTGCTCCCAGATGCCCAACATGTCGATTCTGATGGCCAATATCGCGGCGGCCCTGGACAGGACCTCTCTTTCCGATGCGGGCCGGCGCCATCTGATGGAATATGCGGCAAATACTGCATCGGGCTACTGTGCGGGATGTGCCGGGAACTGCGAATCGACGATGCTGGAAAATGTTCCCATCGCGGATGTGATGCGCTGCCTCATGTACAGCAGATCCTACCGCGACGGCGAACTGGCCCGAATGGTCTTCCGTGAGATTCCAAAGGATGTCAGAACCGAAATGGCATCGGTCGATTATGCGCCGGCAGAGAGGGTATGCCCCCGGAAGCTGCCCATTGCTCGGCTCATGGGGGAGGCCGTCCAGATCCTGTCATGAAGGAGGCCGGCAAAGGGGTCCCGACAACCTATCCGGACGCGCCCCGGATCGCGGTAGGGGCCGTGGTCATTCACCGTGATCGGGTGCTGCTGGTCCGGCGGGGAAATCCCCCGGCCAAAGATATCTGGGCAATCCCCGGCGGCGGGGTTCATCTCGGCGAGACCCTGCAGGATGCGGCAGAGCGGGAGATCCTGGAAGAGACAGGGATCACCATTCGCGCGGGAGAGCCGATCTACGCGTTTGATCTCGTGGAGCGGGATGATCAGGGCTGGGTTCGGTTCCACTATGTGATCGTGGATCTGACAGCGGAGTATCTCTTTGGAGAACCGGTCCCCGGCGATGACGCGGCCGAGGTCCGGTGGGTATCGGCCCAAGAGCTTGCAGAGCTTCATGTCAACGCCAATACCCGCAAACTATTGAAAGAGCGTTACGATTTCGGCGAATGGGAGGAGAAGAAGAGGGGGTGATCGAGGATCGGGAAAAATGGAATCAGCGGTATCTTGCAGAGGAATACCCGCAGCATCCCTCCAGGATTGTTCAGGAGTATGCTCTTCTTGCCCCCGGTGGAAAGGCCCTGGATCTGGCCTGCGGCAATGGCCGAAACTCGGTCTTTCTTGCACACCATGGCTTTCGGGTCGATGCGGTCGATATCTCCGATGTGGGGCTCTCCCGGTTTTCAGATCAGAGTCCTGAAATCTTTCCAATCTGCATGGACCTCGATCGGTTCGACATCCCGGAAAAGAAATACGCGATCATCCTCAATATCCGGTATCTGAGCCGCCGCCTCTTCCCCTATATCCGTGACGGCCTTATGCCGGGGGGCATTCTGATCTTTGAAACCTACATGGAGGGGGAGCCGGATGAAGACGACCCCACCCCCTCCTGCCGGGATTATCTGCTGCGGGAGAATGAACTGCTCCATGCCTTTCTCCGGCTCAGGATCATATACTATCGGGAATACAAAGGGGAAAGCCGGAAGGGCCGCTCCCACATCGCATCTCTCGTGGCGCAGAGAATCCCATGAGCCGGCCCGAATATCAAAAAGCCCCTTTCAACCCCTTTATCGCGCTGGCCGTCGGGATCTGTGCGGTCTCCACCGGAGCCATCTTTGCCCGGCTTGCAGATGCACCGGCCATCGTGATCGCGGCCTACCGTGTGGGGCTGGCGGCCCTTCTGATCCTGCCCCTTTCCCTCTGGCTTGTCCGATCCGAGCTTCGGGCCCTGCTGCCCCGGGACCTGAAACTGGCGATTCTCTCCGGCTTCTTTCTGGCCATGCACTTTGCCACATGGATCTCTTCGCTCAACTACACCTCCATCACCAACAGCGTGGTGCTGGTCAACACCAACCCCCTCTGGGTCGCGCTCTTCACCCCGCTCATCACCCGGGAGCGGTTGGGAAAAAGGGCAATGTTGAGCATCTTCATCAGCGTCTTCGGGGGCATCATCATCGGCGCAGGGGATTTTGCACTGGGCGGCCGCGCCCTCTTCGGCGATTTCCTGGCCCTGATGGGCAGCATCTGTGCCGCGATCTATCTGCTGCTGGGGAGAAACCTGCGCCGAAAGCTGTCGCTGCTGGCCTATATCCAGGTCTGCTACGGCGCGGCCGCCGTCATTCTGTGGCTCATGGTGCTGGGGGCCGGCTTTCCCGTTACGGGATTTACAGGGGGGACATGGGCCGCATTCTGGGGAATGGCGCTCATTCCGCAGTTGATCGGTCATACCAGCTATAACTGGTCTCTCAGATGGTTCAGCACCAGCCTTGTGGCCATCAGCCTGCTGGGGGAGCCCATCGGCGCCACGATCCTCGGGTATCTAGTCTTCGGTGAGGGGCTGACAGCGACAAAAGTGATCGGCGGCGCGTTGATACTGACCGCCATCTATATCGCATCTGTTGGCGAAGAAAAAAGAACCGGATCAAAAGGGGAGAAAAGAGATGGAAGGGAACGAGCAGAAGCGGATTCTACTGGTTGACGACGATCCGACAGTCCGGATCGGAATCACACTGAATCTGAAAAAAGAGGGGTATCACATCCGCACGGCATCCAGTGCAGAGGAGGCGCTCGTCCTTTTGGAGAAAGAGATCTTCGATCTGATCGTCACGGATCTGATAATGGGAGGAAAAAACGGCATCAGCCTTCTCCGGTCTGTAAAGGAGATCCGGCCCGAGACCTCGGTGATCATTCTCACCGGCTACGGAAACCTCTCCACAGCCATCGATGCGGTCCGGTATGATGCAGATGATTATGTGATCAAGCCCTGCGATCCTTTCGAGCTTCAGGTGCGGATCGCGCAGAGTCTTCAGAAGCGGGCTCTGAAGCAGAAGATTGCGATCTATGAAGATCTCATTCCGGTCTGCTGCGTCTGCAAGAAAATCCGCGACGACAGCGGGGCCAATGAGGAGATATCCCCGTGGCTCTCGGTGGAGCAGTATATGTGGAAAAGGGCCAATGTCCCCTCCACCTCCACATATTGTCCTGAATGCGAAGCCAAAGCCTACAGCCAGATGAAAAAATACAAAAGGCCGCAATCCTCGGAAATCTGATGCCCGACCCCCTGGTGCCGAAAAAGGAAAGACAGAGGCGAGCCATTCGCTTCTGGTTGGATATCTTCAAGTTTTTATGCGTTATTCTTCTGCTGATCTGGTTCGTGGCAAGGGGAACCCAGGAGCTGGGGTACAACTGGCAATGGTATCGGATGACCCGGTATCTTTACACCATCGAGGATGGCCGCATCCTTCTGGGCCCCTTGTTCGACGGCCTCCTGGTCACGCTCCGGATCACAGGGATCAGCCTATTTCTGGCAACCCTCTTCGGACTGACCGGTACATTTCTCCGCCTCTCCCCCTCTTTTCTGGGCAGAGCAGTGGCACGGGTCTATCTCGAAGTGATCCGCAACACTCCGCTGCTGGTGCAGCTCTTCTTCATCTATTTCGTCCTTGCCCCCATCTTCGAGATGGAGCGATTTACGGCTGCTGTGCTTAGCCTGAGCCTCTTTGAAGGGGCTTATGCATCTGAGATCTTCCGCGCGGGAATCCTCTCCATCCATGCGGGTCAGAAAGAGGCGGCCCAAAGCCTGGGAATGGGAACCTTCGCAGTCTATCGCCATGTGATCCTTCCCCAGGCCATCCGCCGGATTCTTCCCCCTCTGACCAGCCAGGCCGTCTCCCTGATCAAAGATTCCGCACTGGTCAGCACCATTGCGATCTACGATCTCACCATGCAGGGACAGGCCATCATCGCACAGACCTACCTCACCTTCGAGATCTGGCTGACGGTCGCGGCCATCTATCTGGTCGTTACATCGAGCCTTTCGCTCACGATCTATGCCATGGAAAAACGGCTGAAAACGGCACAGCGGTAGAAGGATTCTTTACCAAACCCCTGAAAAATTCAAAACCGGAAAAATTCAATACCGGCGTTGCCTTCCAAAAAGCTTCTGGCTGCTGATCTTCAGCACGATAAAGCAGATAATGGCGATCCAGATCAGGGTCCAGAAGGAGCCGCCAAAGAAGAGCCATATTCTGGTCTTCTGAATGGCCAGGACTGCCGAAAAAGTAATCACGAGAATGATCATCAGCGAATAGAGCCGATCCACCCCGGGCAGCCGGGAGAGATCCACTTTCCGCGCGATGATGACCAGGGTGATGATCATGGAGATGATCGGCAGAAAATAGACAAAGACATTGACCGTCAAAAGGTTTTCCCGGATAAAGAAGATCGAATATGCCGTAAGCACACCCGCAAGAATGCCCGGGATGCAGACAAGATAGACAAAGGCCGAATAGAGGTATTTCCAGGGGCTGCGGAGTCCATTGAACTGATTGATGCCAAATCCCATCAGCCAGACCAAGAGCGGCGGTAAGAGATACCCCGCGAGCAGATACAGGGGATGGATCTGCTTGAGTCTTAGAATCAGCTCTTGAATGGTCATCTGGTCAGAAGCGCGGGGTGGAACCGATTTTTTTGCATTTCAAATTCCTCTTCCAGAAAGATACGCTGATCGTTGAGAGCCATCTGGCGGGCCATATAAAGAACTTCTGCCTCGCCGATCCTTGCATCTGCCTTGAAACAGAGATCCGTTTGGCATGACACGATCTTTGCAACCCGGGGAAAGCCCATGTCCCGGAGCATGGCCCCGCCGGCCCCGGCATGATCTTTCCGGCCTTTGGCGATGTCGTGGAGGAGCGCAGCCGCACGGATAAGATCCGGGTCAAAAGAGTTACCGCTCTTCTGCAGTTTCCGGCACAATCCCTCAGCGATCTCGGCCACCTTCCGGCAGTGGCGGATGATCTCTTCCCCTGCAGCGCAGATATGGGTCAATATGGAGGCACACTCCGCGGCATCGGGGATGTCGAGATTTTGACACCGGATCTGTGCCGCGTCATAATCCTTTGGATGGTTCATGTTCATCAGAATCTGCCGATCCGGAACCGGAACATCGAGGGACAGATATTCCGATTGGGAAAGGATTGTCTTCAGGCCGCCATCCGGTTCGCCTTTTAGAATTGGCGGTACCAGCGCCATCGGGATTAAGGGCGGATGGCCCCGCCTCCCCTCAAAGCAGGGATGGATGATCTTCCCCGGGTTTTTCTCATATGCGGCCGCCAGCATCCGAACCGTCAGGGGACGGACCAGACAGATGTCGGCCGGGATGATGAAAAAGGCGTCGGTTCTTTGGGCATCCAGATCTTTTACACCGGCTTTGACCGAGGAGAACATACCCCGGTCATATTCGAGATTCTCCACGATTCGCACGTTGGATGCCTCCAGCGCCCCGCGCATTTCCGGAGCCCGATGGCCGATAACCACCCGGATTTCAGGGATATGGCTTTCCTGAAACAGATGGATGATCCGATGGATCACCAAGGTATGGCCCATAGGCAGCAGCGGCTTGAATCTACCCATCCGGGAAGAGTATCCGGCCGCAAGGATGATTGCGGAAACGCAATTTGCGCTCATTCCGACATCCGGCTGCGCGCCTGAATCATCTCGGCCGCGATGCTGACCGCGATCTCCTCCGGGGACTGCGCGCGGATGGGAAGGCCGATGGGGCAATGGACCCGGTCGATATCCTTCTGCTCGAACCCGATGTTGAGAAGCGCCTTGTAGATGCTGTCCCGTTTCTTTCTGCTGCCGATCATGCCGATATAGGCGGCCTCGGTCTTCAGGGCCTGGGCCAGTACGATCCGGTCGTGCAGATGGCCCCGGGTGAAGATGACGATAAAGGAATCAGGGTCTATGGAAAGATCGTCAAACGCGTTTTCAAAGCTTTCCAGGATCCGGATCTCCTGGGCTTCGGGAAAATGTTCTGCATTGGCAAATTCGGCCCGGTCATCCAGAACCGTAACCCAAAATCCGGTCATGGCACAGAGGTGTGCGGTAGGCTTTGCAACATGGCCTGCGCCGAAGAGAAACGCGGTTTTGGGTTTTTGGGCCGGTTCGATGATCACCTGCAGGCCATGGAGGTCATCAACTTTCAGCGACGAACTCCCCCCGGCCTTCAAGATGATCCTTCCCACTTCCTCCTGCGACAGGGGAAGCCCCCCGTACAGCAAGCCATCCCCATCAATGATGCCGTGGCAGACCCGGGGCATCTTCTCCGGGCCTTGGCCAATCGTGGTGATAAAATACCCCTTTTCCCTTTTTTCCAGGATTCTATTCCATCGGCTGAAGATTTCCGCATTTTCAGAAACCGGGGGAATCGGGTCCAGAAAGATCTCGGCCTGCCCCCCGCAGATCATGTCCATGGAGGCTACATCCTCATGGTTCAGGTCAAAGGGCATGAACCGGCAGCCGCACTCGGATTCGAGGATCTCAAGAGCCTTTTCAATGACCCGGGCCTCCAGAAGACCCCCGCCCACGGTCCCGATGATCCCCCCCTCTGCAGTGATGAGCATCCGGGTTCCAGAAGTCCTCGGGGTCGAGCCTGTATGGCTGATGATGGTCGCGATCACGAACCCGGTTTTCTCACTGAGCAGTTCGCAGATTATTTTGGATAAGTGTTTTGCCATTGTTCCTTTTTCAGAATGTGCCTCTCCCAAGGGCCTTTCGCTTCAGAATCAGAACCCGTGGTCGAGCCCCTTTGTCCAGGGAAAAATCGAGCCCTTCTCGAAAGATTTCAGGGATATAATACAGCGGCGTGCCCTCTTTCCCCCGATCTTCAAAAATGACTCCCATATCTTCCAAATCCTTGATCGTCTGCGGGATCATTTCAAACTGTTCGGCAGTGAAGGGGATGCGCCGATCCGCAGCAGGATATTTTACCAATACATCATCCACCCACTCTCTGAAAATCGGATATTCCTCTTTTGTCTCCTCTACCTTTTTGACGCTGCAGGGCTTCAGTGCCCGGCGGATGGACTGCGGCGGTAAAAGGCGATCTTGAGACCATTTTTCAAATGCGACCTCTTCAGGGCTGTTGCTGGTGATTTCTGCCGCATGATAAAGCAATCTTACGATATCTCTTGCCTGAAGTCGCCCCTTGAAATCGGTCAGCGCGGCATAGATCCACCGAACCGCATAGGCTTCTCTGGAATGGTTTGTACCAAGCTTCATTCCCCACAACTCATAAAGGCGGGCAATCAGTTCTTCCCGGCCCAGGGTGGCAAGTTCATCGGCTTTTGCCCCCAGAATATCTGCCTGAGTGCATATCCAGAAAACCAGCTTCAAGAAAGCCTCTTCATTCCAGTGCAGATCATAGGGCTGGTAGAGATTTTCAAACTGCTTCAGATTTTCCGTAATCGCATATCTCAAAAAGTCCCTGCGCAGAAATATGATGATTCCAAGTTTGGTCTGCCGGATTTCTGAAATCCTTTTGGGAAGGTCAATCAGACTTTCCAAAGCGGATTTGCGGGATGGCCGGGATGAAATATCGGCAAAAAGATCTTCCAGGCCGTCAAAGATAAAGATGATCCGGGTCTCTTTTTCCTTTAACCATTGATTCATTTCGTTGAGCATGGCCTGGGGGCCATCTGAATCAAGAGTGATGCCGATCGCTTCAGCCATTCCCCGGACCCAGAATTGGGCCCATACGGATCGATTGATCTCATCCCCTATTTTTTCCATTTGATCCCTGAAGCCGGAGGGCGAAAATCCTCCTTCCGGATGCACCGCATAAAAGAGGCTTCTGGCATCTTCTAAAAGATCTTCTGCTTTTCTGTGCAGATTTTTGGATTGCAGAAGGGGAAAGATGTGTGTTTTTCCTTGAGCTGACAGATCTTCGTCCAGGACCCGGCGCACAAAATTCTCCCAGAAGCCGAAACGGGCAAGCTGGAGATAGTTGAAGGTTTTTCCGGCCCCTTTGGCACCGATGGAGACGACCTTGGGCAATTCTTCCCGGAAAACGGTCGCCAGATTCCTAAGAGGCTCGGTGATCAGCAGATCCTCTCCCTCACCGCTTTCTGCAAATTCATATTTCCGGCAGATCTCCTCCAGTTTTTTGACTTCCGAGGGCGGATCAGCAGGTTTAGGACGGAAAATGTTTGCCCGAACCTGTTCATCGGCCCAAGCTCTTGCCATTTTCATAATGGATGTGGGCCCCAGTTTTTCCCGGGCCTCCTCCCATGACTGGATATAGAGCAGCTCCGGATTAAAATCAGATTCCGTGATTTCAAGACGTTCGGATAAGATATTCTCCTTTTCCGATTGGAGGTATGAGGAGCGGAGTCCTTCAAGCGCATTTTCAAAGGCCGGGGTTTTTCGGATATCCGGATCAAGCATGGTGAGAAGGACCACAGGATCGAAATATTCGGGTTGGGCATCCGGATTCCAGTGTTGAAGTACCCGGCCAATATGCTCCAGAACGAGACGGGTTCCCCGCACCGATTGTTCTACAACTGTGGTGACAACAAGGCGCCGGACTCTTGGATCGAACAGAAGCGGACCCGAGATTTCACTGGTCCCGGATCGCATATCGATGAAGAGATATTCCACATCCAAGGCTCTTCCCAGTCTGTAAAGCGCATCGCCATAAATCCAGGCACTCTGGCGGCTTCTCACCAGATGTTCGGGAAGCACCGGCGTATCCAGCAGTTCTTTGTCATCAACACAGGCCGGAAGAAAATAGACTTTTGATTTCCCCTCTGTTTTTACATACCGTTTGAGTTCTCTTGCAAAAAAGGCAAGGGTTTCTTCTCTGTTGGTCGGGGGATAATGGTAAGCCTCCAGAAAATCGATGAAAGATATACCGGGTGGCTGCTGTTTTTCCAGCCGGTTCCAGTAGGTCAGCCCCGGGGCTTCGAGATCTGCGTCAATGACCAGGATCTTTTTGTCCTCCTCCCGGAATCGCTCCAGCAGGGCGAAGAGATACGCGGAAAGGTGCAGGGTCCGTCCGACGCCGCCCTTGAAGGAATAGAAGGCGTATATCTTTGGTTTTTCAGAGGGGAAAGGCTTCGGCAGAGAAATGCCGGCCGTGGTTTTTTCTCCATTCTCATCGTTTTTTTGAAGATAGGTGATCTCCTCCCAGAAAGGTCGGACAGGAATTTCAGCACCCTCGACTTTCTCCTCGATCTGAAATTCAACCGGCAGTTCCGCGCCGTCAATATCCAGTTGAATCACGGATTCTTCCGACAGAAACCAGTCACCGAACCAGTCTTCAAAAGCCCTTTTCGCTTTTTCCGCAGCAGCCTGATCCGTCACTCCGATCTCAACCGCATCAGAAAAAGAGCTGATTCGGGTAACTCCTTGCGGAAGACGAAGGCCGAAATTCGTCTTATCGAGGATCTTCCGCCTCACATCGAGCCAGGTCAGCAGTTTCATAACCGGATTTCATCCTTTATCCATTCCGCGATGGCATACAAATCGTTCTCTATTTGGTCATCCTTCGGTTCAATGAGTTCACCACCGTAACGCCACACCTGGTTGAGACCCCCGCAGGAGAGTTTCCGTTTTGAAGGTTCTGCCCCGGCACATCTGATCTCCTTCATGCGAAGCTGATCCGGCAGTTTGAGTTCTTTCCCTGCAGAGAGCAGATCCAGAAGCTTATTGAGATTATGGCTTGCTCCATGAACTTCAGGAGTTGCATCGGAACGGTTCACGGCCCGCCGTTTGATCAGCACCGCTTTCAAACCGCATTCAACCGCATAAAAAAGAAGCAGCCGCTGAGCATTGGTCTTCGGCTCTTTTTGGGATGCTGAAAGATTTTGTCGATAGGCCCGCTGCATTTCCCGATCCGTAAAAGGGATGAGCTTCATTTTTAAGCGGCCCCGGCTCTTGCCGGCTCTCTCATCAAGAGCCCAACCCCTGCCAGAATGAACCCAACTGAAATCAGCATCCCCCCGATCAGGGGCCGAAAAAAGATCCAGGCGGCCCCGGCGGTCAGCAGGACAAAGGCCGCGGCCAGAAAAAGAGTGACCTTTTTGGCCTCGGTCTTTTCTATCCTTCCGACAAGGGGCAGCGTATCCCGCGCGGAGATCAGAGGGGCCAGGATCATATAGAGGCCCATAAACATCAGCAGAAATCCGCCGGCCCGGAAGAGCCAGGTGTGGAGTCCATTTGCGCTCCGGGCCGAGGCGAACATCTCCCCTGCTGTCCGGGTTCCGGCCGCGAAGACCTCCACCTCCCCGTTTTCGGTCTTGTAGGGCGCAAAGGTATTTCCCTGCTGCTGTGCCACAATGCTCACCCGGTCCGGCCGCACCACGCTGTAGGTGATCTTGAGATCGTTGACGTTCGGGTTGCGGGGATCAGCGCCGATGTAATAGCCGCCATTGTGGATCTTTGCAGCACCTTGAAGCTCCCTTGGCAGGTTTGCCGAGATCACATCCACGGGCAGGGGCTCGAATTGGTTCATCTGATCCACCATTCGGCGCGGAAGCTCGAAGGCTCCCAATGTCACTTTTGGGGCCAAAAAGGTCTCATCTTTCACCGGCATCGTCTCCTGATTGGGGGGATTGACTTTCTGTCTGAATCGGTCGGCCTCGATGATCCGATCGGACCAGACCTTTTCATAGGCCGCACCACCCTCTGCTTCCCCGCTGTCGCCGGCTCCGTTATCGGTTTTATGAGCATTGACTTCGTTCCACTGGTAGATCTGGACCTGCCGGCGCAGCTTGATCACGTTTTCGGCCGAAACCGCGCTGATGGCCCGAAGCGGTTCCGAAAAATCCCCCTGCCCTACTGCCACCCGCAGGATCTCCTCTCCTGTTTGAGTCCGATGGGGGGCAAAGGAATGCCCCTGCTGCTGGGCCGTCACCGTCACCCCCGCGTTGCGCACGATCCGGTATTCGATTCGCAGATCCCCGATCTCGGGCTGGTGGGGATCTCTTCCCATGTAGAATCCGCCGTTGTAGAAGGTCAGCCGGTCCCGGATGTTGTGGGGAGGATCGGCCATCGGGCCGAGGATGCGGAAGGACTCATACGAATCGATCTCCTTTACGATCGCGTTTGGAAGGGTGAACGCGCCCAGGGAGACCCGGGGGGAGACCCAGCGGAAGCTTCGGTAGTCGATAACGCCGGGATTGGCATGTCCTTGGGGCTGGCGGAACCGGCTCGACTGGATGGGCCGGATGGACCAGATCTTTTCATAGGCCGGCGGAGCCCCCGGAAGATTCTCCTCATTCCACTGGTACATCAAGACCCGGCGCTCCAGTTTTATGGCCTTTACAGAGATCCCGAACTCCCGGTCCGGAATGTAGGCCCCGCTCTCGGCCCTGCCCGAGACCTGAACCAGTCTCCCCTCGTTTGCCGGGTCCACCCGGTTCGGGGAGACCAGGATCGGCCGCTGACCAATGGCTTGGGCCGGCCCATCGTTTAGTGCCCCGGCCGCGGCCGCAACACCGGTCACATAAATCAGCTTTCCGTTGTTGGCCGGATCGACCCGATTGGCAGAGATGGTGAGTACCTCTCCGGTTCCCGCCTTCAATGCCTTATGGCGGAGGACTGCCTCTCCCTCGTTCAGGAAAAGAAGAGGAAATGCAGCAAGGAAGAGGAGAATGCCGATGATCAGAACAATGAGGGCGCTCCCCCTCAACCGGCTTTGGCCATCTTCCCTCTCTTCGGTATCCGGAGGCGGTGTTTGGGCTTCATCAGAATCGAAATCCCCGGAGAAGCGGGCCGGGGCCGCATCGTCAGAAGTTTCCGGAGGTTCCAAGAGTTCCTCCTCCATCGCCTCCTCCGGTGTTTCCTGGTAAGGGGTCTCTTCAAATGGCGGCTCCGCTTGATCCCGCGGCTCATCCATCCCTTTTCCGGAATCCTGAAACGGCTCCTCTGCGGTCTCTTCTCCGAAAATGGTCTCTTTTTCTGTCCTCTCTTGGACAGGTTCTTCGGTCACCTCTTCCGGGTCAGGCGATTCGGGAAATCCCCCGTCAACAATCTCCTCTTCCCAACGATCCTCCCCAGCCATTGCGCTCCTTTTTCTCTCTGATTCGGTCCTTTGGCTCAGATGACGCCGCGATAGAAGGCCAGCCGTCGAGCAAATGGCCGAAAAGCCTCTTCCAGTCGTTCCCGCTCATCCGCATCCAGCCCGGGGCCCCGGCCCATTTCTGCAAGCGTCTTCACCTCTTCCGGTGTGGAGCATCCCACAATAGCCACACTGATGTCAAACGAAAGCGCATAACGGATCAGCAGCTCCGGGATGATCTTCTGTTTCAGGTCCAGATAATTGCCGCCCCCCAGAATCTTCATGGCGATGACCCCAATCCCTTTTTTCCGGGCCTGGGGCAGGGTCTGGGTGAGAAAGCCGCCGAGGATTCCCTCGACCGGATTGACCGGCATCATCACCGAATCCACAGGCCACTCCTTTACGGCCAGAGACAGGATTGCCGGATCATGATGGCCCGTAACCCCGATATTCCGGATCTTTCCATCGGCCTTTGCCTTGACAAATGCCTCCAGTGCGCCGCCGGGGCCTCCGATCTGCTTGAAATCATCAGAGGTCCGCACGTCATGGATCTGCCAGAGATCGAGATGATCGGTCTTGAGCCGGCGGAGAGTGCTGACAAGATCGGCCTCTGCCCCATGCTTCTGGCGGTTGGCCGACTTGCTCGCCTGAAAGATCCCAGTCCTTTGCACAGGGCTCTTCTCCCAGATGGAGCCGTAGTAGACCTCGCTGTCAGAGTAGACTCTTGCAGAATCAAAATAGGTGATTCCCTGATCCAGTGCTTCCCGGATCACGGCCTGGGCCTGGGGCAACTGGTTGAAAGTCCGCAGAATCCCCTCGCCGCCAAGCCCCACTTGGGTGACCGCGGGGCTATTTTCACCAAACTTCCGGGTCCGGATGGCCTTCTCCTCCATAAGGGCTCCTTTCTCTGGATGATGTCGATTTACGCTTTCCGGTTTCCCCCAGTTTTACCCCACTTTAACGATGGTGCGTCCCATTTTCTGCGCCTTCAGGATCTCGTCGATATGGGGGCTGAGATCGGCAAGGGGAACCTCTTTTGTGATGTCGTCGATATGGGGCAGGTTCCATTCACTGGCCAGCCGGTCCCAGATCCGCAGCCGCATATCTCTGGTGCAGTTCTGGGAATCGACGCCCAGAAGGTTCACCCCCCGCAGGATAAAGGGATAGACCGTCAGGGGCAGATCCCCGGATGCTGCATTGCCGCAGCAGGTGATCGAACCGTGGAGCTTTGTTGAACGGATGGCAGTAGAAAGAATATCACCGCCCACTGTATCCACCACCCCGGCCCACTGGCTCTTGAGCAGGGGCCGCTGGCTGGTATCCGTGACCTCCTCCCGGCCCACAATGGTCTTTGCGCCGATATTTGTCAGAAAATCCCTGGCCTCGGCCTTTCCCGTGACCGCGGCCACATCATATCCGGCCGCCGCCAGAAAGGAGACCGCAAGGCTGCCCACCCCGCCGCTCGCGCCCGTTACCAGCACAGGTCCCCCTTGGGGCGCTATTCCCCGGTCCTCCAGATGGATCACCGAAAGCGCGGCCGTCAGGCCCGCGGTGCCAAAGGCCATGCTCTTTGAATAGGAGAGCTTCTCCGGAATCGGGATCACCCACTCGGCCGGAACCCGGATATACTGGCCAAAGCCGCCGGAGGTATTCATCCCGAGATCATATCCTGTCACCAGCACCCGATCCCCGGCTTTGAAATCGGGATGATCGCTTTTCTCAACGGTTCCGGCCGCATCGATGCCGGGGGTGTGGGGATAATTGCGGGTGACCCCCTTGTTTCCGATGGCTGAAAGTGCATCCTTGTAATTGAGGGAGGAGTAGAGCACCCGGATGAGCACCTCCCCCTCGGGAAGATCGGCAATGGACCGCTCTTCGATCTTTCGCTCATACTTCTTCTCTCCGGCCTCCCGGACCACCATCGCGGAAAAGGTCTTTTCGGACATGGATGCCCCCTTTTGAATAGAATATTTAAGGTTTACGGATCAGTGCTGCGGCCTCTTCGAACTTTTTGTTGATGGAAAGAGTCATGTCAGATACCTCTTTGAGCAGTTGGGCCACTCCCGGCATTCCCTGCTCCTGTGCCTTTTGGGCCCAGTCGGTGTAGGATTCGGCATGGTCGGTGTTGTGCTTGAGCCAGTGATCCAGAAGCTTTTCCATCTTCTCCTGAAAGGTCATCTGAGCCGGTGCTTGATGGGAGTGGGAGTGGTCATGCCCATGACCGTGGGAATGTTCTTGGGAATGGCCGTGGTCGTGATCATCTCCATGAGAATGATGGTGATCATGGCCCTGGGAATGTTCGTGTTTATGAGAATGATCGTGATCATGATGGGTCATCTTTGCTTTCTCCTTTCAACGGAATTGAGAGTCGGATATCATGCTGCAATTCTTTTCATCATGCACAAAAACCGCATCCTTTGTCAATCGCATTCCCTTTTGGAAGGACAATGATGATTACAGATCCAACAATAAAATATGTTCCCGATTGATTTCAAGCGATTTCATAAATTGCGGGCTGACAATCTGTTTTTTGAATGGAGAGTGGGTTGAAAAAACCCGATTGCCAAAACCCCGAAGCTTCGATATATTGAACCCTTGTAAACAGATATTGAATCGATCGCGGCATCCTATCGCGGCGATACCGGGGGCCGCGGCATGGGATCATCTTCCTGTTCTATTCCATAAGATGCAAGGACATGAAAAACGGTTTTCAAAGGGAAGCATCCATTATGAGAGCAAAACCAACCTATGCGGAACTGGAAAAAAGAGTCGAGGAGCTGGAGAAGATCATCGCGGAGGCTTCAAAAGATCCCGGATCATTTATTTCGAGAGCAGCTCAGAGTTCTACGGACCGGATCGAGGCAGAACAGCGGCTTCGGGAGTCCAAGGAGCGGTTTCAGAAGGTCTTCAACAGCCAGCTCGATGCCATCTTTCTGCTCGATGCGGATCATCCGCCAAGAATCCTGGAAAGCAACAGGGCCGCATCCGAGATCTTTGGATACCCATCCGGAGAGTTGATCGGTGAGACCACGGAAAAGCTGCACGTCGATGCGGCCCGATTGAAGATCTTTCAGCAGAAATTTATCGCTTCCTTTGAAAAGACGGGCTATCTGCAGAATTGCGAATTCTCGATGAAGCGGAAGGACGGATCGGTATTTCCATCGGAGCATACGGTACTGGCTCTTAAAAACGATGGGGGCGATCGGATCGGCTGGGTCTCCATTGTCCGGGACCTCACCGAGCGCAAAGAGATGCGCCGCCGCCTGGAACAGGCCCAGAAGATGGAAGCTATGGGAACCCTTTCCGGAGGGATCACGCACGATTTCAACAATATCCTCTTCCCGCTGCTGGGCCATGCGGAGATGCTGAAGGATGCGATGCCATCGGAGAGCCCCTTACATCAGCATGTAGATGTCATCATCGACTCGATTCTGCGGGCCCGGGATCTGGTCAGGCAGATTTTGACCTTCAGCCGCCAGGGCGAGCAGGTGATGAGGCCGATCCGTCTGCAGCCGATCCTCAAGGAGGCCCTGAAGCTGATGCGGGTCACCATTCCGACCATAATCGACTTCAAGACCGATATCGACCCGGAGTGCGGGATCGTCATGGCCGATCCCACCCAGATACACCAGATCATCATGAACCTGACCACCAACGCGTTTCACGCGATGGAAGAGGCCGGAGGAAAGCTTTGTGTCTCCTACAGACAGACCCATCTGGAAGATGATCCCAGTCCGCTCCGGAACCTGCCCAGAGGCGAATATGCCCTGCTGACAGTGGCAGACACCGGCATCGGCATTCAACAGGAGTTTATGGATAAGGTTTTCGATCCCTATTTTACGACCAAGGAGAAGCAGAAAGGGACCGGACTCGGCCTCTCGGTGGTTCGGGGGATCGTTGAAAACTGCGGCGGTGAGATCCATATCGACAGCAAAAGGGGCAGAGGTACTGCGGTGCAGGTCTGGCTGCCCATTGCCGAGGACCTTCACCCGGAACCCGGGGATGACGAGAACCGCCCCGTATCAGGGGGAAACGAGCGGATCATGCTGGTCGATGATGATGAAAACGTGGTCCTGATGATCCAAATTGTCCTGGAGGGGTTGGGCTATAAAATTACCGCACACACCAAAAGCATCGATGCCCTGGAAGCCTTCAAAGAGGACCCTGAAGGATTCGATCTGATCTATTCGGATGTGACCATGCCCCGGATGACCGGGGATCAGCTCGCGCGGAAGATCCGGGAAATCCGCCCCGGAATCCCGATCATTCTCTCCACGGGCTTCAGCGGAAGAATCGACAGTGAAAAGTGCCGGGAGATGGGGATTCAAGGATTTGTGATGAAGCCCGTAAGCAGACAGAAGATCGCCGGGATGGTGCGAAAGATTCTGGATGAGGCACAGCCGATTCCTGAAGCCGGACCGAAAAAGATGGAGGAGTAAATGAAAAAAAGGGGAAGCCGAAAACCAGTCCGGCAGTTCCGAGCGGAGAAAAATGCAAAACGAAAATTGAAAAAGCTCGAATGGCTTCTGGCCAAAAGCGTGTCGCCGCAGGATTCGGAAAAGGAGGCGTATGTTCCGCCATATGGTGATGCCACTGAATTGAACAACTGCCGGCTCATCATGGATTCGATGTGTAAGGATACCTTGAAGCGGATTTGTGAGGATACCATAGATCTGCTGGATACATCGGTTGCAGTTTATGAGGTCAACGGCGATTATGCCTTCGGTATGTTCTCATCGAGCTGGTGCCGCCTTTTGGATACAGCTTCCTGGCGGCTCTGCGGAGCCCGGGATCTGGAGGCCGCGCTCGTCTGCGGCAGATGGCTCTGCCACGAAAACTGCTGGAACGATTCCGCAAAGGCCGCGATCCTTTCCAGAAATCCGACCGATATCGAGTGCGTCGGGGGCATCAGACTCTATGGCGTTCCGATCTGTGCCGGAGACGAGGTGATCGGCGCGATCAATATGGGCTACAAAGATCCCCCGAGCGATATGGCCACCCTTTCAAAACTTGCAGAACGCTTCGACATTCCCATTGAAAAATTGAGAGAAAGCCAGAAAAAATATGCTTCCCGACCCCCTTACATCATCGCGCTGGCCAAAAAACGATTGCAGACCGCAGCCAAGCTGATCGGTGAAATTGTTGAACGAAAGCGGGGCGAGCGGGCCCTTCGGGAGGGCGAAGCCCAAAAGCAGGCGATTTTTGACGGTATCACCACCAATATTGCCTTTGTCAATGAAAAACTGGAAATCATATGGGTCAATAAAACCGCAGCAGCATCAGTGGGCAGATCTCCGGATAAAATGATCGGCCATCCCTGTCATGAATTCTGGGCCGATCCGGAAAAGCCCTGTGACAATTGCCCGACATTGAAAGCCTTTCAGACAAGACAGTCGGAACATGTCACCATTGTCACGCCGGACGGTCGGATCTGGGACGAAAAAGGAGAGCCGGTCTTTGATTCGGCCGGGAATCTGATCGGCGTTGTTGAAATCGCTCAGGATATCACGGCCCGGAAAAGGGCAGAAGATCAATTGAAACTCTATTCAGAACGGCTGGAGGAGATGGTTGCGGAACGAACCCTGGAACTGGAAAGAGCCCAACAAGACCTGCTTCTGAAAGAACGGCTCGCGGTGCTGGGGAACCTGTCGGGCAGCATCTCCCATGAGCTGCGAAATCCTCTGGGGGTCATCGACACTTCAGTCTATTTTCTCAAAATGAAGATCGGAGATACCGATGAAAAGGTCTATGGCCACCTGGAGCGAATCTCGGTAAATATAAACAAGGCCAACGGCATCATCGAAAGCCTGCTCAACCTGACCCGGATGGAAAAGCCCAAGACCCGACCCTACGGCCTGGTTATCCTTGCGGATAATATGCTGCAGAGCAAAAGTATTCCGAGAACCATTCGCATCGAAACCATCTACCCGGAAAAGGAGATCTTCGCGGAAATCGATGACCAGCAGATCCGAATCGCCTTGAAAAACATCATCCGAAATGCGATACAGGCAATGGATGGAGTGGGTACGCTATCGGTCGAGATCCGACTTGCAGAAGCCTGCGGGGCTGCCATCGTGATCTCGGACACGGGCTCCGGCATCGGGCACGAAGATGAGGAGAAGATCTTCCTGCCGCTCTTCAGCACCAAGACCCACGGTATCGGCTTCGGCCTTTCCATTGCAAAGATGGTCATCGAAAAACATGACGGAGAGTTGACCGTCGCGTCGGCTCCGGGCGGGGGGGCCGCATTCACCGTTCTTTTGCCCCTGGCCTGGAAGGAGGAAAGGAAAAAATGAGCAAAGAGACAAACATCCTGATAGTGGATGACAATGAGGATCTTGCGGCCAATATCCAGGATATCCTTGTGGAAAAAGGATACCGGTGCGCGACGGCCTTCAGCGGTGCCGGGGCAATCGACCGGTGCAGGGAGGAGTCCTTTGACATTGTTCTGCTCGATTTCAAACTTCCGGACATGGATGGTCTGCAGCTCCAGGAACGGCTGTCAGAGCTGATCCGGGCCGATTATGTGATCATCACCGGAGATGCATCGGTGGAGAGCGCGGCCGCGGCCGTCTCCCGCAGACAGATCATCGCATATGAGACCAAGCCCCTGGACATGGACCGCCTGCTGGCCTTTATCCGGCAGATCCATGAGCGGCGCCGGATGGAGAGGGAACTCAAAAAAAGCCGGGACCGGTATCGAAACCTCTATGATGCGCTGATGGACGCGCTCTTAGTTCATTCCCTGGAGGAAGACGGCTCCATGGGAAACTTCCGGGAGGTCAATGACATTGCATGCCAAAGATACGGGTATTCCCGTGAGGAACTGCTGGGGATGTCGCCCTTTGATCTCCTCGCGACCGAATCTTCGACCGAAGTCGGGCCTATCATCGAGGAATTGCACCGGGGAAAGAGCATAACCTTCGAGCAGATTCATCTGACCCGGGAGGGCCGCGGGATTCCCGTGGAAATCCATGCCAAGGCATTTCAACTGGACGGAAAACCGGCCGTCATCTCCCTGGTAAGAGACATAACGGACCGGAAAAGGGCCGAAACAGAGCGGCGCCTGATGGAACGGCAGATTCTGGAGCTGCAGCGCCAGGAGAGCCTTGGAGTGATGGCCGGAGGCATCGCGCATGATTTCAACAACATTTTGATGGTGGTGATTGGCTACATCGAGATGGCCCTGGATGATCAGCAGCAATCGCACACCACCCGCCACTTTCTGGAGGAATCGAGAAACGCGGTGCTGCGGGCAATCCATCTCGTCAACCAGATGCTCGCCTATTCCGGCAAGGGCCATTTCCAGGTGGAGCCGGTGGAACTCAACCCCATGGTCCGGAGGGCGGTCCAAACTCTCAGAGATACCTTTGCGCGGGAGTTGATTCCTGAAACCCGGCTGACTCCGGAAAATCCGGTAATCGCTGCCGACACTGCGCAAGTGCAGAAGATACTGGAGAATCTGGTGGTCAACGCGTATGAAGCTCTTCAGGAAAAACAGGACCGCAGAATCGTCATCTCCACCGGGATCGAGGAATATACGGCCGAGGGCCTGAAGGAGACCGAGCCCGAGGTCTGGCTCGGCTACGAGCCGCCCTTGAAAGGGGGGCTTTTTGGGTTTCTGGAGGTGGAGGAGAACGGGTGCGGCATGGACTCCGGCACGCGGAAACGGCTCTTCGAGCCCTTTTTCACCTCCAAATTCCAGGGCCGGGGATTGGGACTCTGTGCGGTAATCGGCATGGTCCGGGGCCACAGAGGCTTTATCCGGATCGATTCCGCGCCCGGAAAGGGAACCAAGTTTCGGGTGCTCTTTCCGCTGCAGGCCGGAGAAGCGGAAATCCCGGCTCCGGAAGAGGTGGCGGACAAGAACGAAAAAAACGCCATCGGAGTCCGGCAGGTTCTGGTGGTAGATGATGAGGAAACGGTTCGGAATCTCATCCAGCTTATGCTTGAAAGTTTGGGATGTGAAGTCAGAACTGCGGCCAACGGTATCGAGGCCATCAGTTGCTTCCACCGCCACACTGGCGAGATTGACCTGATCCTGATGGATCTGAGCATGCCGCTGATGGGAGGATTGGAAGTCTTTGCCGAACTCCGGCGGATCGGGTGTACGATTCCGGTGATCCTGATCAGCGGCTACAGCGAAACCGAAATCCAACAGGAGTTTTCCGATAAGGGGTTTGCAGGGTTCCTCCAGAAGCCCTTTCGGAAAGGGGCGCTGGAAGATCTGTTGGAAAGTGTTGTTCATTAGAATAGTGGACATGGGCAACCTTTTTCTTCTTGAATTGATGGTAACATATGTGTTACTAACAGTTACACCATGATTGTGATCAAGGAATATGTTGATTCAGATGGCAAAAGCCCATATGGAAGATGGTTCAATCGATTGAATGCATCTGCTGCAGCCAAAGTTATCACCGCCTTGACTCGTATGGAACTGGGCAATTTGTCGAATATAAAATCTGTCGGAGAAGGTGTGCTGGAATGTCGAATCGATTTCGGCCCCGGCTATCGCGTCTATTTCGGCAGAGATGGAGATACACTCGTCATTCTCCTTGGCGGCGGTACAAAAAAGCGCCAGTCAAAGGATATCGAAAAGGCAAAGCTGCTCTGGAAGGAGTACGGACGGCGAAAAAAAAGCGGAGGTTGAGAATGGCCATCACAAGAGATTTTAAGAAGACGGTCAAAGAGCGGGTTGCAAAAGACCCCGCCTTTCGAGACGCCCTGTTCAGGGAGGGAATCGAATCTCTTTTGGCCGGAGACGTAGATACGGGTAAAATGATATTACGGGACTATATTAAGGCAACAATTGGCTTCGAAGCGCTGGGAACATCCATTGAGAAATCGCCGAAAAGCCTGATGCGGATGTTCGGCCCAAAGGGAAATCCCCAAGCGAGCAATCTCTTTGAAATCATCGCACATCTGCAAAAGCTCGAAGGTGTCGAAATCAAGGTGCGGATGCGTCGTCCCGCATGAGAAGAGATCCTCCGGCAATACATCAGCCTTTACCCATTTTTTCCTCTATTTCATCCGGTCTTTCATCCGGCTTCTCGATACCGTTGAATCAAATCCTTGATCTTCGGCAGGTTGAAGACCATGCTCAACCCCTCTATGGTTTCCCAGAAGAGAAGATCCTCTCCCTGTCGGGATTTTCCCTGTTTTGCCATTTTTCGGATATCACCGATGGCCCCGATGCTGGCCATGCTGTAAAGTTTTTCCAGCTCCCAGCGGTCCGGCGGAATGAGTTCCTTTTCATTTTCAATGCCGGTCTCCCATGATGAGTGCGCGGGGAAGGCCATTTTTTCCGCTGTTATCCACTGCAGGCCCAGCCCTTTTTCGATCCCTTTGAAGAGCGCGTCCGTATCCACGGGCTTCCTCAGAAAAAGATCATAGCCGCTGCCCGGGTTCGATGAACCGGAACCGGCTCCATCGGCCGAGATCGCGATGATGAAAAAATCCCTCCCCTCCTCTCTTTTACGGATGCGGCCGATGGCCTCCTCTCCGTCCATCCGGGGCATCACCAGGTCCATCAGGATCATATGGGGCCTTTTTTCTCCCCCGTGATCCGGATGATCCAGTAATTCCAAAGCCTCCAGGCCGTCTGAGGCTTCGATGATCTCAAATCCGACCGGCTTGAGCAGATCCCGGAGAAAGGCGCGATTGTCGGCAACATCATCTACGCACATGACCTTTTTTCGCGGCCCGTCATATCCGGTGATCCTGCCCTCTGCCTTTTCTTCAGAGGCTTCTGCGAGGCTGGTACGGGGAAATCGGACATCCAAGATGAAGCGGCTGCCCTGGCCCGGCTCGCTCTCCAGTTGCAGCTCTCCGCCCATAAGATCAACCAGTTGCCGGCAGATGCTGAGGCCGAGACCGGTTCCTTCTGCCCGATAGCTCGAATCATGCACCTGCCCAAAAGGCTGGAATAGATCAGAGATCTTATCGGCAGCAATACCGATGCCGGTATCGGCAACCTCGAAGCGGAGCCACTTTCCGGCCTGCCGGATCTTCAGCAGCACCCTTCCCTGCCGGGTATATTTGACAGCATTGCTCAGCAGGTTTAGCAGGATCTGCCGCAGCCGGACCTCATCGGCCAGAACCCCCTGGGGGATATCCCCCTCGGACTCGAACCGGAACTCGAGCCCCTTTTCCCGGGCATTGACGCGGATGATGCTGCAGATGCCCTCCATAAAGCTTTTGAGGTGGATCGGGCTCGGGGCCAGCTCGATCTTTCCGGCCTCGATTTTGGAAAGATCTAAAATGTCTGAGATCAATGTAAGAAGATGCTCTCCGCTTTTCCGGATCGTTTCCACGGCCCGGAGCTGTTTCTCATCGAGAGCCGGGTCATTCTGCAGGATCTGGGAATAGCCGAGGATGCCGTTGAGCGGCGTCCTCAGTTCATGGCTCATGTTGGCCAGAAAAATGCTTTTGACCTTGGCTGCGGCCTCTGCGGACTCTTTGGCACTTTCCAAAGATTCCATAATCGTGGAATTGAGCAAGGCAATGGAGGCGAATTCGGCAAACCCGGCTGCCAGTCGGGCATCAGCTTGGGTAAAGGGCTCCGGCTTGTTTGCAAAGCCCATGATGCCCACAACCGCATCCCTGTTTTTCAGCGGGGCGAACAGAACATTATCCAGAGGAACATGCCCGCCAGGCATGAACTTCTTCCAGCGGCTGTTCCAGAAATCATTATCATAGACGGCTTCTCCGGATGAATAGGCGATTTCCCGCAGCCCCCGAATCGGCATGGGCAGATCCGGGTTCACCGAACAGGGCCGACCCCCGCTCTCTAAAAAGAGCACTTTGTTTTCCATCCCGTCTTTGGAAAGAAGCGCCACATATCCGGCAGTGGCACCGATGATCGACGAGCAGATATCGAAAATTCTGCGGGCCGTAACCTGGAAGTCATGGTTTTCCAGCACAGAGCGGGTGGCCTCCAGCAGCGCCTCCGTCTCCCGGGCCTGCCGTCCGGTAACCTGTAGCGCTTGGACAAGTTTTTTTCGGGTCTGATTCCCCTGGGTGATATCATGGATGATGGAGAGGAGCAGGGTCTTTCCCCGCCACTTCACAGGGCCGGAATGGACCTCCACATCCCGAATCTCTCCTGAAGAGATCCGGTGGCGGAACTCATGACACTTCTTCTTTCCGGTGCGGGTCAGTTCCATGAGTTCCACGGTCTTTTCCGGGCAGAGCAGATTGATGTCGGTGATCTTCATCCGCTTCAGGACTTCAGGAGCGTATCCGTAGAAGCGGCACGCGGCCGGATTGGCATCGACGATGGCCCCACTCTCCGGGTCGAGGAGCAGTTTCACGGCCTCATTGTTTTCAAACATGGCCCGATACAGCTTTTCATTCTCCTGCACCTGCCGGTCCAGTTCGAGCCTGGAGAGGGCCATCTCGATGGTCGCGCGAAGCTCAAGCCTCTGCACCGGCTTGACCAGATAGCCGTAGGGCCGGGTCTGCCGGGCCCGGTCCAGAAGCATATCATCGGCATATGCGGTCATATAGATGGCCGGAATATCGAAGCGCCGGCGCAGTATCTCGGCCACCGCAATTCCGTCCAGTTGATCGTTGAGATCCACATCCATCAGGACCAGATCAAAGGGGGATGCGGACGCGATCGAGATGGCCGCGAATGGGGATTCGGCCTTTTCGATTTCATAGCCCCACCTCTCCAGCATGCTTTCCACCAGGATGATCATGGAGGGGTCATCGTCGACGAGCAGTATCCGCGGTCGCTTTTTACACTCTTCCGTCATTCTATCTTCATCTCTGTCCAAAAAGTGATGTAAGAATATGGTCTCTTTTCATTTTTACCTTGGATTTTCAGGGGATTTTCAAAGGAATCTCAGGAACAGATTTCAGCAGTATCTTCATTATAATTCATACCAGATAGCAGATGGAGCGGAAATTGTAAAGCTCTAAATTTCAAAATCTTTGGCCTTTTCTTTTTTTTGCATTGATCATTGCCGACACTCATGCTATCTCTACCCGTTTGGAACGGCCCGGTATACGGCCCGGTTTACTGATTCAGCATACGAAAGCTCAGTATGCTGAATCAGTTTACTAAAATCGATGGAAAGGATCGAGAGGGCCGGATCTTTTAACAGGATATTCTCAAACAGGAATTGGACAACCGACAAGGAAGCGCATGAGTCTGCAATATTCAATCCTGATCATAGGCTATATCTTCGGTTTCTACATGGCCTGGAACATCGGCGCAAACGATGTGGCCAATTCAATGGCTTCAGCCGTTGGGGCCAAGGCCATCACCATCAAGCAGGCCGTCTTCATCGCCGGAATACTGAACATCGTCGGGGCCGTCTTTCTCGGCTCCCACGTCACCAACACCATCCGGAAGGGGATCGTCTCCACACAGGTGCTCAACGACCCGCACCTCGCGCTCATCGGCGCGTTTTCCGCGCTCATCGCGGCCGCGCTCTGGGTCTCCTTTGCCACATGGAAGTCCCTGCCGGTCTCCACCACACACTCCATTGTCGGGGCAATGATCGGCTTCGGGATCATGGCCGGCGGATTCTCCGTCATCAACTGGGGCACATTGGGAGGAGTGGTCCTGAGCTGGATCATCTCCCCGGTCTTCAGCATGATCATCGCCTTTTTGATGTTGAAGATCATCCTGCGCCTGATTCTGAGCCATCCTGATCCCTTTACCCGCGCCCTCAGGTTTTCCCCGTATTTCATCGGTCTGGCACTCTTTGTGGTGGTACTCTCGTTTCTCTTCAAAACACCTCTGGGCAAACAGCTCTCCCTTCCCCCGGCCATTACTCTTATCCTGGCCGTTCTTCTGGCCGGTACATTTGGATATCTTGCCATGCTCCTGCTCCGCCGTTTTCTGATGCGGGATGAGAACGCGGAGGGCGCGGAGGAGGTCTTTCGGAAGATCCAGATCGGCACCTCCTGCTATGTGGCCCTGGCACAGGGGGCAAACGACGTGGCCAACGCGATCGGCCCCTTGGCGGTGATCTACTTCATCGTCAAGACCGGCTCCATCGGGGCACAGGTTCCGGTTCCCATCTTCCTGCTGCTCTTCGGCGGCGTGGGGATCGCCTGCGGCATTTCAATGGCCGGATACCGGGTGATGGACACCCTGGGCCACAAGATCACCACATTGAGCAACACCCGGGGCTTTTCGGTCGATTTTGCAGCGGCCACAACCGTACTCATCGCGTCGAAGCTGGGCCTGCCGGTCTCGACCACCCACGCGGCCGTGGGGGGCGTCATGGGCGTAGGTCTGGCACGAGGGCTGGAGGCCGTCAATTTCACCATCATCTTTCGGATTATGCTATACTGGGTGCTGACGGTGCCGGCCGCGGCCATCACCAGTATGATCGCATTTACAATCCTGCAATTCATTCTGTAATCCGTAAGATATTGAAGATATGTTTAAACCTACGATCAAAATGGCGGCAGCAGGCCGCTGTTCTGTAAATCAGAAGTAAATCAAGGAGAGATCAAAGATGCGTATCCCGTTTCTTTCCCTCTTCATGACCTCCCCCTTTGAAGGGGTTCAGGAACATGCGGAGAAGGTCAAAGAGTGCGCATGGACATTTCAACAGGCCATCGAATGCCATGTGTCGCACAAATGCAGCAGCTTTGAGGAGCTTCGGGAGGAGATCATCCGGATCGAGAGGGAGGCCGACGCGATCAAGCGGAGGATTCGCGGCCATACCCCGAAGAATTCCCTGCTGGCGGTGGACAAATTTCAGCTCTTCCGGTATCTCAGAGAACAGGACAGCGTACTCGATTCGGTGGAGGATACCCTGGACTGGATCTCCTACCGGCCCGAGCCGGGGTTTCCCGCGGAACTGGAAAAGGATTTTCTGATACTGGTCGATTCGGTGATCTCCCCCATCGAGGAGTTGGCCAATATGGTGACCGAAGCCCGCAAGTATTTCGAAAGCTTCTCTGAAAAGCAGCGGAAAACGGTGAAGGAGATCATCCGGAACCTGCGGCAGCAGGAGCATGACGCGGACCGGGCCGAAGATATCATGAAGCAGAAGGTCTTCAGCATGGATCTGGACCCGGTTACGGTCTTCCATACCATCCGGCTCTGCGAGTTCATCGGCTCTATCGCGGATCATGCGGAAAACGCCGGCGACATGATGCGGGCCATGATGGCCAGGTAAAGCCTCTTTTCGCTTCTGAAACCGGAGGAGAAAATGGAAAGACCTCGTATTCTCGTGGTGGATGACGAGGAGGACATTCTGGAGCTGGTCAGGTACAATCTCGCGGCCGCCGGCTTTGAAATCCTCTGTGCCGAAACCGGGGAGCGGGCACTGGAGATGGTCCGAACCCAAAACGTGGATCTGGTGGTTCTCGATCTGATGCTGCCGGGTATGGACGGGTTCGATGTGGCCCGGGCTCTGAAGGAGAAGGAGAAGACCCGGGAGATTCCCATCGTGATGCTGACGGCCAAAGGTGAGGAGCCGGATGTGGTGATCGGGCTGGAACTGGGCGCGGACGACTATATCATCAAGCCCTTCAGCATTAGAATCCTGGTGGCCCGGGTCAAGGCCGTGATCCGCAGGAAAGCGGAAGCACCCCTGTCGGAAAATAAAGCCGAAATCATCCGGTACGGAAAAATGGCCATCGACAGCAAACAATGCACCCTCACCATCGACGGGAAACTCGTGGAGCTGACCTATACCGAGTTCAAGATCCTCCACTCGATGGCCCTGCGGCCCGGCTGGGTCTTCACCCGCCCCCAGATCGTGGATGCGGTCCGGGGGGAGAACTATCCGGTCACGGACCGGAGCGTCGATGTCCAGATCGTGGGGCTGCGCCGGAAGATGGGCGAGTACGGCACGGCCATCGAAACAGTCCGGGGCGTCGGCTACCGGTTCAGGGCCCCATCATGAAGTACCGGCCCCTTCTCTGGCATCTCTATCCCTCCTACCTGCTGGTCATCATGCTGGCGCTGACCGCCATGAGCGGATATGCGGTCCGGGCCATGCACAACTTTATGCTGCTGCAGATCGAAAAGGATCTGGAGGAGCGGGCTCTGCTCATCGCGCCGCAGATCATCGATCACCTGGACCCGCTGGACCAGTCCGAGATCGACCGGATCTGCAAATCTGTGACACCCTATGCCAAGACCCGGTTCACCGCGATCCTAGCCTCGGGAAAGGTGGTGGGGGATTCCTATGAATCGCCGCAGAATATGGACAACCATGCCCGGAGGCCCGAGATCCAGAAGGCCCTGCGGCAGAACCGGGGCGCTTCCATCCGGTACAGCCGAACCTTGGAAAAGGAGATGATGTATCTGGCCATTCCCCTGTGGAGCGGAGAAGAGCCGGAGAACCGCGTCCGGATACTGCTCCGGTCTGCTGTGAGCATCGTCCCCATCAACGAACGGCTCACCGAGATCCGGTGGCAGATCCTCATCTGGGGGATCATGGTGGCCATTGCCGCGGCCGGGATCAGTTTTCTCATCTCCCGGCGGATCGCTCGCCCCATCCGGGAGATGAAGCAGGGGGCCAAGCACTTTGCCGAGGGGGATCTCTCGTACCGCCTCCCCACCCCGAACATCCTGGAGATGCAGGGGCTGGCGCGGGCCATGAACGAGATGGCGGCCCGTCTCGACGACCGGGTCAGGGCCGTGGAGCGCCGGAAGAACGAGCTGGATTCGGTGCTTTCCAGCATGTCCGAAGGGGTGATCGCGGTCGATAGAGAGGATAGGATTCTCAGCATCAACCGGGCCGCGGCCGCGATTCTGGACCGGGTCCCGGAGAAGATTACGGGCAGAAGCCTTCAGGAGGCGGTGCGGAACCCGAGCCTCCAGCGCCTGGCCCGGCAGGCCCTGGAAGGGGAGCCGGTGCAGGAGAGCGATATCGTATTCTTCCAGAGCAGCGAGCAGATTTTACTGACTCACACCTCTCCGTTGAAGGAGGCCGACGGCAGAACAATCGGCATCCTCATCGTATTGAACGACGTGACCCGTCTCCGCCGGCTGGAGAGCATGCGCCGCGATTTTGCAGCCAATGTATCCCACGAGATCAAGACCCCGCTGACGGCCATCAAAGGGTTTGTGGAGACCCTGAGGGCCGGCGCGCTGAACAATCCCGAGGAGGCAGAGCGGTTTCTTACGATTATAGAGCGCCATGTGGACCGGCTCTGTGCGATCATCGAGGATATCCTGAGCCTCTCCAGGATCGAGGAAGGGCGGGAGGGCGGACAGATCCACCGGCGGATGAGCCCTGTTGAGCCGATGCTGCAGAACGCGGTTTCCATCTGCAGGGAGAAGGCCGAAGAGAAGGAGATTCTCATGGAGATCGACTGCGGCCCCGGGGTCCGGGCACGGATGAACGCGCCTCTGATGGAGCAGGCCCTGGTCAATCTTCTGGACAATGCGATCAAGTACAGCGAACAGAAGGGCACGGTGCGGATATCCGCGCAGGAGAAACCGGACGCGGTGACGATTTCCGTGGCAGACAGCGGCATCGGGATTCCCAATGCCCACATCCCCCGGCTCTTCGAGCGATTTTACCGGGTGGACAAGGCCAGAAGCCGCAGCCAGGGGGGAACGGGTTTGGGGCTGGCCATCGTCAAACATATCGTACAATCCCACAACAGCGGAATCGAAGTGGAGAGCACCCCGGGAAAGGGGAGCATCTTCACCATCCATATTCCAAAGGAAGAACCCTATGACAGAGAATGAAAAACAGAAGATCGTCGTATTTCAACAGAACGGAAGCGGCGAAAAGAAGATCCGCGCGATCCGGGAGCGAGAGCAGGAGAAAATCTCCCTTTCGGTCGTCTCCATTGACGGGGCCCTGCCCCCGGTGATCGACAATGCGGCCCAGTATCTGCCCGAGACCATCGACGCGGATATGGTGCTCGATTTTTTGAAGCATCCGGACCTCTCCCATGATCTCGCGCTCCGGTGCGTAGAAGAGAAGATCCCGGTCGTGGCATCGGGAAAGAAGATGGAGGTGAAGGGTGTCCATACCCCCCCCACCTGATGCGGCCTTCCCCGGCACGGGCGGCTGGGAAGCTATGGTGAGGAGTTTGGCGCTCCGAGGTTCGAAGTCGATGTGAAGGACGGGATTGTCGAGGATATCCGGGTGTTGCGGGGCGCGCCCTGCGGGGCCACATGGACCGCAGCCGAAAAGGTGAAGGGGATGCCGATCGAGGATGCCCTAATCCGGATCGGCCTGGAGACCCAGTTCGAATGTGTCGCGGACCCGGCCGGATGGGACCCGATCTACGGAAAGAGCCCGGTCCACTTTGCCGGCTACATCCACCAGGCCGCGCTCAGGAGGGCTGCGGGTCTTCCTCCGAATCCCGATGCGGAGAAGGGGATTCCCCGTGAATCTCTCGAGGATTACGGGAACTCTGCGGATTCTCCGGAAGGGGCGCCGGAAGATCCTTCTCATTCAGGGGAATGATCTCCCGTTCAAATATCGACAACGAATAGGATGGTTGCCATTCTCATGATTCAGCGGTTATACGTCCATAATTTCAGATGCCTTGAAAACTTCGAGCTGAAGATGAAGAACATGCCTTCAGCGCTGTTGATCGGAAAAAACGGTTCCGGCAAGTCAACTGTCGCTGCCGCATTTCAAATCCTCCAAAAAATCGGACAGGGTGTCAATCGAATCGGTCAACTCGTCAAACCGAAAGATTTTGCAGGCGGAAGATCAAATATACCGATTCAACTGGAAATCGAGGTATTGATCGATGAAAGAATCTATCAGTATGCCATTTCCTTTGAATTGCCGGCCGGGTTTCGGGAACTTCGAATTTTCGAAGAGAAACTGATGGTTTGGGATACTCCCATATACCAGAGAAAGGAAGACCAGGTAACGCTTTTCCGTTATCCGCAGTCCAATGAAGCGATTTTCTCAGTGGATTGGCATCTTGTCGCTCTGACCGTCATCCAGGAACAATCCCGGGAAGATCCACTTCATTTTTTCAAGATGTGGCTTTCTCAGATGATCATCCTGTCGCCGGTTCCCTACCTGATGAAAGGAGAATCTACGGGAGAAATCATGAAACCCAATCGTGAGGTTTCCAACTTCGGGGAGTGGTTTTCAGGCCTTCTCTCCCGCTATCCGGCCGCGTATACGCTCATTGACCGATACCTTCGGAATGTAATGCCTGATTTTAAAGATTTCCGCAACGAGCCCATCGGAAAAGAGGCCAAGGATCTGAGCGTCCGATTCCAGGAAAGCGGTGCGGATCTCATCGTTTCTTTCGAAGACCTGTCGGATGGGGAGAAATGCTTTTTTCTTTGTGCAGGGATTTTGGCCGCAAATGATTATTACGGCCCTCTTTTCTGCTTCTGGGACGAACCGGACAGCCACCTTTCCTTGTCGGAAGTCGGCCATTTCATCCTATCTTTAAGACGCTCCTTTGAAAAGGGAGGGCAGTTTCTGGCCACATCTCATAATTCAGAAGCCATTCAAAAGTTCTCTGATGAGAATACATATATGGTTTACCGAAATCATCACCTGGGCCCCACCCTGCTTACATTGCTCGGCGATACCCCCTCCTACAGAGGCAATTTGCTCGACAAGCTGATCCAGGACGATATCGAGCCGTGAGCGTCAATAAATACAGGGATCACCTTTTGGTCCTGCCGGAAGACGATGCCAATCGCCAGATTGCAAACGGTTTCCTGCTGCATCCGGGACTGAATGAACGCGCCATTCAAATTCTGCCGCCGGCCGGGGGATGGATAAAGGTTCGGGAAACCTTTCGGTATGGCCATATTTCCGAAATGATGAAGTATCCCCGGAGAATGATGCTGCTGCTCATTGATTTTGACCTGCATGAAGATCGCATCAATGATGTCAAAGAACAGATTCCCGCGGATCTCGCTGACAGGTTATTCGTTCTCGGGGCACATTCCGAACCGGAAGATCTGAAGAAGAATATGCCGGAACAGAATAATACCTATGAAAAAATCGGGAAATCTCTTGCACAGGATTGTGTTGATCAGACAGACCATGTGTGGGGGCATGAACTTCTCAAACACAACAAAAAAGAGATCGATCGAATGAATCGTTTTGTGAGGCCGTTTCTATTCGATTGATGGAAGCTGTCCGGCCCGCCTGCTCCACCAGGCCGCGTTCAGGAGGGCTGCGGGTCTTCCTCCGAATCCCGATGCGGAGAAGGGGATTTTGCGGGAATCTCTTGACGATTCTCCGGAGGAGAGGCTGGAAGACTCTTCTGGGGAATAGCATCCTTTTTTTTCATCAGATCAGGAGGAAAAGCGGGCCTTTGAGCTGATTCAATGGCCCGGAGAATGGGACCGTAGTACCGTTCATACCGAGCCAGGGGTCGGCCCGGAATCCGCAGCGCAGGCAGGGTGGAACGGGCATTTGCCGGCTCCCAGTGCCAGGTTCCCCCGGTGATCCGGCAGTAGTTTCCCAGAGGCCGGTTCTCCGGTTCGGTTCGGATCTCCCCAAAGGCCCCCTCCCAGAGAAAGAGGCCCTTTTCATCCCGGCTGCCCGTCTCTTTCCTGCGGATGCCCACCAGCAGCAGCCGGCGATCGGTTCCAACCAGCCAGCCCTGGAGGTGGGACGGGAGAATGAGATCCGTATTCCCTTCGTTATCTGGTTCGGTATGGAGCAGGACATCTTTATAGCAGAAGCGAAGGGTCTCCCGGGCCCCTAAATTGAAGAGAATTCCCCGGGCAGTTCTGGTTGCGAGACGCTTCTGCGGGGAGTCGGAGACCATATCCCGCTCGGCCCTGTCGGTGTAGCGCCGGTCCATCCGCTCCCTGACCTTCTTCTTTCTCCGGAAATGAAAGGCCGCATCCTCCAGAGCCCGATCCACGGATCTACCCCAGGGACCCAAACGGACCCCCAGATCCGTAAGATCCTCGAAATAATCCTCCAGCAGAGGATCTTCCAGCTCCAGATCCGGATACCCGAAGATCATGGGCGGCGAATCCATCAGGGTTTCCATGATCTCCATCCGGTCATCTTCTGCAACTCCGGAGCCGATCCGGGTTCCCGCGAGGTGATCCGGCAGCTCTTCGGGGGGAGTCCGTTTGTATTCGATCAGAAATCCGGCAAGGGAGGTCATCCCCTGTGCGGTCCGGACCGGGGCCGTGGACGGAACCGGCAGATCGCCCCGGCCGATCTCCAGCTTCAGATCGAGCCTCCCCTCGATCCCCTCCTTCCATTCCTGGGGGATCTTCAGGTCCGAGCAGTGCTTTGAGCAGAACCGCTCCAGCCGCTGGGCAATCGCCACCCGCTGCTCCGCGGCCATCGGCTCGGTCCCGTAATACCGCTCCGGCCCCGGGCTTTTGCCGGCCCCCAGCTTCCGATAGAGATAGAGCCGGTCATATTCGCTTCGCAGGGGCAGTGTCGAGAGTTCCGCCATCGCGGCTTTCAGCAGAACTCCGGAGAGGGGAAGGCCCGCCATGAAATGGGTCAGCTCCGCGGCATAGATCCAGTGCGGGTCCCGGAGGCGGTAGTCGCCGCCGAAGATCTCGGCCGAGCCGTTGCCGATGATGAAGACCGTATCCCGCAGCAGGTTCAAGGCATATTTTGCGGTCAGGTGCTCAGAGATCTTTTGGGTCCCTTTGCGGAATATCTCGCTGAAGGCCCATCCCGCGCCGATGGTCGCGGGGGTGGCTCCCAAGGTGTAGCGGCCCAGGTAGTAGATAGGCCGCATGTAGTTGAAATACGGCTCTGCCGATTTATAGACGCCGTAGGCTTTGACCCCGGTCTTGACATGGTCGTAGGCCCGGCCCAGATTGTAATCCTTCAGGTTGAAGGGAATCCCCTCCAGCAGCAGGATCATCTGCAGCGAAATCCGGTTGACGCTCTTCAGCAGCTTTTCGACGCTCGTCTCCAGCAGGGGCCGTCTGGCATCGGGCTGGTAGATCTTTGCCACCGACTCCACCAGATCGACGATATCTGTCACCAACTGCTGCTTGTCAAAGTCGCCGTCAACGGTCTGATACCGGTTCTGCCGGATCTTCTCGAAGAGCTGCTCGGTTCGGCTCTCCAGAAGATCGAAGACCTGCCGGTCCAGATCGGCCATCTCCCGGGCATCTCCATCGGGAGAGGTCTCCTCGTGGTCGTATTCCATCAACTGATCGGCCCGGACCCGCATCTTCGCAAGCTCCCGCTGCCGCTTCTCCAGAAGCCGGGAGCGCTGGCGCAGGGCCTTTTCCGTCAGCTTCAGCCGGGATTTCCGGGTTTCGATGGCCTCGACCACAGGGGAACGGGTCCGGTAGAACCAGGCCAGGGCCGGCAGAACCGAAAATCCGGCAAGCCCCAGCACCCAGCGCAAGGGCCCCAGAACATCCCACGCCTCGATAATCACCCCGCTAATCATCCCCAGGCCGCAGAGGACGAAAACCAGGGAGACGAAGGGCCATTTTCCCGAAGGTTCCGGATTCATATCACCCACATCATCATCTGTTTTGCATCGTCTGCTGCAAGAGAACAATTACCTTTTAAAAGCCTCTATCAGGAGCTGCGGATGCGGCGGACCAACGGGTCCAGCAATCGGCTTTTCACCAGTCTTTTAAGCCCCTCCCTTCGCGCGATGAAATCCGCAGCAGGAGGCGAGAACCGGTAATAGCAGCGGACAAAGGTCTTTCCCAATGGATGGTTGAGCAGATGCTGGTCCCGAAAATCGCGGAGAGTCCGAACTTCAGGAGTCTGCCAGGAGCCGTAAACCCCGGTCGCAACAAAACATTTCTTATCCTCCTTGAACTCCACCTTGCCCCCGTCCATCTTGAAGGTCCCGTCGGTCTTGATGACCGGAGCCTGCTCCACATCGGCCTTGGAATAGGTCTCGGCATGGCTGATGGTGATCTTGCCGGTTTCGGTGAAATCGAGCCGGGCTATTGCCACCCAGTAGGCGTAGTCGTTCTTCTCATGGAGAGGAACCGACACACTGTTCCCGGTCTCGTTTTCGATCACGGCCGAGGCATTGGCCGATTCAAAGCTCCCCGCGCCGCTCTCGAACTCCCGATGCCCCACGATCAGCGCATATTTCAGCAGCTCGGGCCGGAGGATGGTCATAGTTTCGGACCCGCCCTTCTTGCTGTCCTGGTTCAGATAGACATGGGGATATTTGTCTGCGCCCCCCATATCCTTATAGAAGATCTTCCCGATTTCGTTCTTCTGCGTGACGTAGAAGCAGTAGAGATCCAGATCGGTTCTGGTCTCCCATTTGAGGGTGGCGAGGATCGGCGGGTTGCTGGTGATGGCGGTCGACTCTTTGCTCTTGAGGATTATATCTGTCATGTTCCGCTCCTTTCGGTATTCCGTTCCTTTTCTTGAGGAATCTCGGGTTAACCCAGTATTGCACACTTTCTATATTAAATGGAAACGGCTTTGAAGATCAATCCTGATTTATCGATTTTTTATTTTCATCGGTTTTCTCTTCGGTTTGGGCCTGGGCCCGCTGCCGCTCTTTGTTCTGATAGAGATGATCATCGGCTTTCATGATCAGATGATAGAGGATATTCCGGGGATTGCTGTGGCCGATATCGGCCATCCGGTCCGGCGAGAGGGTGCTGACGCCCCGGCTTACGGAGAGGGGAACCGGATACTGATCCCATTGAAATTCCATGATCGCCTCCTCCAGTCGCTCCGCGGTCTGCTCCGCACCCTCTACTTCGGTGTGGGGCAGCAGGATCAGAAAGGTCTTTCCGCCAAAGCGGGCCACCATATCCACCTCTCGAACCCCTTTCAGAAGGGATCGGGAGATCTGCACCAGCACCTCGTCGCCATAAGGGAGTCCGTGGATCTGATTGATATCGCTCATCCCTTCGATATCGACCAGGATCAGTGAAAGATGATGGGCATACCGCCGGGATTTGGCAATCTCGCTTGCGAGCTGCTCCATGATATACTTCCGGTTGTACAGCCCCGTCAGATCATCGATAATGGCCATCCGTTCGATATACTGCTCTTTTTCCGAAATAGATTCCTTGAGTTCGGCCTTCTCCCGGGCCAGGCGCACCCGATCGTCCGATTCCAGCCGGTTCTGCTCCTGATAATCGGACAGCATCTTTTCTGCATGCTTCAGCTTCAGTTGAAGATCGATCACCGAGAGCAGATTGTGCGGATGCACCGGCTTGACCAGATAATCGATGGTGCTGCAGGCATAGGATGAAAAGAGATCGGTATTGGTGGAGTCCTTCTTTTCCGGTTTTTCCGGCTTAGCCGATTTTTCCGTTATTTCCGGCTTCTTCGGTTTTTCCGGGGATTGCCCGGCAGAAAGCAGCAGCAGAACCGGAATGTCCCACTCCTTGGAAATAGACTTGATTCGGGCACAGAAATCCGGAGATTCGACGCCCGAAAGTCCATCATCCATGAGGATGAAATCCGGAAGATTCTCCTTTGACTTGGCAAGTGCTTGTGCCTGGGTCAAGGCCACAATGACCGTATAATCCTTTTCCCGCAGAAGATTGGCAAGACGTTGAAGATCCTGGGGGTCCTCATCCACAACCAGAATCATCGGGGGCTCAACTGCTCGATTCCGGGCACTCATACTCACCTCCGGTACTGGGTTTTTCCGACTACCGCCCTTCCCTTTTCTACCGGTATCATGAATCGGGGCAGGAATCAAAGGAAATTGGAATCCGGGAAATGGGGGCAGTGCTGTCGAGGACCTTCCGGATGACTGCGGCCAGTTGATCCCGGATGGCCGGTTTCCGGATGACCTCCCGGATGCCGAGCTGATGCAGGGCATCCTGATGAAGCTCTTCGCTGAATCCGGTGCAGAGGATGACCGGAAAGCCGGGCCGGACCCGAAGGATCTCCTGGGTGAGGCGGATGCCCGTCATCTTCGGCATGGTCAGATCGGTGATCACCAGATCGAACCGGTCCGGCTCCTTTTGAAACGTATCGAGCGCATCGAGGCTGCTGGTGCCGGAGACCACCTCATATCCAAGGCTTTCCAGGGACCGGACCAGCATATCCACTACCTGGGGCTCGTCATCCACCAGAAGGATCGTCTCATTGCCTCTGGGAACGGCACTCTCCTTTTCCGGCTTTCGGAGGTCGGCCCGATGCACCAGCCGGGGCAGATAGACCCGGAAACAGCTCCCCTTGCCCGGCTCGCTCTCGGCTTCGATCCAGCCGTTGTATCGGGTTACGATCCCGTGAACCACCGACAGCCCCAGACCAGTGCCCTCCTTTCGAGTGGTGAAGTAGGGATCGAAGATCCGGGCCTTCACCGTCTCATCCATCCCGATGCCGGTATCGGAAATGCTCAGACAGAGATAGGTTCCGTCCCTTTTGGCTGCTGTGGAAGCCGATTCCGCGGTCAACTGAACCTCCTCCAGCTTTACGGTCAGCAGGCCCCCTGTTTCGGTCATGGAATGGTAGGCGTTGGTAATCAGGTTCATGGCGACCTGATGGATCTCGGTCGGGTCCGCCAGCACCAGTCCGCAGTTTCTGCGGATCTCCTGGCGAAGCTCGATGGTGGACGGTAGAGTGGCCCGGCTCAGGTTCAAGACCTCCTTGACGATATGGCGGATATGCACCGGAACCGGATCGGTCTTCTTCTGACGGCTGAACGCGAGAATATGATCCACGAGCTTTCCGGCCCGCTCCGCGCCGTCAAAGACATGGCGGGTCCAGGTTGCGATCTTGCTCCCTTTCTCCGCATTGTCGAGGATCAATTCGAGATATCCGTACATGGAAAAGAGAATGTTGTTGAAATCATGCGCGATCCCCCCGGCAAGAGTGCCGATGGCCTCCAGCTTCTGGGCCTGCTGGATCTGGCTCTGGATCTGCATAGTCTTCTCATATTGGTCGGCCAGCTCCGCGCTCTTCTCCGCAACACGCCGCTCCAGAAGCTGATTGCTCTGTTGGAGCTGTTGCTGCAGTTCCCTGATCCGGAGATGGGTTCGAATCCGGGCCAGGGCTTCGTCCTTGTGAAAGGGCTTGACAATATAATCGACGCCGCCCGCGCCAAATGCCGAGACCTTGTCCACCGATTCCGAGAGCGCGCTGATGAAGATCACTGGAATGTCGCAGGTCCGCAGATCCGCCTTGAGCTGACGGCAGATCTCGTATCCGTCCATCTCCGGCATCATGATATCGAGCAGAATCAGATCCGGCTGCCGCTTCCGCACCGAATCCAGGGCCAGGGCCGATTCCGGAATGAGGCGGACCTCGTATCCCTCCGACTCCAGGAGCTTTTCGAAATAGTTGAGGCTCTGGGGGTTGTCCTCGATGACCAGGATAGAAGGGATCTTCCCAGAGCTTAGGGTTCGGCTCATCGCTTCTCCTATTCTCGACCGCCGGCGTTTGCCTTCCGCCGAAATGGTTCCTCTTTGTTTGGAAACATCTCCTGTTTTTTTCTCCCTGCAACACAGACGGTCCATGATACGATAAATGGCGGTGAAGTCAAGTCATCTCAAGGCCGGTGACGCAGAAACTATAGGGCCAAAGGGCTTTCAGGCTTGTGATTTTCCTGCTTTGTCAGTATAAAAGGTCTGGATAGCAATGAAGGCAGGAGAGGTATTCGATTTCAACCGGAACAGAATCTGCAGCAGGAAAAGATCGCATTCCGGGAAAAACGCATATTCGGAGTCCGGGTCTTGAGGAGGCAAAAATGTTCAAATTTCCCTACGGTCTTGCCGACTTCTACGTTTCGCTGCTCTGCTATTTCGGCCTATTGACGCTCACCCCCGAACGAACCCCGATCGGGGAGCTGACCTTTAGAATTCCGAATCTGGTGATTCGGAAATTGTATGTGGAACAGAACCGGCTATGTCCATCCGATAGCCGTGGTGTTGACCCCGACACCGTCGATGGTTTCCGAACCTGATAGTTTTTCAAGAACAGTATCGTCATCTGTGGGCACGAACATGGCCAGGGTGACGCACTTCAGCCCCATCTGCAGGGCATAGGCGGCAGCCTGCTTTTTCGACCGTTTTGCCTCGTGGATATCTATGAAGCTCTTGACCTCGATCAGCCCCTTTTTCCCTTCGCACCGAAGATGAAGATCGACTTTTCCGTTGCCGGTGGGAAATTCCGGGCTCACGGAACAGCGCCGGCCAATGGCATTGAGGAGCCAGGAATAGAGATGAAAATGGCCCACAGCCTCGGTCAGATGGAGATCGGCCCGGCGGGGCTGATCCTTCCAGGGATTCAATCCTCTGGCTTTCAATCGCTTCAAATAATCTTTGTATCTCGCCAGCAGAGCCAAAAGATCGAGTTCAGGTTCTGCGAATACATCGGCCAGATCATCCAGCGGATCGAGCGGGGGGATCGGGAGGACCTCACCGACTATATCCAGGGTCAGTGCGTTGTACAACGCCTCCTGAACAAAAGGGGAGGAGAAGCGGCAGATATACTTTTTGCCGCGGGTTGCCGCAGGAATCCTTTCCTCTTCGATAATCCCGTTGAGATACAGAAAGCTGCACCAGTCAGACTGGATATTGAAGGGGATATTCGATCTGCTGAACAGCTCGACCACATGATTCAGATAGGGCCTCTTTGCCTTCTTGATCAGATTCAAGACGGTGTTGTTCCACTCTCTGTGGATCGCAGCATCATAGATCTCCTCCCAGAGCGGAAGATCGATGGGAAGATCTGCGCCGGGATTATAGGTTTCGGTCATCATTTCCCCGAACCAGCAGACCAGTCCCGGCTGACCCCGGGTCGCGGCATAGAGCCTCTCGATGATTCCCGGATCGACGATCTGTCCGCTTTCGGCTTCATACTGGCAAAAGAGGTCTTCCACCTCTTCCCGGCTGAAGTTGGGAACCCGCAGGGATCGCTGGATATTGAATGGAGACCCCCGCCGGCTTTCCACCCCCAGAACAGCCCGGACTCCTGCAAGCCCGAGGCCGTGGAGCAGATATCGGTTTCGGTCCAGATAGATCTCCCGGAACTGCGCGACCATCATGTCCAGCAGCTCCGGATGGAGGGTATCCACCTCGTCGATCAGCAGAATCAGCGGTTGATCCCAGAGCCCGGCCTCCCGGGTGAAGAGTCCGATGAAATCCTGCCAGTCCTGGATAGGCCCTACCGCGCCCGGCAAATTTTTTGCCAGCAGTTTCTCCAGAGCAACGGGAACGGTTCTGCCGGTCCTTTGGGCATCGGGCTCCAGGGCCGCGCCCCGAAGCCCTCCAAAGGAGAGGCGCTGCAGCGCAAACCGATCTTTGTATTCGGCGGAAATACTCTGCATCGCCTGCTGCATCAGCCAGGTCTTGCCGGTCTGTCTCGGAGCCCAGATCGTAAAGAAATGCCCTCCTTCTTCGATATCGCCGACCAGAAACCGGACGCAGGATTCAATCAACGCCTTTCTCGGGGCCACAAAATGCTTTTTCGCATCCACCGGCCCATAGGAATGAAACCGTCTCATTGTTTTTGATTTCTCCTTTACAAACTTTACCTGCTCCAGGCCGAAAATTTCACCCTTCAGAAGCCATCCTCAGATATTTTAGAATCCTTGTGTATTGAAACCCTCGCACCATCCCCTCCAGGGAGTCCGCGATCTCCGGATCATCCAGACGAATCGTTTCGATCTTCCGCAGGACCGGCCCCCGGCTTCCCTCCCGAAGGCCATCCTCGATCCGGATCAGGGATTTTGCAGAGATTTTTTTCAACCGCGCCAGAATCTCTTCTTCAGAGAGCTTTTTCCGCTGCTGAACCGGTTCGGTTCCGGGGCTGCATCGGAGGTTGAGATGCTGCCGGATCATCATAATCAGTTCCTTCTCGTGAAAGGGTTTTCCGATAAAGGCATCGCAGCCGGCCGCCAGGGCCTGGAATCGGGTCTCTTTGAAGACCAGTGCAGAGAGGGCGATGATCGGGATTCGGCGCGGGGCTTCTCCGGCTTCGGCCCTACATCTTTCCTCCTCCAGCCGGCGGATGGTCCGGGTGGTTTCAATGCCGGAGGAGCCCTGCAGTTGAAGATCCATCAGGATCAGGTCCATGCGCGCTTTCTCCCAGATGCGGATCGCACCCTTTCCGTCACATGCCTCTATCATCGTAAAGCTGTTTTTTTCCAGCATATGCTTCAGCAGCTTCCGATTTAACGGGTCATCCTCCACCGCAAGAACTGAGAGGTTGGGCCCATCCGGGTCCGGATGGAGGAAAAGATGCCTCGATTCCGATTCCATCATGGGTCTGTAAGCCTTTTCAGCTTCGATGTCGAAATCGAAGACCGTCCCCTTTCCGGTTTCGCTCTTGAGGCGCAGTTCGCCCTTCATGCTCCGGACGAGCTTGCGGCTGATGTAGAGGCCGAGCCCCGCGCCTTCTGGCTTGTCTCCGGATCTGGAATACTGATAAAAAGATTCAAAAACTGACGACTGAACATCTTCCGGTATGCCGGGGCCCGAGTCGGAAACCGTAAAGAAGAGGCGGAGCGAATTCTTTTTATCCTTTCCATTTCCATGCCGGATCTTGAAACGGATACTCCCCCTTTGGGTGAACTTGACCCCATTGGAGAGGATATTGATGAGCACCTGCCGCAGCCGAACCTCATCGCCGATGATATACCGGGGGAGATCCGGAGCCGTCTCCATTTGAAAGGAGAGGTTCTTCTCCGCGGCACGGGGCCGGAAGAGGTTCGACACGAAAGAGAGCAGTTCTTTGAGATCGAACGGCTTTTTCTCCGGCAGGATCTCTTCGGACTCCAGCCGGGTGAACTCCAGCACCTGGTCGATGATGGTCTTGAGATGCTCCCCGGAAGTCAGCAGCATCTGCGCGTTCTGCCGGGAGATCTCACACATGTCCGGATCATCCATCAGCAGTTGGGCAAATCCGAAGACCGCGTTGAGGGGGGTGCGGAGTTCATGGCTGATATTGGCCACAAAGAGGTTCTTGGCCAGACTGTCCGCATCGGCAATCCTTCGTTTCCGCTGCAGCTCCTCCTCGAACCGCTTCCGGTCGGTGATATCCACGGCGATGACAACGATGCCCTCCACCCCTCCATTTTCATCGATATCCGGCACATAGGAGACATGGAGCCAGCAAATGCCCGAAGCCGATTCCATCGGAACTTCAAAGGTAACTGTCTCCCCGTTTTTCGCGGCCTCCAGCCGGGGGCGGGTCTTTTCAAAATACTCTTCCCCCAGAACCTCCGGGACAGTTCTGTTTAGAATCTCGGCCATCGGTTTTCCAAAGAAGACCCCGTACCATTCATTGACCACCCGATATCGAAAGGATGCAGCATCCAGATACGCGATGAGCGCCTGCGCGTTGTTGAGCAGGATATGGATCAGGCGGCGGCATGATTTCAGGTCGTTTTGCATTTTTTCAATACCGTTCAAAATCCTCATCCGAATCGGTCCCTTTGGATCGATATTCCATATCTTCCTTTTCGACCCTCTTTTTTGGTGTGCGCCCATCTTTCCCGATTTCTCTTTTCCCGAAAGCTGCGCCTTTCCCCTCCCCCATTTTTGCCGGCGCAGCCGATTGCCGTTTCTTCTCCTGCAGATTCAGGGTGCTGATCTCCCCTTCAGAGAGCTTGAACTTGGAAAGGATCTGCCGCAGCCCGCTCGACTGGGTCGCCAGCTCTTGAGCCGACGACGCGGTCTCCTCCGCGCTTGCCGTGTTCATCTGGGTCACCTGATCCACCTGCTCCAGCCCCTGGGTCACCTGTACGATGGACTCGGCCTGCTCCTGGGTCGAGGCCGCGATCTCGGCCGTCATTCTGGCGCTCTCCACCGATGCCTCGGAGATCCGCAGGAGCGCGTCCGCGGTCCCATTCGCGATCTCGCCCCCTTTTTCCACCTTCCGGATGGTGCTCTCGATCAGTTCCGCAGTCTCGCCGGCCGCCTTTGCGCTCTGGTTGGCCAGCTCTTTGATCTCGTTGGCCACCACCGCAAATCCTCTTCCGGCATCCCCGGCCGAGGCCGCCTCAATGGTCGCGTTCAGCGCCAGCAGATTGGTCTGGGACGCGATCGCGTCGATCACCTTGATGATCTTTGCTATGGATTTGCCGGCCTCGTCGATCTCCCCCATAGCCTGGGTCATCTTCTTCATCTCCTGAAGACCTGCGTCCGCCGTCTCCTTGAGCCCCTTGACGCTCTGGCTGGTTCTTTCAGCATAATCGGCATTGTTTTTCACCTGGGAATCGATCTCCACCATTGTGCTGGCAAGCTCCTCCAGAGAGGAGGCCTGTTCAGCCGCGCCCTCGGAGAGGGATTCGCTGGCCTCCGCGAGCTGGGATGCGGCATTGTCGATCCGGTCCGCAACCGCAGAAATTTCCGCCAGATCCTCCCGAAGGGATTCGGACATTATATCCAGGGAGTCGGCCAGTTGCCCGCACTCGTCCTTTCTGCCGAGGCCGAGCTGGCGGGTCATGTCGCCGCTGGCCATGGTTCGGGCCGCATCGCCCACCCGGCTGATGGGAACCGTGATGCCCCGGGTGATGAAGATCGCCAGAAAAAGGCTCACGATCAGCACGAATGCCGAGACCCCGTAGTTGATCAGCACGGCTCTTCGGCCATAGGTTTGGGAATTTTCCAGAAACTCCTGGGCCTTGCCGGCCGCAAATTCGATGAAATGGTCCATGTCATCGGTCAACTGTTTCACCTGTGCTTCGCTCCTGGTGGCCTCCACTGTGCCGAATCCGTCCCGGCCCACCAGGGTCATGGTTTCGATCACCTCGTCACGGATCGGCTTCCACTCGGCAAAGAGCCTTTTGACCGCCTCAACCTGGCTCTTGTCCCCCAGAAAGCGCTCCTCCAGAACATCAAAGTCATCGGAGATCCGCTTTTCATATCGCTCGATCTCCTCTCTTGCGGCCCGGATCTCCGCTGGGGTCCGGGCCAGCGCAATATTCCTCATGTCCCGGTGAATCCGGATGATATCGGCATCGATGCGGAGTGCAGCGGTCGATACCGTAAAGGGGTGTCGATAGAGCTTCTCGGTTGCTCCGGAAGTGGTCTTCAGTCCGCTGATGGAGATGATGTTGTTGATGATCATCAGCAGCAGAATAATTCCGAAACCGATCCCCAGCCGCACTCCTATGCGCATATCTGAGATCCGCATGGTACTCCCTCCCTGTTTTCCTAAAGATGATGGTTGTCGTATTTAAAGCGATTTCAGCAGCTTTGGTGCATTCAGCAGAATCAGCAGCCGGTCTTTGAGCATACAGATGCCGGTTATCAGATCCCGGACATCTTCGAGGCCCCTGGCTTGGACCTCCTGGCCCCGATCCCCCAGGTTTTCAATCCGCGCCGGGTCCACCTCAGCCACATCCCCCACCCCATCCACCAGAATCCCGAAGGACTCCCCCACATGGGGTTTAAAAAGAATGATCCGGTAATCCTCGGCTCCGGCGATCCTTTCAAAGCCGAGCAGGGTTCTCAGGTCGATCACCAGGTGAATGTTTCCCCGGATATTGACAAACCCCTTGACGGCCTCGGCCGCATGAAAGACCGGGGTACACCGGGCCGGGGGCTGAACCTCTTTCACATCGGTGATCTCCACCCCGAAATGGCGGTCCGCGATGTAAAATGTGCAGTACTGTCGGTTCATGAGACCTCCTCGGGTCTTTGGATCAGGCGCGCGATATCCTGCAGCAGCGCCTCCCGATCCAGCTTGATCTGATATCCGTTGAAACCGGCCTCCTTTGCCCGCTCCTGATCCTCTTCGCCATCCAGTGCGGTCAGGGCCAGGGCAGGAATCCGGGGCTGTGCGCTCTCCTTCCGGACATACTCCATAAAGGCCCAGCCGTTCATCACCGGCATATCGATATCCGAGACGATCAGATCGAAACGCTCCCTTTTCACTGCATCCATTCCCTCTTGTCCGTTCTCCACTGCCGTGACTTTATAGCCGTCGCTCTCCAGATATCCCCGCACCAGGTTCCGGAAAAAAGGGGTGTCTTCGAGCAGCAGGATCTTCTTTTGCTCCCGGGGCCGCGGGGCTGATTTCTTCCGCTCTTCAAACCAGTCCGGCTCCGCACGCTCGATCAGTTTGAAGATATCGAGAAAAAGGGTGATCCGGTTCAGGAGGATCGCTGTTCCCAGCAGCCCATCCTCGGTATGGCTTTGAGTATTGAGGCGCAGGGTCGTGGTGAGGGTATCCACCACCGAAGAGACCAGAATCCCGAAGGGTCTGCGGATATGCTTGGGCAGCAGCAGAAGCATATTCTCAGCCTCTTGGCAGGGTGAGACATGGAGCACGCTCTCCAGCCGCACCACCCGGTGGGGGACATCATCCACAGTGACGAACTCCCGATCCCCGATCCGCTCGATATCCCGGCCCCCGATCGGCTCTACCCGCCGGATCATGGGCAGAGGGACCGCATACTGCTCCTGGGGGCCGCTTTTGAAAAGAAGAACGGTCTGGCGCTCCTCCCCTCGGGCATCGGAGATCTCCGTTTCGGCCTCCCGCCGGTTGAACTGGACATCGGCATGTCTTGCGATCCCCTCGATGTCGAGGATCAACGCAACGGTTCCGTCGCCCATGATGGTGGTTCCGGCATAGATGGCCAGGGATTTGAGCGCGGAATGGATCGGGTTGACAACGATCTCCTCCACCCCCAGGACCCTGCCCACCACCAGCCCGTACCCGCGGGAACCGATCTTGACTACAGCGAAGGTGAGGCTCTTCTGAAGCAAGGAGAAATCGGCCGGCGCATAGGCTTCTTCCCGTTTTACTTTTTGGCCTCTTTCAATGCAGATCTTTGCGCGGGTCTCCTTTGTAAAAGGCTCGGGACGCTGAAGAACCTCGGCCAGTTGCACCAGGGGCAGGAGCCGGTCCCGGAGCCGGAAGACCTCCTGATCCCCCGCGATCTCGATCCGGGTGTCGATCTCCTTGTCCCGAAGGCTGACCAGCTCCACCAGATTGGATTGGGGGATGGCGTACCGGTTTTCCCCCACCGAGACCAGCAGGCAGGGAATGATGGCCAGGGTCAGAGGAAGCCGGAGATGCACCCTTGTGCCCTTCTCTTTTTCCGAATCGATTTCGATCCCGCCCCCCAGCCGCTCCACTCCGCTGCGCACCACATCCATGCCCACGCCCCGGCCCGAGACATCGCTGATCTGCTCTACCGTGGAAAAGCCGGAGATCAGGATGAGATCGAAAAGCTCCCGATCCTTCATTTTTGAAAGTAGATCGGCCCCCTTGATGCCCTCTGAAATGGCCTTCTCCCGAACCGCATCCGCATCGATGCCGGCCCCGTCATCCGCGATTTCGATATTGATCTGGCCGGCCTCATGCCAGGCCCTGACCCGGATCTTTCCGGTCTCGGTCTTCCCTTTCTGCCTGCGGATCTTTGGGGCTTCGATCCCGTGGTCGCAACAGTTGCGGACCAGATGGATCAGCGGGTCCGTCAGGGATTCCAGAATGGTCTTGTCCAGCTCCACATCGCCCCCTATGGTCTCGATCTCGATCCTCTTGTCCAGCTTTGCTCTCAGATCCCGGACGATTCTGGGAAGCCGGTCAAAGAGATATCCGATGGGCTGGAGACGGGTCTGCATGATCGTCTCCTGCATCTCGGTGGTCACGATATCGAGCCGCTGGGATACCCCCCGGTAGAGCGAATCTGCGGCCGTCATGGCCAGCAGGTTGTTGCGCACCTGCACCAGCTCTCCGGCCAGCTTCATCAGTTTGTCCAAAATCTCCACCCGGATCCGCACCGTATCCTGGTGTTCCAGCGAAGAGACACAGGCCGATGCCTCGGGGGAAAGTGCGGTTTGGCCGGATGCTGAAGGCCGGTTCGGATCTTCGGCTGAACCCGTCGGAACCGGTTGGCCGGCCGGCTGACAGACCGGCGCGGAATCTCCTTTTGAATGCACCCGGGTAAGGATTTCGGGCCCCCAGCGCTCTTGGATACCGGCTTCTGAGAGAGGGGTCGCAAAGAGAATATGATAGAGCAGGGCCGCGTCGAGCAGATCCCCGTCAAAATCATCGGCCCCGGTTTCGATCCGGGTCTCGAGGATGAACCCCTGCTGCAGAAGATCCCGGATCAGCTTCAGCGGCGGAATGCTCCTCTTCTGCTGGAGATGGTTGAGGTTGAATCGGAGATGAAAGAGGTGGTGATCTTCAGGAAGGGAATCGAGACGGAACTGATTTACGGTAAACCCGGAATCCTTCTCCTCCTCATCGAAAAGAGAGAGGGGCCTGCCCATCTTCTCCAGGGTTCCCGGGTTGCAGCCGGTCGAGATAAGATGCGAGAGGCGATCCGAAATCCCCGAGATCTCCATCCCGTTTCCCCCCTCTTCCCCATCCAGCATCTTCCGGATCATATCCGTACCCGCAAGGAGCACGTCGATGATCTCCCTGTCGGGCTTTACATTCCCCTGGCGCAGGGTCTGCAGCAGGGTCTCCATCCCATGGCTCAACGCCATCATATGCTCATATCCCATGAAGCCGGCCCCGCCCTTGATCGAGTGGATGGAGCGGAAGATATTCGCGATCCGCTCCGGGTCCGGGGCCTTCTCTATGAAGATCAGCTCCTTTTCCACAGCCGACAGATGCTCCAGGGCCTCCTGACGAAACTCCTCCTTCAGCTCTCTCATGGAATGCTGCCACTCCTTCATCCTTTTTCCCCTTCTCTTTCAGATGCTGCTTCATGAATGTGATAGAGCTTTCCCAGGTTAATGAGGCAAAAGAGTTCTGCCAGATCCGGGGCCGCACCGATGATCTCCAGATCTGGCCGCTTTCCCGCTTTGGAAAGCATCTTCTCCAGCACGATAAAGGCGCTCAACCCCACCGAATCGATCTCCCGAACCGAACCCAGATCAAAGCAAAACGCGGTATGTCCCTGTCGGGCCAGCTTTTTCAGCAGCTCCCCGAAGATCGGAACCGAGGCCGCGGTGATGTCGCCGGTGGGCCGGATGATCACCCGATCCCCGGCCTTTTCCACCGGAAAATCGGTCCTGCCGAAGACCTCATGGTAGACCGTCACCCGGTTTCCCCTGTTGTTGAACTCGATCTTTTCGGCAAAGGCATGTATAAAAGGATAGCCCCGTCTTCTCAGGCTCTTGGCATCCTTGGGCAGATCGTACCGGAGGTCTTTCGGATCAAAGCCCTCCCCCTGATCCTCCACGATGATCCGGAAGAGATTCTTTCTGACCTGCTGCACCGTGCAGGAAACCCCTTTCTCCGGATCATTCCGGTTGCCGTGCTCCACCGCATTGATCAGCAGCTCCCGCAGGATCAGGTTGAATCCGGAAAAAGTCTCGAACCCGATGGTCTTCAGAAAATCCTTTGCCTCCAGAACCGCGCGATCCACCAGGGCCATCTCCGAAGCAAAGGTCATCCGCAGATCGGTATGGCTCTCCTCGATATGGAAACGGGAGAATTCAGCTCCCTCAACTGCAGGATCACTCACTCTTTCCTCTGTTTCCGGTTCTGTTTCCGGTTCTGTTTTCGGTTCCGGTTCCGGCGCGGGCTCTGCCGGAGACAGAATTTGATCGGTACGGGAAAAGCGCCGGCAAATGATTCGGGCAAGAATCGACTCCACCCCTTTCATTTTCGAAATCCGCTTTTCAATGGGACGGTTTCCATAGGCGGCTGCGGCATACTTCGTCTCCACGAACCCGGAAAGATCGGCAGTGATCCCCATGTCCATCCGCTCTGTCATATACCGCTGCATCCGTTCGAGATCCGCGATGTCCGGAAAGAGATCGTCGGTGCAGACCTTTGAAGGCCCTTGCAGTACGCGCTTCAGCATCTCGGGCGTAAGTCCCAGATCTCCGTCAGGGTCGAGGAATTCCAGAGCGATCCTTTGGACATTTTCCGGATGCTCTGCCATATAAGCACCTGCCTCGACCAGCAGTCGGACCAGCTCCTGCGCCCCGGCTTCATGCTTTTCGAGCCAATCCTCCCGCACCGCAAGCACGCAGCAGGGATGGTTCTCCCAGAGCTGATCCGTATGGAAGAGAAGCTCCCCCACACCCTGATCGACAGCCTGTGTCCCGTAGGGCTCGGCCACGGCAAAACCGCTGACCTCGGCCTCCTCTGCAAGAATCCGGGGCATCTCGAGGGGCGGAACCACCTCATAGAAGACATCAGTGTCTGATCTGCCCACGGGTCCCAGCCTAAGGCCGATCTCCCGCAAAAAGATATCGGAGAGGATATGGTGGATCGAGAGGGTATGGGGCAGCAGAAAGGTCTTCCCTTTGAAAAGATTGTGCAGGGTCTCCTGATCCGGATAGGGGCCCTGGTCTGTCCCCTGCCGGCGTCTGCAGACACAGGTGCTGCCGCTTCGATGGGCAAAGAGGATGAGCTTGATCTTTGCGTGGTTTGCAAACATATCCAGAGCCAGCGGCGCCAGAATCAGCGCCCCATCCACTTCCCCGGTCTCCAGAGCCCGGGCCGCGGGATTCCAGCTCGACATACACCGGGGCTCGATCTCTATCCGCTCCGGTTGAACCTGCCCCTCCCGGATCTGATGGACCAGGGCCCCCAGAACCAGGTGATCTGTGATCTGCAGATGCGCGATCCGGATGCGGGGTACCGCTGAAATTGTCTCTTTCGGGCTTTGGGCCCGGAGAACATCTGCCAGGGCCGCGCCGAGTTCTTCTCTGGTAAAGGGTTTGGTGATAAAGGCGTTCGCGCCGGCTGCAATGGCCTTTCTGGCCTGCTGAATCTCTCCTTGCGCGGTTGCGATGATAAAGGGGATGTGCCGGATCTTCGGATCTTTTCGGACCGCCAGCAACAGGTCATAGCCGCTGCACCGGGGCATGTTCCAGTCGCTGATGATCAGGCCCGCATCGGGCTCCTCCCGAAGCTTTTGAAGGGCAGCCTCCCCATCCCCGGCCTCCAGAATCTCCCCATAGCCCAGCTCCGACAGCATCCGGATCTGTGCCCTTCTTGTCGTCTTGAAATCCTCTGCCACAAGGATTTTCATGCCCCCCCTTCCTCAAATGATATCTCAGGGAATCTCCACCCCGGCCAGAAGCATGTCGTCTCCGGGCCGCCGGTCACAGTAACCGAGCACCCCGCACCATACAGAAGTGATCATCTCCTTCAGGAAAAGATCCTGGCCCCCCAGCATCAGCCGGTCCAGCGCCTCCTGATCCATTCGCTTTTTCCGCCCCCCGGCCGTATCGAGCCGGGCCGCGTTGGCAATCCCGTCCGTATAGATGAGCAGCCGGTCATCTGATTCCAGGCGAAGATACTCCTTCAGAAAGACCGGCCTTTCATGGATGCCCAGTACATCGCTTCCTTTCCCCCCCAGGGGCCGCCGGGGCTGCGCCTCCCCCTGTCTCAGGATCGCGAGCCACGGGTGCGCGGCCGAGACCAGCTCTGCGGTAAAATCGGCCAGATAGATGCGGCAGAAGAGCGCGGTGATCATCCGCTCATCCTTTCCGCTCTCCAGCAGGTGCTGGTTGAGGAGCCGAAAGAGGGTCTCGCCGTCGTTGCCTTTGTAGCAGTTCTCCTCGAAAAAAGCCTTGAGCAGGATCGTATAGAAGGAGGAGCCGATATCATGCCCTGCCACATCGGCCACGATCAGATCGATCCGATCGCGGGTCTCCCGGATGTCTATGAAATCCCCGCCCAGGTCCGACAGGGGCTGATGGCGCCAGTGGATCTCCAGCGAACAGGGATTCTGGCGGAGCTTTACCAGATCCCGATAGACATCCACCGCGGAATCGATCTGCTGCCGCAGTTGTTCCAGATGGAGCTGATAGGTCTCCAGCTCGAGATCCAACCGCACCCCTTGGGAATGCTCTTTGTTCCTGCCATCTGCTCTTTCCCGATGCTGCGCCAGAGCCCTTTCCACGGTCTCCAGCAGCGGCTTTACCTTGATCGGCTTCCGGATATAGTCGAACGCGCCCTTGCGGATGGCCGCGATGGCCGTATCCAGATCGGGTTTGCCGGTGATGAGGATCACTGGTGAGGAGAGGCCGATCCGCTTCATGGCATCCAGCAGATCGATCCCGGTCTTCTCCCCCAGCATGATGTCGCAGATGATAAGATCGAAATCCTGAGTCTCCAGAAGCTTCCGTCCGGTCTCATAGTCGATCGCAGTTTCGATTTGCGGGTATCCGTTTTCAAAAAAAACGGCCTCCAGCATGCCTAGGATCTCGGCGTCATCATCGATTACCAGGAATTTGGGCTCAGATAAATGCTTCATATGATTTTTGTTTTCTTGAAAGCATTGCATCCTTTCTCTCAAAAATAAGGATGTTTTGGAGCTATTCTAAACAATTCGAGAGGATTTTAAAACTCCTTTTTTCGGGTGACGCCACTTTGGTTTTCCTGATAAGATGGAGTTGTTTGATTTTTAATGTTCAACGACAAGGATGGTCTAACCGAACGAGGAATAGAAAATAGAAATGAATATCGTATCTCCATGCCAACTGCTGGTGGTCGATGACGAAGAGGAGGTACTCAAATCGATCGGCCGCCTCTTTCGAAAGAAGTACACCATTCATACCGCAACGAGCGCGGCCCAGGGGTTCACCATCCTGGAGCAGAATGCGGTGCAGGTGGTTTTGTGCGACCAGCGGATGCCGAAAGTCAACGGGACCGAGTTTCTGGCCCAAGTCCGAATCCGCTACCCCCATATCGTCCGGCTGATCCTGACCGGATATTCCGATATCCATGCGGTGATCTCAGCGGTCAATGATGCCAACATCTTCCGCTATATGACCAAGCCCTGGAAGCCGGAGGAGCTGGAAAAGGCCATCGACGAGGCCCACCAGTTTCATCTGAAAATCCATAAGGAAGAGCGCTTTTTGGACATCTTGAAAGATATGGGCGATGAGATGGAGGTGCGGATCTCAGAGAAGACCGAAACCCTTTTAACGGCAAATCAGGAGCTGCAACGCCTCTATGGGGAGAAGGAGTCCCTGATCCGGCAGCTTCAGGAGCGGGAGAAGCGGTATCGGGGGCTCTTCGAGGCGATCACCGATGCGGTCTTCGTCCATGAGGCTAGGCCGGATTTGACGCAGGCTCGTTTTCTCGAATGCAACGAGATCGCCTGCCGCAGGCTCGGCTACAGCCGGGAGGAACTTCTCTCCATGAGCCCCCATGAAATCGATGCGCCGGATACGATCGTGGATACTGCGGCCATTTCAAAACGCCTTTTTAGGGGGCAATCGGCCACGTTCGAACAGATGCACATCACCAAAACCGGTGAGAGAATCCCGGTGGAGATCCATACCCGGGTCTTTGATATGGATGGAACCCCCCGGGTGATGTCGATTGCCAGAGATATCACCGAACGGAAGATCGCAGAGCGGAAGCTGACCCAGGCCAAAGAGGCCGCAGAGGCCGCAAACCGGGCCAAGGATCGTTTTCTGGCCAATATGAGCCATGAACTCCGCACCCCATTGAACGGCATCATGGGCTATTCCCAACTCCTCAAAGAGGATGAGACGATTTCTGAAACCCATTCCGAATCGATCGAGACGATCTACCAGTGCGGCAACCATCTGCTCGCCATGATCGAAGATATCCTCGACTTTGCCAAGATCGAGGCTGAAATGCTCGATATCGAAAAAAAGGCATTCGACCTCCATGCCTTCATAGACAACCTCGGGAAGAACTTTGGGATCCAGGCCCGTAAAAAGGGTATCGGGTTTGAAATCCAAATCGATCCGGCCATTACCGGCCCTGTACTGGGAGATGAGAAACGGCTTCGGCAGATTCTGTTCAACCTCATAGACAATGCGATTCATTATACGGAAAAGGGGAAAGTCGTGCTCGGGGCGGAAAAGGCAGGGGACCGGCTCCTATTCCGGGTGGAAGATACGGGCATCGGCATTCCAAAGGATCAGCAGGAGACCATCTTTACCCCCTTTTTCCAGATCAAAGACGGCCGCATTCCCGCTGCCGGCACAGGTCTGGGGCTTTCCATCTGCCGAAGGCTTCTCCATCTCATGGGGTCAAATCTCAGGGTAAAGAGTGATCCGGAAATGGGAAGCTGCTTTGAATTTTCCCTCCATTGGACTGTTCTGCCGAAGAAAAAAGAGGGGAAATCCAAAAAGGCCGGGAAGATCGTCGGTTATGCGGGGCCAACCCGAAAGGTTCTGGTGGTGGATGACATCCCCTTCAACCGGCATCTGATGCGGATGATGCTCTCCAGTCTGAAATTTGAAATTGAAGAGGCCGAGAATGGCCTGGCCGCGCTGGAGCAGATGGAGAAGTCTTTTCCGGACCTGGTAATTTTGGATCTGCTGATGCCGACCATGGACGGTTACGAGTTTGCCCGCACCTGCCGGGAGCGGTTCGGAAATGAGCGTCCGGTAATCTTAGCCGTCACCGCGGATGCCACACCAAATGCGAAAAAGGAATGCCTCCGTTCCGGGTGCAATTACTGCATCACCAAGCCGGTTCAACTGCCGGAGCTGCTGGCAAAGATCGAAGAAGATCTCGGAATGGAGTGGATCTATGCGGAAAAATAAAAATCTTTGGGCTATTTCTCCTTGAGCATATTGCTGATGGTCTGGGAGTTCCACCGCCCTTTCCCGGAAAGTGTCGGCACCCCCGCTTCATTCAAGAGATCCTCGATCTGCTTATAGGAATGCTTCTCCTCCCGTTTCCGCAGAATCCATTTAATGAGCATTTTCTTTTTGATCTCCCGTAGCTCATCATCGAATTTCTTCAATGGAATGCCAAGATCATGCGCCTTTCCCTGGATATCCTCGAGTTTATCTTTGATGTCTTTGAACAATGGATCTGTGTTGGGCTGCGTCATCAGATCTTTTCCCGTTGAATAGCGAATCAGGTGAACAGATAAAAGGCGATGGCCCGGTCATAGGCTTTCTGCTCTTTTGTATCCATCTCCGGCAGGGCAAACTCCACATGAACATTCCCCGGCGAGATATTTCGAACGATACCCTCTTTGCGGATCAGGGTCCGGTTCCGGTTGTCGAGATAGAACGCGAGAACAATCTGATCGTTTACGGAAAGACCGATACCGTTCCGGTTTTCAAAGCGCAGGCCATAGCGGGAGATATCTTTCACCCGCATGGGGCTTTTCTGCCTGCCCTTTTTTCTGCGGAAGACGCCGACAAGATCCACCGGTTTGCGAAAGGATTTGCGCCTTTCCAGAAAAATTATTTTGGAATAGCCGCATGCGCAACTGTGTCGGATATTGACCTTCCCTTCGGCCTGCTTATGTTCGGAACCATCCATCATCATTGTCCTTTCGCATTCGGGGCAGACCAGCAGGATCATGGCATTCCGATCCAGATGGACCTGGTGATCGAAATCAGCGAATGTCGATTGATCCTGTCCGGTATTTTTCTGATTATCGGTTTGTAACTGCAGGCTCGTTGCCCTTTCCACGTCGATTTGCACTCCGGATTTAAAAAATTCAAGACGATGCTGACCCCTTGACGTTTTGCGTCATCTATCCCATGAAAGGGGGAAAGAATTCAATGGGTTTAAAAAGGTAATCCGGGGTAGGATAACTCTACCCGCACCTGTTTTGTTATTTTCCAATTGTCTTTTGTCGGATGAAACGATAAAATCCAATTGTCCTTTTTAAGAAAAATCCTCGATCCGGAGGCTCTTGTCGTGAAACGATTTGCCGAAGATTACCTTTTGGAATGGAAAGATAGGACTGATCGAAAGCCGTGCATCTCTTTTTCCATGAAAAGAAGACCGATTTCGGGCTGCGGTTCAATATGGACAAACCCTCGGTCGGGCGGTTCAATGCCCATGTCCGGCGGAAAGATATGGCCGATCGGATCGAATATACGCTGTTGTCCCTGCCGTTGTATATGGTGGGGCAATGGGAGCGGCTGATCTCGGATGCGCCGGCACATCTTCCCGCCCCCCGGCAGGGGTAAGGGATTTCTTATGCTGCGTCCGATGCCTCTTCAAAATTCTCCAGGATTTTTCCCGGAGTTTTCAATCCAAAAACCGCACCTCTCCATTTTCCGCTATGGTGATCCCTTCAGCAGATAGCTTTTTCAGAAGTTCTGTCACCCTCTTTATAGGAGCCAGAAACCCTTCATATGAACGCAGCCCCCCCATATTGGCGATATTGAGCCGCTCGATGGGCGGAATCCGGATGCGGGCTCCCCCGGCCTGAACCTCGCCTGTCAGCGAGAGCAGTCCCTCCTCGATACGGATATGAACCCACCGGGGCGTTCCGGTGCGAAGCAGTCGGCGTCCGGAGACGATCGCCTCGTTGCTCTCGTATGGATCGAGTCCATACAGAAGACGCTCCAGCGCCCTGGGGCCGATCCGGGTCATTCGCAGATCCAGTGCGATTTCCGACAGCAGCAGATCCATCCGCTCTTTCAGCGGCAGTTGCAAGGCCATTTCACCGGCCACTTCTGCAAGATCCGGATCTTCTGAACTCGAAACGGTCCCCAGAAACAGGCGGGTGTCCATGCCGGAAAAACCTACGCGGCACCGGAGGAAGAAATCATCTCCCCCTTTCAGCATGGCTATCGCTCCCATCACTGTCCCGCCCAGAAGATCCAACTGAAAATAATCAGCATGGGGAAGGCCGTCATCAAGATTGAAATCCAGGGCCATTGGGCCGAGTCGGATGGGCAGGGGGCCCGCTGCAAAACGGGCTCCATCAAAGGAGATCGCGTGATGGGTGTTGTACCTCTGGCGCAGTTGCCCCAGGTAATTTCCCAGTCCGTTTTCATTCCCCCGGCCAGATTCCCCGGCCAGATCCTCTGATCGGAGAACCGATTCGGAAAGGGGCGGAATCTCGTTTTTTCTCTTCTTTTGACCCTCTGCGCCCTTCATCAGCAGATACCGCTTCCCCAGGTTCAGATCCGCACGCAGCCCCTGAACCGAAAGCTCTTCTCCCATTCGGATATCCATTCCATCGCTTTTGAAAATCGCTTCTCCTTTCACCTCCTGATTCGGCGACAACTGTATGTTCATTCCCGCTCTCATCCCGCCCTCCAGCGTAATGCCCTCTGCCACCGCGCCAATATCCCCGTCCCTCTCTTTCACGATGCTGCCGGCAATCTTTCCGCCCATGTGCCGAAGCCATCCGGAGATGCCGCGGCTCTGCAATCCCCTTGCCATGCCGTAGAGGGAGAGATCCAGAGTCTGTTGGATCTTCAACTGATCCACCGTCATTGACTGGTTCATCTGAAAACTATCCAGCCCCTCCTGTCGGCCATCCATCAGGATCTCCAGCGTCAGCGGCACTTTCAGCGGTTTTCCCGGGGGCAGATCGGGAATCCGGACCCGGATGGCACTGCCGATCTCTCCTTTTCCGGAACGGCCCCTGAACTCATATCGGAGGGGATTCAATGTCCGGATCGGGCCGAGCCGCATCGGGCCGCTCTTCTCCATCGGCAGGGATATCTCCAGATCATCGATGGTCGCGGAAAGATCGGCTTTTTCCAGAAAGGCCAGATCCTTTTTGAAATCGAGCTTCAGGGGATCGCTAAATTTCCGCATGGCCTCAGCATCCGGAATCCGGACGATCACCTCCCAGCCGAATCCGATTCCGCCCTGAAAGTTTCCGCCTTTGCTCGCCTTGTCGATCCAGTTTTTCGGCAGAGCGGAAAGGTTTATTGCTCCGGTGCCGTCTGTTCGGATTCCCGAGGCGGCCGAATTCCCCCGAGTCTGGGCCGTGAGGGAAAGTTTTACGATCTTTCCCGCAGAAAGAGCGGCCTTTGCCCCGTCGATGCGAACCGTTGAGAGATCAAAGCCGGGCAGGAGGATTCTTTTTACCCCGGCACTGAAATCGGCATCGACACTCAGGGGGCCGTAGGGAAGTGCAAAGACCGATGCGGTACCGATCTTCACCCCGAATTGGGGCAGCCCAATCTGAATCAGGCTTTTCTCTGTCAGTTGGGCCTCAACTTTCAGGTTCTCCTGCAGGCTTTTGAGAGCGGCAAGCCCCGGAAGCTCGATCGCGGCGCAGGAGAGGGACTGATCCAACCATACCCTGCCCGTAATCCCCAGTGGCGCTTTTTCCGAGGACTCGATAGCCTCTGCCCGCAAATGAAGATCTCTCATCGACATATTCCGCAGCCCCAGAGTTTTTCCCTGATCAACAGCTAATGATTTCAAATCCATCTGAAGAAGACTTTCCAGTTGTCGGGGAAAGAGGTCCTGCAGTTCCATCCGCATTTTCGGCACAGACAAGGAGAAGCCTTTTGCAGATATGGGCATCTTGCCCGATCGGTGTTCAGCATCGGGAAGATCGAGCCTCATTTCCAAGACTTCCACTACAGCCGCGCCTTTGGCGAGAGCGCCGGTCAGATGTATCATTTCCGCTTGAAATTGAGCCTTTTCTGAAACTGCGATTGCCATTTGGTCCGGCAGAAGGGGCTTTATCCGGTATAGGATCTCTTTCAGGCCGAATGTCATGGGCCCCGCCACCAGATCGGCCTGGGGATCACCGGCCCCAAGCTTTTGGATGGTCCCGGCCCATTGAATTCTCCCCTCTTCCAGAAAGGTGAGTTGTCCGTTTTCCAGAGTGAGCCGGTCTTCGCTGAAATTGTAAGATGCATCATTGGCAAAGGTGTAAGCAAAAGGCCCCAGCGGTTTTCCCCTGGAAAAGGGGCCTGACGCGCGGAGATTTCCGCCCTGACTTTCCATTTGGATCGCGGCTGTTTTCGGATTCAGTCCATCGAGTTCGACCCGGAATTCCGGAAGGGAAAACAGAATGAGATCGGAAAGAAGGGTCATTTCTCCGATATTTGCGTCTAAACCGGGAATATTGAAATCGAATCCAAGCAGTTCGATGCTCCCGGGGTTTTGGGCCAATCCGCCATTTATATGGATCGAATCAACGGTAAGCATGGGTGGCGCACTGAAATGGAGGCGCATTTTCTCCGGGAAAAGTGGCCGAACCCGGTCAAGGATCTCCCCCAGATCCATTGAGACAGGGGCGATGGTAAAATCAGCATGGGGCGCGGTCTGTATGTCGGTGATAATGCCCTTCCATCCAATCCGGCTCCTTTCCAGAAACCGGAATTCGCCGCTTTCGATGGATGCTTTTCCCGCATCGGGATCGATCCGGCCCTCAGACTTCAGGGAAAAGGCAAAAGGCCCGAGAGACCTGTCCCCAACAGACCTGTCCCCAACAGACCTGTCCCCAACAGACCTGTCCCCGACAGACCTATCCCCAACAGAGCTGTCCCCGACAGACCTGTCCCCGACAGACCTGTCCCCGACAGACCTGTCCCCGACAGACCTATCCCCAACAGAGCTGTCCGCGACAGAGCTATCAGCGACAGACATATCATGAATGAGCTTGCCGGAGACTCCCAGCCCCTCCCCCTTCACCTCGATTTCGAATTCCGGAGCTGCTGTTTCTCCCGCGGCCCAAGCCCAAAGGGTCAATCTGCCGAAGAAATCTGTTCCGGCCAGCGATGAGGGCAAAAAAGGAGACGCGGCCGCGGTCAGTTGGTCCAACCGGATTTCGACATCTCCCCTGAATCCGCCCCGGGAAATGCTCCCTTCCATCATCAATCGGGTTCCCGGCAGATCCCCTTTGACATCGATGACCGCACCGGCCAGGTCGAGGGCTCCGTCATCCGTAAACAGATGGTCCATTTCCGCAACCAGGGAGGGCTTTGGCAGAGCCTCTCCGTCGATCGCGATATCTGCGCCCATTTCCATGCGGACGGTTTGGGTGAGAAGAGAGGGAAAGTCGAGCCGGAGACCCGCATCGGTGATCTCAGCCGATCTACCGGTTACCCGATCCTGCGCCAGAATCGAAATCCCGGTCAGGCGGATGCTCCCCTGCAGATCCAGGGGCAGGCGGATCGGGCCGCTCTCCTTTTCCGGTTCCGGTTCAGCCGGCTCTTCCGGCACGGTTTCCGGGATGATATCTGCGATCAGCGCTTCGATGTTGGTCGTTCCGTCCGGATTCCGGACCACCCGAAGGATTGTATTCTGGGAATCGACTTCGAGAAAAACCCTTTCGCGGATGATATCCCACGGCCGGAGAAGAATCCGGGCTCGCTCCATCCGGAAGAGCGGAGCATCTGAATAATCGGGATCATCCGGGATCTCCAACCCCTCGATGTTGATGCCGTCGTTCCATGTCCAGAAGATAGCATCGATCCGGACGGGCCGTTTGAGAGAGCTGGAAAGCTGCGTCTGAACGGTCTCCCGGAACCATTGGGTCGAAACCAGTGCCGGAAGGGTGATAAAGAGGCTGACAAGAAGCCCGATCCCGATAAATCCCAGGACCAGAAGGACGGCAAATATCCGCAGGAGAATGCGCGGGACCGAGCCGCGGTTTTCGGAATCGGAAGAAGTGCGGGTCTGCGCGATGTCGGTCATGGAAGCCTCGATCCGTTTATGGTTGTCATGACCTGAAAAATGGCCATAGGGTCAACGCATCATCATCTTTGAAATCAATCCACTCGCTTCTTCCACGGCATCGGGCCCCATCCGGCAAATCTCCGGGTCCGCCCGAAACCAGGTCAACTGCCGCTTTGCATAGCGCCGTGTGTCCCGCTTCAGAGTCCGCAGGGCCTCCTCCCAGTCGATCGCTCCCTGAAGATAATCGGCCATATGGCGATACCCGAGGGACTGCATCGCCTTCAGCTCCGGAGAATAGCACCTCTCCAGCAGCCCCTTCACCTCGTCGAGAAGCCCCTCTTGGATCATCAGATCCACCCGCCGGTCGATTCGTTCATATAGCCTCTCCCGCTCCATGAAAAGGCCGATCTTCAAGGCATCGAACCGGGCTTGGGCAAACCGGTGCTGATTCTGGAATTCGGACAGAGTCTTTCCGGTCGCCGCAAAAGTTTCCAGCGCCCTGATGATCCGGTACGCATCGTTGGGATGAATCCGGGCCCCGGCCTCGGGATCGCAACTTTTCAGTCGCTCGTGAAGGGCATGGCTTCCCACTTCTTCGGCCTCTTTTCGAAGTTCTCTCCGGATGGCCCGGTCCACCGGTTCGGCTTCAAAAATTCCGTAGATCAGGGATTTGATATAGAGCCCTGTTCCGCCGGTTACAATTGGCAGCTTCCCTCGATCTATCAGCGACATGGCCGTCTTTTCCGCGATTTCGGCATATCGGACCGCATCAAAGGGCTCGGCCGGGTCCACGAAATCGACCAGATGATGGGGAACCTGGGCCCTCTCTTGGGCCGTCGGCTTTGCGGTTCCGATATCCATATATTTATAGATCTGCATCGAGTCCGCGCCCACGATCTCGCCGTTGAACCGCTGCGCCAGCTCGATGGACATCGCGGTCTTTCCGATCCCTGTGGGGCCGCAGATAACGATGATCTTCGGTTTCTCCTGCGCCATCTGGCTCCCCTCTTTCAAAAACTGCCGGCTGAGGGGCATCCGCTTCGGGCCGACGTGACCGCCTGCAGAATATAGATCATCTCTTCAAAACCGATCCGCCCATCTGATTTCAGATCCGGCCCAGTGTAGCCATTTTCGGGAACCATACCGGCCAGAATCTTCAAAAGCACCAGAGCATCGGCCAGTTCCGGAACAAATCCGCCTGCACAGAGATTCAATCCCGCGAGCACCGGGTCGTGATCGGACGAGCGAAAGGGGCCCGGATCATAGAGCGTTTTCTGCGCTTCGGTCTTACCGGCCAACTGGTAGTCGAAGACGTAGGGCTCGTCGGCATTTATATGCCAGATACCCGCGCCGTCGATCTGAGGCGTCAGTGAAGGGCTGGCAAGAGCATAATCGAGGGTTCCGGCTTCCCCGTCATAGAGATAAGAATAGGAATGGAAGCCGTTCACGGCAGCAACAATATCTGTATAGCCGGCATCTGCGAAGCTCTTGAGCGGATCTTCCTTTGCATACGCGTTGAGATCGCCGATGATGAGAAAATCGGGATCTTCCGAGCCGGTCGGATCGGTTTCGAGCCATGCTGCAAGATCGGCTGCGGCCTCTGTGCGTTTGCCGTTGCACCAGCCCTGCTGCCCTTCCAGCGTATCCTCGGGGCATGGGCTTCTTCGGGATCGGAAATGGTTGACTACAGCGGTGAATCGCTCTCCGGTTGCAATCTCTTCAAAGGTCTGTGCCAGGGGCTGGCGATGTTGGCTTGAAAAGGCCCCGGTGTAGCGGGTCGCGGCTGATCCCACCGGTTTTACACGGTCAGCCCGATAGAGCAGCCCCACCGCGATCGCATCGGTTCCAAGGCGGGAAAGTTTAGGATCGACAAAGGTATATCGCTCTTCTCCGATCCGGACATTGAGGCCGCGGGTCAGATCCGCGATCGCGCTATCGGGGCCGTAGCCGTCATTTTCGACTTCGATGATCCCGATGATGTCGGCATTCATCCCGAAGAGTGCTGAGATGATCTTTGCCCGCTGCCGCTGAAATTCTTCAAGCGTCGCAGCTCCCCGTTCCGTAGGAAAGAGAGGGCCGTTGAAGTAGTTTTCCAGGTTGAAGGCCGCAACGATGATTCTGCCTGAAATCTCCGGCGTCACGGTTCTTGGATTGGGAGCCGTATTGAATACCGTCGGCACAGTTGAAGCTTCATATGCCGGATGTATCCGATATTCCTCATACCCCTGTGTCAATACACCGGCAAAACCGCTGATCTCCGTTCCGCACCGGAGCGGGTTTTCATGGGAAAGGGCCGGGCGCGGATAAATCACGGGCCACGGATCGGAGGTATACAGACCGTCATCGACAATGATCCGGTCTAAAGCATTGGCCTTGGAGACCCTCTCGGCATCGGCTCCCGGATCTGCAATCTGTGTCGGCTGAAACCGCCTTCCCCAGGAGAGAAGAAAGGAGCCGTACAGAGCAAGCTGGGAATTGTCCGAGACGGTCAGGCTCTGGGGTAAGCCGACCGCCATCCCCTCGAACCTTTCGGGATGGAAGATATCGGGCAGAGGAAGCGATAGCGCCTCCGGTTCCGGCAGAGGAACCCCTTTTTCAAGGATCGTGATCTCCTGGACACTTGTGATCTCGGTCAGATCACGGTATTCTATGACCTTCCCCGTAACCCGCACCAGATCCTGTGGTGAAACATCGAAAAATGTCGAATAGACGAAAATCCCTTCGGAAGTAGCAGGATCGCCGTCCTGATCTTCTTTCCGGGCCTGTAGAAAAAAGCCGTTCACCCTCTCCCGCGCCTGAAAATCGGCCGTTACGATCCCTTCGATCGTAACAGTCTGACCCTCATAGGTGCTGGAAAGCCCCGGCCCCTGAATTGCGTGGATCGGAGTGATGGTGAGTGCCGCAGCCATGAACATCGTTGTCAGAATCATATTCGCATCTCCTCTCTTCTGTCCCTTTATAGCAGAGATGAGGGATGCTGATCCACTTCTTTTCGGGGGGCAGCAGGGCAGCATCCATATATGCTTGACTTTCCGGCTTATTGATGCCAAAAGAGACTGAACAACGAAAAAGTAAGGAACAGCCGCTTGCATACGGCGGCTTGACAACTGTTGGAGGCGGTCATTGTTGAAACCGGCTAACTGGGCGAATTGAGCCAGGCGATTACCGCACATGTCGAGAATCTGCCCAGGCCCGAGACTGTCCGGGAAATCGACAGGAGCGGCTGGAATGGCGACGGACAGTTTCTGCCGGCGTACAACGAGCGCTTCCGCAAAGGGCCGGATGATCCCATCGGCCCCGGCTTTGCTTCTGTTGCGGAAAAACGCCTGGTAATGGATGTCGATCGCTTCGAGATCGCGGGGGCCAGCCAGGAAGTGATCGACAGGGACGCGGTGATCTTTGTTGACGGGACCACCAAGCCGATCTGGACCCGGCTCTTCAGTTAGTCCACCCCCATGAGCATGGTGGGTCGCACGATGCCGGGACTGGAAACGGTGGCTTTTCACAGCGGCTATGGGACACCGATCTGGATGTTGACCTGCAGCGGCCGGACCCCGCTGGTCAATCTGATTCCGGAGGCGATCGGAAGGCTCGATGATATCTGCGGCTCGTCGTCGGTCGGCCGAATCATGGTCATCGATGCAGAAGGGTTTGCAATTTCCTTTCTCAAAGGGCTGGAGCAGGGGGATCCGCTGTCGCGGATCTCTACTTCGACCGGTGGCCGAACCAGGAAGCCGATTTCCGGGCGGTGAACCAGGCCGCCGGGTTCATGGAGGTTCATGGATACGGCAAGCAAGTGGATGACCACCCTGCCGGCACGTCAACGGATGACTCCGAATTTTGAGATCATCACCTTTTCCTGGAACCAACGGGACCCTGAAATGATGGACTTGCTCAAGGAGTTCAGCAGTGCAATCAACGAGCGGGGCTTACGGATGCGCAGCGGCCGAAAACTGAGAGTGGAGGTTGACCCTGAACCGCCGCCGCTTCGGGCACCACACCCATCTCGATGATGGTGCATTTCATAACGTCGAATATGGCGGTGGCCACCGGAAGTCCTGTCCTATAGCCGATTTGGTGCAACAGGGGCAAGGAGTTTCCTTTCCTTGATCTTTTCATCTGCGTGAAATATGATGGATGAGGGTCCCAAAAACACGGGAGTCATCATTCGACCCTTTCAAAAAGAAGGGCCGGAAAGGATCAAAACCAATGAAAAGCAGAGGCGCTGAGGTGACATCACCCGGAAGATTGCCGGTCGGCGATTCATCATTTGAAAGCATTCGGACAAACAACTGCATCTATGTGGACAAAACCCGTCAAATGAATATTCTTCGGCGAACCGTTCAACGGATCGGATCATACATCCGGGCAGGTCTGCTGCTGCATGTCGTCACTGTGACGGAGCTTTTAGTTCTGGGGGTTGTGGGGCCAGAGCTGCTCCCGTTTACGGCCCGATCCGTATGGGAAGCGGTTTTTGACACAGCCGCCCTGACATTTCTGGTCAGCCTGCCGGTTCTGTCTCAACTGGACGCCCGCTCCCGGTTTCAGAGCTACAAGCGGGTCAAGGACCATCTCTTCCGGTTCGGGTTCGACACCCGGATTCTAAGGCCGTTTCTCAAATCCCGGTGCCAGCGGGATGCGGTTATGGCCGCGGCCGGTGAGCTGGGGTACGGGCGGCAGTGCCGCGCTTATTTTTACCGGCAGGGATACCGGTGGTACCACATCCTGGCCGATTTCGTCTTCACCAATCCGGGGTTTCTGGTCAGTCCGCGGTTCTGGCGGTCCACCTTCTTCTCTGAAACCTATCGTGCCCAGATTGATTTCTGATGATACCGGAGGGCCGGGAACCATCAAAAACCATCAAAAGGGGTCTAAAGATGCAGAAGACAAGGATCCAATACGATTCACCGGTAGATGCGCTGGTGGCGCTGGTGAAGCGGCTTGGGCGGTTTGAAGAGAAATATGGGATGTCATCGGAGCGGTTCCATGAGGGGTATATGGCCGGAAAGACCGATGACAGCGCGGATTCTTTGGATTGGGCCAATAATTATCGGCACTCTATCGCATTGAAAGGACAAGTCCAATGAAAAGCATTCAGCGGTTGCCTTTTCACCGCCGGAGTGGTAATCTTCATATTCGGATACGAAACCTGTTGGAGAAAAAGGAGCACGGATGCAGCAATACGACATCGCGACCAAGGTGCTGATGGAGTCCTGCCGGGATGAGATCATCCGCCACCTGCTGGAACTCCCGGTGCGGGAGAGCGTTCTCCTGGAACCATTGCCCCAGGAGACGGCCAGCCTCAAGCGGAGCGACTTTCCGGTGATGATGACCGATAAGAAAGGCCAAAAGAGCCTGGTGATCATCGAGGTGCAGACCGAATGGAAACGGAGCATTCCGCTGAACCTGATCGACTACCGGACCCGGTATCTGCTGAAGCATGATGTGAAGGCGACCTCTGCGGTGATTCTGCTGCGACCTTCCGGGGCCGCAACGGATTTCTACGAGGACGAAGAGTTCCGGTTTCGGTTCCGGCTGATCCGGATTTACGATCTGGAGGCCCGGCACTTCATTGAAGGGGGGCCGGTCTGCATGCTGCCATTTGTCCCGCTGATGAAGGGCGGGGCCGAAGCGCTGGATCAGGCCGAAGCCATTATTTACGGCAGTGAGAGGTCGAGGCCCGAAAAGGCGGATATGCTTACAACGATGGCGATACTGTCGGGACTGATTTCAAGGGATATGCCGGCAAAGCTGGTTGCAAGGAGGAAGGATATCATGATTGAGTCTGCGGCTTATGAGATGATAAAGCGGGAAGGGATCGAAGAGGGTGTCCACGAGTCGATCAAAAAGATGCTGGATGTGAAATTTCCGAACATGGATGCAGATATTCGAAGAAAAATTCAGCAGATCGACGACCCGGACAGGCTCAATTCTCTTATTGAAGTCATCATATTGGCTTCAAATCCCGAAGAAGTGATCCGGGAAGTGGAGCGGGAATGAACCTTTGTCTCCTTCGCTTTCCTTCTTGTCAATTCTCCCATATCGGAAAGTGCCTTTGGAAAATTTAAATTTTTGCCGCGCGGCGGCTTCGCCGCCTCAAAGGGTAAAAGGGTAAAAGCGCTCAGGGTGATGGCCTCAGAAGGCGAAAGCCCAAGTCGTCGTAGCGGAAGCCCGGGGTGAACCTGCCGCGGCCCGCCGAACCGCAGCTGGCCGCGTGGTGGCCCCAGGAGCCGCCCCGGACCACGCCCGAATCTGGCCCCTGTGGATCTTCTTCAGGGCTTTTCGCATAGTAGTCTCCACCATACCAATCCTGACACCATTCCCAGACATTGCCATGCATGTCATATAGCCCCAGGCATTGGGAGGAAAACTTTTTATCGGTGTCGTTTTTTGAGGATACTCGCCTTTCGGGCACCCCTTCAGCGGATGGTTCCCATCATAGTTGGCCTCATCCGTTGAAAGACAGCGGCCAAAAAAAAACGGCGTATCCGTCCCCGCGCGGCAGGCATACTCCCATTCTGCCTCAGTCGGCAGCCGATAGACATCCTTTCCCTCCTGCTGGTTGAGCTTTCGGATGAAATCCTGTGCATCCTTCCATGAAACATTCTCAACCGGCGCTTCGGGTCCGGATTCCTTGAAGCGAGATGGATTGTTTCCCATCACTTCTTCATACTGCCGCTGTGTCACCGGAGTGGTCTGTAGGTAAAAGCCGCGTGTCAATCTCACGTCGTGAAGAGTTTCATCGCCACCTCTACCAGGTTCATCCCCCGGGCTGCCCATCATGAATTTCCCCGGCGGAATATATACAAAACCGATATCAAGATCATTATCGATCAATGCTTTGAATTCAAATTGAGCCCCTGCTAAAATAGCTTCTTTCAAATTGGCCTTTTCCAGGTTAGTCCCTCTCAAATCCGCATTGCTGAGATCAACGCCGCTAAGATCGAAACCGGAAAGATCCCCCCCAGGAAGCTGAACCCCTCTCAAATCCATATCCTTCAGACTGAGAGACTTGAAATCGAGCAGTTCGATGAAATTCGGCTTCCGCTTTGATTTGACGATCCAATCAAAGATCAAAGTCGTCACAGGAATCTTATGCTTCGGATTGAAGATCCGATCTTCCAGCAGCAGCTTTGCAACACAGAACTCCTGAATACTGTAGTGGGAAAACCGGAAATGGCCTTCGGAGTTCCGATTGAGGTGTTGATCTCTTCAAGGTCTTTGCGGTACCGCTCCCGCCGTCCCTTCAGGACACCCCACAGCCGATTGATCCATTCTTTGCCGAGACCGAAGGAGATGAGTTCTGTAGTTGCCATCAAAAGACTCCTTTCACCGTTAGAATTACCGCTTTTTACCCCAAAGCCGAAGGATTGTCCATAGAAGAAGAAGTCGTTTTTGAAAATGAAAAGGGCAAAGGCCCGTAAGCCCCTCTTGCACAAACATATTTCAGATGGCATAATCGAAAAAAGAAGGCGATAACCCAAACAGAGGAGGATCGCTGTCATGAACCGTTACAGCAGTAGGGTTTTCATCACTGCCATTCTGGCCATTTTTCTGATCAAAGGGGATCTGATGTCTGCAACCGATGATGTAAAAGCCATTGAACTGCCCGCGCCCGAGGCCAAAGGGGGAATGCCCGTTGAAACCGCGCTGGCCAACCGGCGCTCAGCCCGGCGCTTTTCAGATGCTGCCCTGACCCTTTCCCAGGTGGGCCAGCTTCTCTGGGCCGCACAGGGAATCTCCGATCCTAGGGGCTATCGAACCGCGCCCTCGGCCGGAGCCCTCTACCCGCTGGAGGTCTATATCGTTGCCGGAAAGACAGAGGATCTGCCGGCCGGTGTCTATCGGTATCTGCCCGTAAATCACCAGCTCCAAATGACCGCTTCCGGAGATCTGCGGGATGATCTTTCAGGCGCGGCCCTGAACCAGAGTTCGGTTAAAAATGCCCCAGGAGTCATTGTCATCTGTGCGGTCTATGAGCGGGTGACAGGAAAATACCGCGAGCGGGGGGTGCGGTATGTTCACATGGAGGCAGGTCATGCGGGCCAGAACATCGCGCTTCAGGCCGTCTCTCTGGGGCTGGGAACCGTTCCCGTGGGCGCGTTCCGGGATGATGCGGTGAAAAAAATCATCGCAGCAGGCCAAAATGAAGTTCCCCTCTACCTGATCCCGGTGGGAGAACCCCGGGAATGAGCCTTTTCATGAAGATTTTCCCCTTGCACCTCATCCTGGTTTCCACACTTCTCCTTTCGGCTGCCCAGTCCGCTTCCGCAATCACCCGGGAGGCGGCCATCGAGTATGCACTGGAACATTCCGAAGCGGTAAAGATGGCACTGGAATCGGCCCATGCGATCCGCGGAGAGGCGGACCAGGCCACCGCCTTTACCCTGCCCCAGGCGAACATGGAGGCCGGATACCTGGAGATGGGGGACAATGTACCGGACAGCCCCTTTCCCATTCCCGGATATCCGGAGCGGGAGATCTCGGCTCAGATCGGGCTTAACCAGCTCCTTTATGCCGGGGGCCGCATCAAAAAGAGTTGGAAGCTCAAGGACCGCCTCTATGAACAGGCCGATCTGACCGCAGAATCCGGGGCAAGGGATGTGAAGGGGGCCGTTCGAAGCCGGTTCAACGGGGTGCTCTATCAGAAAGCATCGGTCGCCATCCTTTTCGATCGGGTGGAGCAGCGGCTGACCGAGCTGGAGGATGCCCGGGATCTTCGGGAGGTGGGGATGGTGACCTCACTGGATGTCCGCCAGGCCAATCTGAACCTCAATCTTGCCCGGGACGAGTTGAGCGCTGCTCAGGCCGCACACCAGGATAGGCTGATCGCATTCAACCTCTCTATGGGCCGTTCGGTTCAAGAGGAACTCTGGGCCCCGGACGGCAGCCTCCAGGATATTCCGGATCTCTCCGGCCTTATCGAAAGGCTTCAGGCCGCAATGGGCGAGGCCGATCTTCTGGATATCGGGCTGGCCAGAAAGGAGGCCCAGACCACGGGGCTTCAGTATGAGATCGCAGAGGGAGAGCGCTTTCCAAGCCTCATGCTGGTATCGTCTGCAAAATCCTCCGGAGAGGAGGTCGATGGGATGGATGAATCCTGGGCCCTCGGGCTCCAGCTTCAGTGGAACGCTTTTGACGGCGGGCTGATCCGCTCCAGAATGGCGACCCGAAGGGCCCAGCATCGGCGGGCCCAGGCCAACCTGACCCGGGCACAAAAGGAGATCGACGGTCAGATCGAGTCGATCATCGTCAACATCAGATCCCTGGAGAACCGCATCCGCCTGCAGCAGGAGGCCGTGGCCCTCTCCAAAGAGAACTACGAAGATGCCCGGGGCCACTACCGCGCCGGCACCATCACCCTTACCCGGATGGGAGAGTTCAACCTCAACTATGCAGAGGCCCGGTTCAACCTGCTGCGGATCTACTTCCTCCTCTGGGAGAAGATCACCGATGCCGCGGCCATTCTGGAGCCGGCCGCGTAGAACATGGATCTCTTTTCGGAGCTGAAATCCCTTGTCCCGGAGATCATGGCGGCCTTTCCGGCCATCGAGGTGATGTATCTCTTCGGCTCCCATGCCAGGGGAGTTGCGCGGGAGAATAGCGATGTGGATATCGGAATCTTTGTATCGGATCTGACGGACCCGCTGCTCGATCTGGAGATCGGGGTATTTCTGGAGAACCGGCTGAAAAAGCAAGTGGATGTGGTGATCCTGCAGAAGGTCTCGGCCATTCTCCAGCATGAGGTTATCAAGGAACAAAAGCGGGTTTTCGAGCGGGACCCGGAGATCCGCGCGAAGCGGGAGGTGATGACATCGCGATTATATTTTGATGCCGTTTACGTTCAAGAACGGCGGGAAGCTTATCGGAGATGGAAGAATGGTCAATCAGAAGATCGTTAACCGGCTGCTGCAGAACCTCGAAGGCTATATCCGGGATCTGAAGTCTGCAGATGATATCACCTATGAAAAATATATGAATGATATCCGCTCCCAGCGCTTTGTGGAGCGAACCCTGCAGATCGCCATCGAATGCTGTTTCGATATTTCCCATCACATCATCTCGGATGAGGGATTCCGCTCCCCGAAATCCTATGCGGAGAGCTTTACGGTGTTGGCGGAAAACGGGATCATTCCCATGGAATCGGTGCGGGAATATCAGATGATGGCGCAATTCCGGAACAAGATCGTCCATTACTACGAGAAGATCGAGCCGGAGCAGGTGTTTGTGATCTTTCAGAAGCGCCTGGGAACTTTGGAAGGATTTGTACGGCAGGTTCGGGAATGGGCCGAAAATGCAAATCATTGAAGGCTTTGGACAATCGACATGATGATTTGATGCGCATCGTAACGGGAGGTGATTTGTGCCCCTGACCAGAATTAAACTTGAAAAGTTTACGGCTTTTGATAAACTCGATCTCGATTTATCCCCGGGAATCAATGTCTTTATAGGCGCAAACAGTACAGGTAAAACCCATTTGATGAAACTGGCATATGCGGCCTGCGACATCAGCAAAACCAAAACCGATTTTGCCCAAAAGCTGATACATGTCTTCATGCCTTCAGGGCGGGCAATCGGCCGGTTGGTGAAACGGCAGAAAGTCAGCACCCGATGCGCTGTTGAAATCTACAGAAACCGAAAAAAATTGAGAATCTCCTTTTCCAATCATGCCGCAGTTCCGGATTCTGCAACCGTCACCGGCAGCAAAGATTGGAGCGAAGCCCCCATCGAGAGCGTTTACATCCCTGTCAAGGAAATGCTTTCCAATTCTCCCGGCTTCCGCTCCCTCTATTCTCAGCGGGAGATTCACTTTGAAGAGGTCTATGCAGACATTCTGGATCGGGCATTTCGGCCGGCACTGCGAGGTCCTGTAGCAAATGAAAGAAAAGAATTACTGAAGGATTTGCAGAAAAACATGGAGGGGAAGGTAGCCATCAAGGATGAAGAATTTTTTCTGCGGAACAAACAGGGAAATCTTGAGTTCTCACTGCTTGCGGAGGGAATCCGGAAACTCGGCCTGTTGTGGCTGCTGATTCAAAACGGAACATTGCTGAAAGGCTCTGTCCTTTTCTGGGATGAACCGGAAACCAATTTAAATCCGAAACTCTTCGGCCCCCTCTTGGAAATCCTTCTCAAACTCCAGCGGATGGGGGTTCAGGTATTTCTTGCCACCCATGATTATGTGATATTGAAGGAATTGGATCTGAGAAAAGAGCCCGAAGATGATGTTTTTTTCTATTCTCTTTTTCGGGATAAAGAGAGCGGACAGATTCAATATCATAGGACTGATGAATATCTGGCAATCGATCCCAATGCCATTCAGGATACCTTTCTGGATCTTTTCGATCGGGATGTAAAACGAGACATGGTGCTTTCAGCCAATGGATAAAAAAAGGGGTAAGACACATAACCATCGTTGATTTTGAAACAGCAGATAAAATGGGACTTCCGGTTAAGCGGTTGAGTTGAAAATGGAAAAACGCGCACAGGAAATCCTGAAAACCGTCTTCGGCTTCGAAAGTTTTCACCCGCACCAGGAAAAGACCATCCGAAACGTCCTCTCCGGCAGAGACACCCTCGGGGTCATGCCCACGGGCGGCGGAAAATCCCTCTGTTATCAGATCCCCGCACTGATCTTTGACGGGCTGACAGTGGTGATCTCCCCGCTGATCTCCCTGATGCAGGATCAGATCCAGGGTCTTTTGGAGAACGGAATCCGGGCAGCGGTCTTGAACAGTTCTCTGCCGCTGCCGGAATACCGGGAAAATGCGGAGATGGTGCGAAACGGTGAAGCCAGACTTCTCTATCTCGCCCCTGAAACCCTGATGAAGCCGAACGTCATCGACCTGCTGGGCAACGTCCGTGTGAGCCTGGTGGCCGTGGATGAGGCCCACTGCGTCTCTGCATGGGGGCATGACTTCCGGCCCGAATACCGGCAGCTCATCCGGGTTCGACATGCGTTTCCGGGCGCGGTATGGCTTGCGCTGACCGCGACCGCAACCCCCCGGGTGCGGGAGGATATCATGGCTGCACTCGGGTTTGCCGAGGATAACCTGATCCTTGCCGGATTCGACCGGCCCAACCTCTTCATCGACATCACGCCCAAATTCGAGCCGGAAAAGCAGTTGATCCGGTTCGTCAACCGATTCGAAGGGGCATCCGGGATCGTCTATTGCCAAAGCCGAAAGCGTGCGGACAGGCTGGCGCAGATTCTCTCCAAAGCGGAAATCCCCGCCCTCCCCTACCATGCCGGCCTGGATGGAAAACTTCGTCAGCACCATCAGCGCCTCTTTGCGACCGACGATGTCCGGGTGATCACGGCAACTGTGGCCTTTGGCATGGGCATCGACAAATCCGATGTCCGGTTTGTGGTACATTACGATCTGCCCAAGGATATCGAAAGCTACTATCAGGAGATCGGCCGCGCTGGCAGAGACGGCCTTGCGGCCCACTGTCGGCTGATGTTCGACCCCGGCGATGCTGCAAAGATCCGCTACTTCTTCCAGGAGAAATCGGATCAGGAGAGGATCGAGGCCGAAAGACGATTGCAGGCCATCGTGGATCTGGCCACGGCTCGGGCCTGCCGCCGCACGGGGCTGCTCCGCTATTTCGGAGAGAGGGTCCCAGAAGAGTCCTGCGGAGGATGCGATATCTGCCGGAAAGTCGAAACGGACGGGACAGACCTCACGATTCCTGCGCAGAAATTTCTCTCCTGCGTCTTTCGGACCCGCCAGATCTTCGGCGCGATCCATGTATCGGACGTGCTCATGGGGGGAAATACCGCAAAGATCCGCCAGTTCGAGCATGACAAACTCTCCACCTACGGCATCGGCACGGAACTGGACCGCCGGGGATGGCGCATCCTCGGGCTCCATCTGATTCAGCAGGGGTATCTGGATCTCCACCCGAAACATCGCTCCCTCAAGCTGACCCCTGAAGCCTGGCCGATTCTTCGCAAAGAAAAGGGCTTTTTCGCAGAAATGGAGATCGCAGAGAATCCAGGCGCGAAAAGCGATCCCCAATTAGAGGAATCATACGACACAAGACTCTTCGAGATCCTGCGGAAAAAGCGTAAAGAGCTGGCCGATGGCGCAGATGTGCCGCCCTTTGTAATCTTCGGAGACAGAAGCCTGCGGGATATGGCGATCCGCTTTCCCCAGGGACTGGAAAGCTTTTCAGCCATTCACGGCGTCGGAAGAGCAAAGCTGGAGAAGTATGGGGAAATCTTTGTGCCCCTGATTCAGGAGTATTGCAAAGAGAAGGGGATTTCGGAAAACGAGACGGCCCGCGCGGCCCCGATCTCCAGACCCGAGAGGTCATCGGGAAAAGCGGCCCCCGGCTCCCGCTGTGTCGCGGTGGGAGATGCCTTTAACGCTGGTGAGGCCATCAACGAGCTTACGGAAAAGTATAGTGTAAAGCCGCAGACGATCCTCAATCATCTGGAGAATTATCTGCTGGCCGGCCGCACCCTTTCTGCTGAACGGCTCCGGCAGTATGCGCAGTTGCCCCATGATCAGAACCGGGCCGTTCTGGAATTTTTTTCCGAAAACGGCCCCGAACGGCTCAAGCCCGCGTTTGTCCATTTCAACGAAGCCATCCCCTATGATGATCTTCGCTATCTGCGGATTATCTTCTATGCGGAAAACGGAATTCCGGAACCTGAAACAGCAGAACAAGAGGCAGAGATGCCCGGGATCTGCCGGATCGTCTGTCTGGCAAACTCCCGGAAGTACGGGGGCCGCTGTATTGCTGGCAAAAGACTGAACCGCGATTCCCCGGGTTCCTGGGTGCGGCCTGTTTCCAGAAGCCCCAGGGGAGAGCTGGATCTGAAAACCATGACAATGGAAGACGGGGAAATCCCTGCACTGGGAGACATCCTTTCCATTCCCGCGGGCTCTTCTGCGCCCCACCCGTATCAGCCGGAGAACAGGTTTGCGCTGCCGGAAATCTGGCAGCGTGAAGGAAGGTTTCCGGGGCTGCGGCTGGACCGACTCTGCGACCATCCCGATACCCTCTGGGAAAACGGCCACAGCGGATGGAACGGCATCAATGACCGAATTCCCGCGGAGACGGTATACGAGACAGTTGAGCAGAGCCTTTTCTTCGTGAGGGTATACCGCCTTTCCGCGCATGTGGTCAAGGCCCCGACCGGGCTGAAGCATATCCGGACAGGCTTTGTCTATAACAACGAGGAATATCTGCTGACGGCGACCGACCCGGTCTTTGAAGCGGAATTCATGGCCTGTGATTTCGGAATCTATCCGCTGCACGAGGAAAAGGTCTACATCTGCGCCAGCCTGGGCGAGCCCTACGAGGATTACTGTTACAAGCTGGCGGCCGGGATTCTGCGGTACGAAGATGTGAAAACGGACAGCAAAGAGATCGAGGATTCATGAAGCTCTACACCATCGGCCATTCCAACCATCCCATCGAGGATTTTCTCGAACTCCTTCAAAAACACCGCATCGAGGCCATCTGCGATGTGCGCTCCAGCCCCTACAGCCGTTACAACCCGCAGTACAACCGGGAGAACCTGATCCCGGAACTGAAAAAGGCCGGATTAAAGTATGTCTATCTGGGAAAAGAGCTGGGGCCCCGCTCCGAAGATCCGGCCTGTTATGAGGATGGAAGGGTCAGCTATGCTCAGCTTGCGCGGACAGCGCTCTTCGGTGAGGGGCTGAACCGATTGCGGGAGGGAATGGCGCGATACCGGGTCTCACTGCTCTGCTCGGAAAAGGAGCCGATGACATGCCACCGGGCCATTCTGGTCTGCCGGGAACTGCGGAAAGAGGTCGATATCGATCACATTTTGGAGGACGGAGAAATTTTACCGCAGAAAGAGCTGGAGGAAAATTTGCTGCAGATGCATGATCTGAAACAGATGTCTCTTTTTGAACCCGATATGGACCCGGTAGAGAAAGCCTATGACATGCAGGCCCGGAAGATCGCGTATGCGCCCAAACCGGATATTGAAGAGGAAAATCCAGAAGATGGCTACAATTAAACTCTACACCATCGGCTTTACACAGAAATCTGCACAGGAATTCTTCGACCTGCTGAAATCCGCCAGGGTCCGGCGCATCGTGGATGTCCGCCTCAATGTCACCTCCCAACTGGCCGGATTTGCCAAGCAGAAGGATCTGAAGTATTTCCTGGAAGCGATTCTGGGGGCCGACTATCTGCACTTGAAGAATGCCGCGCCCGAAAAGACGCTGCTGGAGGGGTACAAGAAAAAGGAGATATCCTGGGCCGAGTACGAAAAAGCATATCGGAAGCTGCTGGAAACACGGAAGGCATCGGAATGGCTTCCGGAAACCCTTTTTTCCGGGGATTGTTTTTTGTGCAGCGAACATGAGCCGGATCAGTGCCATCGTCGGCTGCTGGCTGAGTATTTTGCCGAGATTATTGGGAAAGTGGAAATCCATCATCTGGTCTGATCTCGGAAGGGGCAGGCATGAATTCTCTTGCTTTTTCTTTGCAGTTTAGGGGAAAGGGGCTGGTTCTTTTTTGCTGGCGTCTTTTCCTCTCGTTATTGCAGCCCCTTAATCCGCCGAATATCCTCCGATTGCCCCAGCATCAGCAGAATATCGCTGTCTTTGATCACGAAATCGGCCGGCGGCATCAGGGTGAATTTCTCCGGAACCAGCTCTTTTACGCCGATCACATAGACCTTGTATTTGGCCCGCAGGTTGAGGGCCTTTAACGATTTTCCGATAAAGGGCGGGGGAGGGTCGATCTGCACCAGGGTGTAGTTATCCTCCAGGGGCACGAAATCTAGGATGTTGGGCGTTGAAAGGCCCCGGGCCACCCGCTGGGCCATGTCCTTTTCCGGGTGGATGATCTCGGTGGCCCCCACTTTCTTTAAAATCACCCCGTGATCCTCGTCCAGGGCCTTGGCCAGAATCTTCTTGACGCCCATCTCCTCCAGATAGAGGCAGATCAGAATGCTGATACTGATGTTGGTTCCGGTGCTGACAACCGCGCTGTTCAGCACCGACAGACCCAGAGAACGGAGCTGCTCCTTGTCGGTGGCATCCATGACGATGGCCTCGCTACAGTAGGGCTCGATGGCCTGCACCCGGTGCCGGTCGTTGTCGATGGCCATGACCTCATGGCCGTCCTCAAAGAGGGCTTTTGCCACATGAAAGCCGAATTTTCCCAGGCCGATGACGGCAAATCGTTTCATATCGTTTACTCCTGTTGATCCTTACTTTTCAAAAAACTGCAGATGGACAGACTATCCGATCATGATGTTCTCCTCGGCATATTCGATGCCGTTGGCCTTCCGGGGCCCTGCAATCACATAGGAGAAGGTCAGCACCCCCACCCGTCCGATGAGCATCATCAGGATGATGAGCCCTTTCCCCGCGGTCGTCAACTCATTGGTGGCGCCCATGGAGAGCCCCACCGTGCCGAAGGCCGAGACCACCTCGAAGAGGTAGGGCAGAAAGCGGTCATGGCCTGCGGAATGGAGCCAGTCCGGGGGGAGGGTCAGCAGCACAAGAAAGAAGATGACGCCGATGAGGCCGATGGAGATCACCACCAGGGCCGCGCTCTTTGAGATGGTATCTTCGGGAACGCTTCTCCGGAATAGATTGACCCGGCAGCGATGGCGCATCCGGCTCCAGGCAAAGGAAGAGAGAACCGCAAGGGTCGTGGTCTTTGTTCCGCCGCCGCAGGAGCCCGGAGATGCGCCGAAGAACATCAGAAAGAGCATGAACGCAAGGGTGGCATCTCCCAGGGTCGCGATGTCAACCGTATTGAACCCCGCTGTCCGGCAGGTGACGGACTGGAAAAAAGCGATAAGGCCCTTGGTTCCCCGGTTCTCGCTGCCCAGGGTGAGTCCGTACTCTTCGATCCAGAAGACAGCCATTCCTGCAATGATGAGCAGAAATGTGGTGATGAGAACTGTCCGGGTCTGCACCGAAAGGCGCAGGCGCTTTCCGTTGGATCTGAATCCCACCTTGATGAGATCGTAGACCACGGGAAAGCCGATGCCGCCGAAGATGATCAGGCCCGAAAGGGTGAGGTTGAAGAGAAGGCTCTCCTGATACCGGATGAAGCTGTCCGGAAAAAGGGCAAACCCGGCATTGCAAAATGCAGAGATGGAATGGAAGATGGCCATATAGAGCGCCTCTCCCCAGGGATACTCCCCGGCCCAGCCCAAAAAGAGCAGCAGGACTCCGATCCCCTCCATCAGGATTGTGAAACAGAGGATGGAGATGAGCAGCGAATGGATATCGGCCATGGGGGTGTGCGCGAAGACATCCTGCATGGCCAGCCGCTGCTTGAAGGAGATGACCCTTCCCATGAGAAGGAATCCGGCAACGGTAACGGTCATGATCCCCAGCCCCCCGAGCTGGATCAGCGTCAGGATGACGAGCTGGCCCAATGGGGTGAAATAGCTGCCGGTGTCCACCACGATCAGTCCGGTAACGCAGACCGCAGAGGTTGCGGTGAAGAGCGCGTCGATAAAGGAGATGGCCCCGGAGACCGTGGCCGGGGGCAGCATCAGCAACAGGGTTCCCAGCCCGATGGCCGTGAGGTAGCTGGCCAGCAGCAGCGTCGTCACCCGGATTCTGCGGAACCGGTCCGCGATCCATTTACCCGGCAATTTCCCTCCTCTTCTCAAGGGGTTTGGGATCTTTGAAATATTCGCAGACCCCGAACCGGCCCGCCTCGCAGATCTCCTTCAGGCGGCCGCGGCCCAATACAAGACGGTTTCGGTATGCGCCGCAGGTGACAAATCCCTGTTTCCGGCCCGTTGCCCGGAAGGTGATATAGGGGCAGACCCGGGCAAATACGTTTTCAGAGCGGTCATCTGGCCCCAGGGCCTCGATCCGCTCGCTGAATTGAGAGAAGAAGCCGTTGTTCGATTTCATCTCACTGATACGGATGTAGTCGATACCGCCCTCCGCGATCCGCTGCACTATGTCCCGATGGCCTGAGGGCACCACCGCAAGGATCTTTGTATCCTTTGAATGGAGGTTTCGCTTGAGTGTCCGGCAGAGTTCCACAAGCGCATTCTGCATCCGCGCATCCGCATTGGAAAAGGAGACCAGGATAAGATCGTAATCCGATTCCGTTGCCGCATCGAGACACCGGATGGGCCCCGGCATCCACCGCACCCCGGCCGGCAGGAGCCGGTTTCCCGGATTTCCGGGATAACAGCCGAGTACTTTTTTATATCCGTTCTTTCTTTCCTGCATGGCAACCCCTTTCTTCAAGTCGGTTCGCCACTGGGGATTGCAGGTTTGATACCAGAATGCTATTTTTTATTATTTTCAACAGGTTAGAAAAAGATCAGGGGGAAACGGGGGGAAAGAAGCGCTCTTTCCTTGCAAATTGCAAGAATCAGCGTTGCAGAATTCAATATGATCAGTCGATCTGGTACTTCTTCCGCTTCCGCCAGAGGGTGGCCGGGTCGATGCCGAGGATCCGGGCCGCGGCCTCTAAAGATTCCGCGCGGGCCAGCACCTTCCGGATGTGGATCTTCTCCATCTCCGAAAGGCTCACGAGATCTTCATCCCTCTCCTGTCCCGGGATCTGGTCCCGGATATGGGGCGGCAGATCCTCCGGGGTGAGGCGATCCTTCCGGGACAGCACTGTTCCCCGTTCGATGCTGTTGATCAGCTCCCGGACATTGCCGGGCCAGGTATGGGACTGGAGTAGCCGGAGGGTCTCTTCATCTATCTTTCGGACGGGCCGGCTGTTTTCCCGGGCGAACTTTTTCAGGTAGTGCTCTGCAATCAAAGGGATGTCTTCGGGCCGCTCCCGCAGCCGCGGCATGAATATCTCCACCACATTGAGCCGGAAGAAGAGATCCTGCCGGAAGAGGTTCTCCTTGACCATCTCCTCCAGGTTCCGGTTGGTGGCCGCGATCACCCGGACACTGACCTGGATCGGCCTCGGGTCCCCCAGTTTTTCAAACTCCCGGTGCTGGAGAAAATGGAGCAGCTTTGCCTGGATGGGCTGGGTCAGCTCCGAGACCTCATCTAAAAAGACGGTTCCGTTGTTGGCCAGCTCCAGCTTCCCGGTCTTCTCCTTTATGGCCCCGGTAAATGCCCCTTTTACATGGCCGAAGAGATCGCTCTCAAGCAGATTTTCATGGAGGCCGGTGCAGTCGACCGTGATAAAGGGCCCCGCTTTTGCCGGGCTCCAGTCATGGATCAGGCGGGCGATGACCCCTTTTCCGGTTCCGCTCTCCCCACTGATGAGGATGTTCGCGGTGGAATCGGCCACCTGGCGGGCCGTCTTTAAGATCCCGTGCATCTTCTTGCTCCGGGTGAGAAAATCCCCCTCCCGGACGATTCCCCGCACCTGATCCCGAAGGCTCTTCACCTCCGACTCCAGGCTGTGGACCCGCTCGATCATCCGGACCAGATGGGTGATCCTGTCCGGGGTGAAGGGTTTTGCCAGATACTCGAAAGCGCCCATCTTGATGGCCTTGACCGCGGTGTCGATGGCCGCGTATGCGGTGACGATCACCACATATGTCCGGATCTGTGCGGCCATGATCGCCTCCAGCACTGAAAGGCCGTCGGTGTCGGGCAGTTTCAAATCCAGAAAGACGATATCGGGCCGATGTTCGGCAAAGGCTTGGACGCCTTCTTCCCCACTCTGTGCGGTGATCACCGCCAGTCCCATCTCCTCCAGATGGATCTCGAGTGTGGTCAGGATGTTTTTATCGTCATCGATGAGAAGAACCGTTTTCACCGGAAGCCTCGCTTTCCATGGGTATCCAGAACGTGAAGGTGGTGCCCCTGCCGATTCTGCTCTCCACCCGGATGTCGCCGCCGTGATCTTCGATGATCTCCCGGACGATGGCCAGCCCCAGGCCGATGGTTCCGCTCTCCTCTCTCCGGGAGAACTGGGTGTACCGGTCGAAGATCCGGGGGAGATATTTCTCCTCGATCCCCGCGCCCTGATCCGCACACTGGAAATAGAAGCGGTTCCCCTTGCGCGAGACCCGGAGGTGAACCGTTCCGCCGGGGGCCGAGTAGCGGATGGCATTGCCCACGAGGTTGGTGATCACCCACGGAAAGCGCAGGGAATCGACCAGGACTTCCGGAAGATCAGGTTCGATCTCCGTTTCAATCCGGATCTTCTTCTCTTCGGCCTGGGGCAGCAGGGGTCTTAGGCACTCCTTTAAAAAATGATCCAGATGAAGCTGCTCCCGGCGCCTCGGTTCGAGCATACCCTCGAGCCGCGCGATGTTCACCAGCTCGTTGATGAGGCTCGAAAGGCGCATGCAGTCATCCCTTGCGGTCGTCAGCAGGCGGCTTCGCTTTTCGGCCGGGAGGCGGTCCCCTTTTTCCGCGAGAATGCCGATGCTCATGGAGAGCGAGGTCATGGGGGTCTTGAGCTGGTGGGAGAGGTCTGCGATGAATCGGGCCTTTGCCTTTTCCGCCTGACGGACTTTCAGTTTCTGGGCCGTCAGCTCATCCGCGCTGATCTGATCGTAGACCTTGAGGCGTTCGAAGAGCCGGTTGAACTCGGCTGTGAGAAATCCAATCTCATCCTCCGTGGTGACAGGGATTTTCGGATAAGAAGCGCTCCCCTCCCGGACTTGGGCAAGGGTTCCGGCCAACTCCACCAGGGGCTTTGCGATCCGGGCCGCGAGCAGATGGCTGAAGATCAGGGTGAAGAGGATAGCCAGGGCCAGCAGGGTCAGGGAGTAGCGCATGGCTTTGGCGGCCAGGGCCTGGGTCTCGTTCTCGGCACGTTCCATCGCGTGCTCGTTGATCTGGATCAGATCGTTGAGATCCGAGAGGAAAAGAGCGGTGCGGGCGATGAAATCATAATGGCGCTTGGGCGGAATCTGAGTCCGGTTCAGGGCATCTTCGGCCGTCAGATTTCGGTAGAGGGGGAGAAAAGCCTCGTAATGGGCAAAAAGGGAATCGATGACCGCCTCTTCTCCGGGCTCGGTGATGTTCTCCCGGCAGAAGGTCAGCAGGCGGAAGACCTCCTGTAGCAGCGCCTCTCCGTTCAATTCCGGGGCCGGCTCATGAAAGAGCGCTGTCAGTATCCGGTTCCGCTCCCGCTCCAGGATCTGCCGGATGCCTTGGGCCGCCTGAATGCTCTTGTAGTTTTTCGACAGGATCGTCTCCGCGCTCTGGCCCAGGGCACTCAGGTTCTGATAGTCGAGGTAGATGACGAAAAGCAGCAGCACCGACGGAAAGAGGATCACCAGAAATATCTTGTTCTTCAACGAGGAATGGAACAACAAACCGCTCCTTCTTTCAGATGAAGAAATTGAGGATATATTTTCCCGCCACAAAAAGCACGCAGATGCAGAGGATGACCTTGATAACATGTTCCGGGACATATCGCTGCAACCTCGCGCCGAGATAGATCCCCGCAAAGCCGCCGGCCCCCAGAAGAAATCCGAGATACCAGTCAGGGGAAACCGACATCTCCGGATAGAGTCCCTGAAGGAGCTGGTAAAAGATCACCCCGGCCACAGAGGTGACAAAGGTTCCCATCAGGGCCGCGCCCGAGACGGTATAGACCGGAAGATGAAAGAAGGTCACAAAAAAGGGCGCAATGATGGCCCCGCCGCCGATGCCGTAGATGCCGCCGGCGATGCCCACAATGAAACAGAGGATGAAGATTCCGGCTGTAGAGCAGGAATAGTAATCTCCCGCGAATTCGAATTCCACCCGGGAAAGGGAAAACTGGGGGCTGCTGACCACAAAATCGGGGGCTGATCCCGCGCTTCCATTCTTTTGGGCCGATGCCTTTTTGGTCTTGTTTTTCAAAATGTCGGACAGGAGCCGGAATCCTATATAGAGCAGCACGAATCCGGCAAAGAACTTGAAGCTCTTCGGGTCCGGCAGATACTGAATCCGAACCCATGCGCCGATAAAGACCCCGGGGAGCGTGCCGATGATCACGGCCCAGGTGAGGGGCCAGACCATGCGCCCTTCTTTGAGATACCGCCAGACCCCGCTGGGGATGGCCACGATGTTGTAGAGCTGATTGGTCGCGCTGACCGAGGGCGAGGTGTATCCGAGTACGCTCACCTGAAAGGGGAGCAGGATGAACGCGCCCGAGACCCCGGCCATTGAAGTGAAAAAGGAGATGACGAATGCCACCAGAGGCGGCAGAAAGATCCAGGTGCTGACGCCGGAAATGGGGAAAACGGTGTAGAGAAAGTCCATTGGGTTACCATCCTCTTTCTTCGGTTTTAAAAAACGATCCTTCGCGGAGCCCTGTGATGTAAGGTTTATGCTCCTCCTCTTCAAATCATCCGCTTTTCAAAACATGCAATAAACAAGCCGGAAATGGTTCCGGATCGCCTATGTAATATATCCTATTTTCGTACCTTTTAAAAGCGCTCTCTTATTCTGCTGGAACAGGAAATACGGTTGACAAGACTTGGATGAAAGGATAAAGGATATGCGAAAAAACCGAATGTCAAACGCAGAACAAGACAGGAAAAAGGAATGAAATCTACAATCCATCGAACAACAGTGGCCATTCTCTGCGCACTTCTCTTTTCACTTGCATTTGCCGCAACGATTGGGGCACAGCCTTCGACACCGGGCGATCGGTCCCAAAAGGCGATCCAGACCCTCAAGGAGATCAACCAGTCCATCGCGCTGCTGCAGAGCGAGCTGAAGCAGAAGGAGGCCGAGTACCGCAGAGCCGAAACCGATGACCGGAAGGAAAAACTTGCAAAAGAGATCCGGGAGATCAACGCACGGCTCGATGCCAACCTCCGGGAGTTCGAATCGATTGCATCTGGCATGGATGTAGCCGATTTCTCCGGGGAAACGGATCGGATCTTCAACTTCAAGGAGGAGATCCAGGAGATCATCCGCCCCCTGGTCGAAGAGCTGAAGAACGTCACCCGCCGGCCCCGGGAGATCGAACGGCTCCGGAAGGAGATCGACTTTTACGAGAAAAGCCTTCCGGCAGTTCAGGCGGCCATTGCCAATATCCAAAGCGTAAGGGAGGCGGCCGATGAGACGGCCGGTGAGAGGGCGCTGACCGCACATCTGGCTGAGATCGAAGAGGAGTGGCAGAACAGAGAAAAGGAGATCATAAGGCAGATCTCCCGGCTGCAGTACCAGCTCGACCAGAAGATGGAGAGCCGGCAGTCGCTATTTCGAGCCCTGCAGAGCGGCGCAAGGGAATTCTTCCAGACCCGGGGGCTGAACCTGCTGCTGGCCCTTGTCACCTTCTTTGCCATCTTTCTGCTGCTCCGGTTCCTCTACTGGCGGGTCTACCGGATCAGCTACAGAAAACGGCCCGAAACCCGCTCCCTCTATAACCGCCTCTTCCAGACCGCGTATCAGTTCTTCACCTTTATGGTGGCCATCGGCGCTGCCCTTTTTCTGCTCTATGCCTTTGGCGACTGGATGCTGTTGAGCATCGCTCTGATCCTGCTGGTGGGCGTTGCCTGGACCGCAAGACACGCCTTTTCCATCTTCTGGGAGCAGTCCAAACTCCTGCTCAACATCGGCACGGTGCGGGAGAAGGAGCGGATCATCTACAACGGGATTCCGTGGCAGGTGGATGCGCTCAACATCCAGACCAACCTGATCAACCCGGAGCTGAAAGGGGGGCTGATCCGCCTTCCCCTCAAGAGCCTCATCGGGCTGCAGTCCAGGCCCTGTGCCCCCGAAGAACTCTGGTTCCCCACCCGGGAGGGGGATTATGTGCTGCTGGGGGACGGAACCTACGGCAGGGTGCTGATGCAGACTCCGGAGATGGTGACCATGGATGTGGTGGGGGGCTGCCGCAAGACCTACCCCACGACTTCGTTTATGGATCAAAACCCGGTCAACCTCTCCATCAACAATTTCGGGGTCTCCACTGTTTTCGGCATCGACTACGCGCATCAGGCCGAGATCACCGATGCGGTTCCGGAAAAGCTGAAGGCCGTCATCGAAGAGGGCTTGGCGGAAGAGGCATACGGAGAACACCTGGTGAGCCTGCTGGTGCAGTTCAAGGAGGCCGGAGCCTCTTCGCTGGATATCCTGATCTTTGCCGGTTTTGCCGGAGAGGCGGCAGCCAACTATTACCCGATCGCCAGAGCCCTCCAGCGGCTGACGGTGGAAGCCTGCAACCAGTACGGATGGGGAATTCCCTTTCCGCAGATTACGGTGCATGGGGTAGATGGGACAAACTGAAGGGTTGCCCTGAGAGGTGGGTGGAGCAATTGACGCGACTGGTCAGGGCATAAAGGGAATCAGAACCTTTAAGATCTTTTGTAGCCATCCTGCCGATGCCGAATATGAGAGACCATAATCATTTTTTCTTGAAAATCAATTTCGTAAAGGATTCTATAACTTCCGACTCTTAAGCGGTAACTGGATTCTGATCCTTTCAGTTTTTTGCACTGCGGCGGAAAAGGATTTTCAGATAATGCTCTAATGGCATCAAAAACAGGTCTGATGTATCTCTTATCAATTTTTCGGATGTCTTTGTCAGCAGATTTCAGGATTTCGAGCTTAAAGGAGGCCATCCTTTTTCAATCCCTCCTCAAAAGCCTCGAGGCTCATCCTTTCATCGTCTCTTCTTTCCGCCATTATGGCAAGATCATGCAGGTCTTCAACCAATTCTTCATATTCTTCTATTCGTAAAACGACAAAAGCTTTATTCCCGGCGCTGTCAAACAGATACTGAGGATCTGGCAGTTTATCGATCATTTTCATCTCCTGTCATTTTCCCACGACCCAATCGTTTTCGATATCAATAGTATTGATATGTCCCAACAGGGCGAAAAAGTCAAGAATCTTTCAGTACATGCGATCAGATCTTGATCAATGGATCTAAAAATGGTATGAATTAAAGGTTCAAAGGCAAAATTTGGTTCCTCGCTATTTTGAGTGGGTAAACTAATTTTAAAGATGTTCACCACAACCAACTGTAACCGTTATAAATGCCTTGCTTTAGAGCTTTTTGGCCATGATGAGGATTCTCGGGAAAGGGATCTATAAAACCCATTACCCATACAAAAGGGCGAAGAACCGCAAATTTCTTAGGCAGGAGTTATGATGACCTTTTTCAAATCTCATCCCCCAAAACTCAAGCACCTTTTTCTGCTGCTCATGACCTTTTCCTTTCTGATATCCGGGTTCTTTGTGATCTTTCTGGTCAACCACCACATGCGGAAACAGGCCATCTCCGAAGCCCGGAACAAAGCCCTGGCGCTTTTAGATCAGAACCTGGCCATTCACACCTACTTCTCCCATGACCTGAAGCCGAAGCTCTTCTCCTGGACAGAGCCCTTCCGCACCGAAGAGTACTTCGACCCCACATGGATGTCCTCCACATATGCGGTCCGCAAAATCCATGATTATTTCGAGGAACTCAATCAGGAGGGGCTCTATTACAAAGAGGCGGCCGTCAACGCGCGAAGTCCCATAAGCGAAGCCGATGCCCAAGAGCTGGCATTTCTGGAACGGCTCAAGGAAAACCAGGAATTGACCGATGAAGCGATGATCCGCGACTTTGATGGCCAACCCTGGTATGTTGTGCTGCGCCGGGGAGAATCGATGGACAGTTCATGTCTCAGATGCCACGGTGATCCTGAAAATGCCCCAAAAGATCTGGTAAAGCGGTACGGAGATAAAAGAAGTTTTGGCCGGACTTTAGATGATCCCTCAGTTCAGGCCATCTCTATCCGGATTCCCCTTGCCGATGCCTATACCAACGCGAACAAGTTTTCCTTCAATCTGTCGGTGTACCTGCTGCTGATTCTGGGATTGCTCAATCTGGTCTATTTCCTCATGGCCAGATACCTCTTCTTTGCTCCGCTGACAACGATTCAGAATACAGCGGCGGCCATCGCAGACAAAAAAATGGCTCCGGGCACACAGATTCCCAAACCTGTTCTGCAGGAATGGCAGATCCTTACCGCTGCCTTCAACCGTATGTCTGCAACAGTCGGGGATATCATCAACCATCTCAATCAACGGGTGGCGGAGAAGACCGCTGAACTGCAAGGCGCAAATCAGCAGTTGCAGCAAAAGATTCTGGAAAAGGAGAAGGCCGAAGAGAAGTTCCGGAGGTTCTTCGAGGCCAACCCCAACTACTGCTACATCGTCTCGAACCAGGGAAGCATTCTCGAGGCCAACGCGGCCGCCTTGAATGTGCTGGGATATGAACGGGAGGAACTGATGGGCCAGCCCGTCGAGATGATCTATGCGCCCGAATCCCAGAAGCGGCGGATGGAGATTATAGAGGAATGGAAGGGGAACGGACAGGTCAAGGGAGAGGAACTGATCCTGATGTCCCGGTCAGGAGAGCGGCGCACCGTGCTTCTCAGCGCCAGCCACACCCGGGACGCAGAGGGCGGGGTCTTCAATTCCATTTCCATTCAGACCGACATCACAGAGCGCAAACGCATGGAGGCAGCCCTGCGGGAGAGCCAGGCCATTCTGGGCGCAGCGCTGGATCAAAGCCAGGCCGGCATCGTCATCGCGGATGCGCCCGAGGGGAATATTCGGTATGTCAACCGAGCCGGGCTGATGACCCATGGCGTTGAAATCGCAGAGGATGAAGCCTTCGACAGATTCCACAAGAGGGATATTGAATTTTACAACAGGAGCTGGAAAGCCCTCTATCCCAATGGAAAATCCTGTACCAAAGATGATCTCCCGCTTGTCAGAGCCTACAAATATAAAGAGACCTGCAGCAGAGAGATGATCATTCAAAGAGTGGACGGCAAAGAGCGGATCGTTGTGGCCAATGCAGGGCCCATTTTCGATGAAAAAGGGGAGGTGACCGCGGGTATCGTGGTCTTTCTCGACATCACCGAACAGCGAAAGGCCGAGGAGGAGATCGCAAAGATCGAGGCCCAACTGCGCCAGGCACAGAAGATGGAGACCGTAGGCCAACTGGCCGGGGGCGTGGCCCACGATTTCAACAACCTGCTCTATGTGATCTCCGGATATGCGGAAATCGCGGAGATGCAGGCCAAAGGAGACGATCGGCTGGCCGACAACATCCGAAACATCATCTCTGCAGCCGAACAGGCCGCCACCCTGGTGCGCCAGCTCCTCCTCTTCAGCCGGAAAGAGTCGATGCAGGCCAAAGTGCTCGACATCAACGAACTGATCGGCGGACTGTTGAAAATGCTGCGCCGGGTGATCGGCGAGCATATCCATCTGGAGTACCATCCCGGTTATGACCTGAAACAGATCCTCGGAGACCCGGCCCAGTTCGAACAGGTGCTGATCAACCTCTGCGTCAATGCCAGAGACGCGATGCCCGAAGGGGGAAAAATCGTCATCGAGACCGAAAACTTCACCGTGGATGAGGGGTTCTGCCATCACCATCCCTTGTCCAGCCCCGGAGAATATGTCTGCCTCGTCGTCTCCGACACCGGAACCGGGATGACACTCGAGATCCAGGAGAAAGTCTTCGAACCCTTCTTCACCACCAAGGAGGTGGGCAAAGGAACCGGTTTGGGTCTCTCTGCGGCCTACGGCATCGTCAAGGCACACAACGGCATGATCCATATCTACAGCGAGCCGGAGCAGGGAAGCGTCTTCCGGATCTATCTGCCGGCATTGGCCGGTGCAGAGGGTGAGGATGAGGCCCCGAAGCCAAATGCCCCGGATTCGGCTGATTTTTCCGGAGAGGAGACGATCCTTGTGGCAGAAGATGAGGAGAAGGTGCGCAAACTTTCAGAGCTGATTCTCTCAAGGGCCGGCTACCGTATCTTGACCGCTTCGGACGGCGAAGCCGCGATGGAGATCATCCAAGAGAGCGGCGATGAAATCGATCTCGTTCTGGTGGATGTCATCATGCCAAAGGCCGGAGGGCATCTGGTTCATGCAAAGATCAAATTCCTCTATCCCGACATGCCGGTGATCTTCATGACCGGTTACAGCCGGGGGCTGCTGCCGAAGATATTCTCGGACCAGCCCCATGAGATCCTTCAAAAACCCTTTAACCGAGCCCAACTGCTGCAAAAAGTGCGGGAGGCTCTGGGGCAGAAAAATAGGAGATAAAGGGGCTTTTGCCAGATTATCCGTTGACAGATTCGAAAGCGGATGATGGAGGCCGGGGCTTCGGCCTATCTCTATCCGGAAACGCCTCATAGCCCCCCCGGCTTCTCTATGGCCATTCCCGGCGTATCCAGCACGATTTTCATGACTGCCTTGCCGATCCGGCAAAGCCCGTTGATTGCGACGCGTTTTGCCAATGTCTCTTTCCCTTCCTGGAGGGTCTCGGCCGTCCTTTCCAAAGGCTGAAATCGAGTTCATCTGCAGCAGACGGTTCACAGATAAAATTTCCCTGTACTTCATGACACCTGTTTTTTTTGAGGAAGATGAACTGATCCTTCTGCTCCACACATTCAGCGATCGTCTTGATCTTCAAATTCCGGCTGAGATCGATGATCGATTTTACAATGGCGCTGTCATCATTATTGTAAATGTTGTGGATCAAAGAGCAGTCGATCTTGATGAAATCGAGCGGCACCTTTTTCAGAAGGTTCAGGGGAAGCGCGCCGGTTCCATAATCGTCCAGCGCGATCTTTACCCCAAGGGCCTTGATCTTTCCGAGAACCGACGCTGCAGCATCAGGATTATTCACCAGCACATCTTCTGTAATATCCAGGATCAGTTTTTCCCCGTCAAAACCTGTATCCCTGAGCACCTCCCGTACTATATCTACAATATTTTCGCTGATTAACTGTTTTGAAGATAGATTGACCGAGACATAGAGATCCTCATATCCATGCCGCTGCCAGCGGAGGGTCTGAATGCAGGCTTTATATAGAACCCAGCGGCTGATCTTTGAGATCAGATCCAGCTTCTCCGTCAGCGAGATGAACTGTCCTGGCAGAATGAGATTTCCCGGCGACTTCTCCCATCGGATAAAGGCTTCATTTCCGACAATGCGGCCGCTGTGGATATCAATGATGGGCTGGTAGTGAAGATAAAACTGCTCTTTTTCCAAAGCCCCGCGAAGACTCTCCTCGATTTTCAGCTTATTCTCAAAAACCTCTCCCAACTTATCCGTGTAGAGTTCATATGTGTTTTTTCCGCTATCCTTGGCCCGATACATGGCGATATCGGCATATCTTTTCAGATCAGCAGAATTGTCTGTATCTGTAGGATAGATCGCGATACCGATGCTGGTGCTGGTTTGAACCGTATTCCCTTCCAATTGGATCGATTCCCCAATAGATTGGATGATGCGCCTGGCCACATCGATGGCATCCTGCCATCCGTTTTGGATCTCCGGAAGGATCAGGGCAAACTCATCGCCGCCGATTCTGGCAATGGTATCCTCATCCCTGCAGGATGATTTCAGCCGATCCGCTACCTCTTTCAGCAACTGATCTCCGATATGGTGCCCCATTGTATCATTGATCGATTTAAAATTGTCCAGATCCAGAAAAAGCAGAGATAATTTTTCATCTTTCCGCTTGGCATGGGAAATAGCTTTTTCCAGCCGGTCATCAAAGAGATTTCGATTGTATAGACCCGTAAGATCGTCATGGTACGCTTGATCTTTTAAATCCGCCTCGATCCTTTTGGCATCCGATATATCATGAAAAATCTCGACAAAATGGGTGGCTTCGCCATTTTTATCGGAGATGGCGGTGATGGAGGTTCTTTGGGGATAAGATTCGCCGTTTTTGCGTCGGTTCCAGACCTCACCGATCCATACTCCTTCATAGTTTACCGTATCCCAGATACTCTCGAAGAAAGATGCCTCATGCTTTCCGGATTTTAGCAGTTCGGGGGTATGGCCGATCACCTCTTCAGGCAGATAGCCGGTGATCTTCGTAAAGGCCGGATTAACCTGCTGAATAATTCCTTTTTTATCAGTGATGATGATTCCTTCAGCGACATTTTCATAGACGTTGGCGCAGAGTTTCAGCTCTTCCTCGTAGCCGACTTGCTCGGTTATATCCCTGCCATACATAAACAGCGAACTATCATCCGAAAACGAAGAGACTTGGAAAGCATATACTTTCTTTCCGATTTTCAGCTTTGCTTCGGGAGTGAATCCGCAAAGAAAATAATCGATCAGTTTTTGATACCAGTACAGGGGCAGCATATCTCCTACTTGAGTACCCCACTGGCGAAGTAAATCAGAGGCCGCGGGATTGGAATAGAGAAGCCTTCCATCCAGCGTGGACTGCAGCATCGGATTTGGATTCTCTTTTGGAAAATTTGTCAGATTTTGGATTTTTGCTTCCGATTTTTTTCCACATGTAATGTCCACAGCCATGATCGCGCCCAGTCTTCTTTCATCGGGGAGTTTTCCCAAAGAGAGCGCGGATAATTCCCAGTAACGAATCCTTTTTGATGCAGTACGAACCTGTAAAACCCCTTCTTTAAGGCATTCATCCGCGTCCAGTATGGCGTCGATATGATTTTCAACATCCTCGGGGCTTTCTGAAAATGCTCTTGCGGCCCATTCATGATAGGTGGGGATACCATCGAGATCGTATCCGGACAACTCTGTCCACATTTTGTTGATCGTCTGGATCTCTCCATCCTCTGCAAATACCATTATCGGAAATGGCGCATTTTCAATAATCTGATCAAGCTGCCAGTTTCTTTCCCAAAGGGATTTTTGGGTCATTATATCCGCAGCTTCATCTTTGATGGAAAGCTTTCCTGGCGCTTTTCTTTCCCTTGTATTCACTCTTCCATAAAACAACAGCGAGAATAGAACAGCATAACAAAAAATTGCGAAAATCGAAAATAGATATATGTCATTTTGGAGAATGTCAGAGATGAACAGGTTAAAGAATCCTCCAATTTGAAAATGACTGGATACGAAAAAGAAAAGAATAAAGCAGAAACCAGCCTTTATCAGAATATTCTTTTTGTAATTTATATATTTTATCATTTTTAATACCTCATGTTTGTATGGCCTGTAAAAGCATCTTACAAAAACCTACCCCGAATATTATAAAAAACATAATATATCTTCTAAAAGAAAAAGAACATCGGGTAAAATACCCATATTGATAAATGGAATGTACATTTTTATTTTAACCATATTCCCGACAGTATATAATTTACGAATAGGATCTATCATTAAAACTTATATTTATAAAATATTTATCATTGCTGATTATAATTCTGCCTATTGCATCCTATCCTGCTCGTGAAGTAGGGTGACACCCCATAGTATCTGACAACTGGTAAGATTACTTTATAAGTCACTGCCCGGGAAAAAGAACCGGACGGTAAAAAGGAAAAGGAGATAACGCTAATGAAGAAACCTCAGATTAAAATTTATATAAAGCTTTTCATTCTGGCAATCGGATTCAGTCTTACAATTGTAAAGACCTCGCTTGCTCAGAGTATTCTTTCAGATTTTGGATGGAAGCTTTCCAGTGGGATGTTGGATTCTTCAGAACCTGTCGCAATGCTTATTGTGGGATTCTCACTATTATTTGCGGCATCCATTGGAAGAGATATGTATTTCAATCCAAAATCTGAAAGAAAATAGGAAGAGCGGAAGAATTTTGGCAATAGCTTAATATTCGGCAGTAAGGAGGTGATTTTATGAATGTGAAATAAATAGAATCAGTCTATGGAAAAGAAAGCAAAATCGGAATTAACGTAAAGAATAAGAAAAGGCATAAAAATGAAAAAAATTATTACAATATCGGTTATAGGTCTATTGTCCGTCTTTTTAATCTACGGAAATGCATTGGCAATCCATAACTTCGATTTCGGCGGTGTCATAAATTTTGCGAATAATGGAGGTGGCGACGAATTCGCTGAAACATTGGTATTCGAAAGAGGCTTTATACCGACTTTCAATACGGCAGACGATGCCCTCTTCAATGATACAGGAGGAGCGCTCCCACCATATGGTGATCGCGATAATGAAGAATATATCGAATTTTCAGATCTGATTCTTGATCCAAGCGATTACGTATCCGGGGAGTACTACTCCTTTTTAGATGATGGATACCAGCTTGAACTTTTCGACCACACAGGTGATCGCATCTTTTATGGAGATCTTTTTGTAGACAAATTAATAATTTTTGGGCAAATCGGCCATATCAATCCCTATTTCAATGCAAATCTGACAAATATTGTTGCCGATGACAGTTACATAATGGGCTCCTCGACGATTGCAGATGGCTTTATCAATAGGACCGAGGGATCTATTCAGTTCAGCACACAATTCGGCAATGCTGTAGTCATAGATGCAATTGAAAATGGAATAAAGCCGGAAAACACTCTTACCTATTCCGGTACTGCCGCTGCTGCTGCCGCACCGGTTCCCGAGCCCGCAACCATTATTCTTCTCGGAATGGGTCTGGCCGGACTGGCGCTCTACAGAAGACGCCAGAACTCATAAGGTAAAAATCATCCATATGGTAGCCGATGCGAAACTGCATCGGTGAATAACAAATGAAGCGGGATTCCCCCAAAGTGGGTCTCCCGCTTCACTTTTTTAGAGCAACCTACCTACCGTTTCACAACCACTCTGTTCTTCGCGTTCACGACCGAGATGGAGATTCCGTTACCGCCGTCCAGGCGGTGGGTGGCGCAGGAGACTCATGGGTCGTAGGCGCGCACCGCCATCTCCACCCGGTTTAGTATCCCTTCATCCACATGGCCGTCATGAATCAGGGTCTTCGCGGCCTGGTGGACGCTCATGTTGATGGGGCCGAGATTGTGGGTGGTTCCCACGATCATGTTGGCCCGGGTGATGAGGCCGTTTTCGTCGGTGGAGTAGTCGTGGATCAGGGTGCCGCGGGGGGCCTCCACGCAGCCGACGCCCCGGCCCGCCTTGGGCTCTGCGGGGACCCGGATGTTCGGGTCCGTGATCTCCGGGTCATTGAGCAGCTCGATCGCGTGCTCGCAGGCATAGACCTCCTCGATGAGGCGGGCCCAATGATACAATAAGGTGGCCTGTGCCGGCCGACCGAACTTCTCCCGGAACTCCTCCAGCTCGGCCTGGGCCTTTGGCGTTGAGATCCTGTCGGCCACGTTGATCCGGGCCAGACAGTTGGAGCGGTAGATCCCCTTGGGCGCGTCCAGATCCAGGGAGAAGCCTTCGTTCCAGAATCTGGCATACGGCATCTTGCCGAAGGAGTAGGGCTCCACATGCTCGCCGATGTAGTCGGTATAATCGGCCGGGTCGAAGTCGGTATATGTGGAGTCCGGCTTCATCATCCGGATCTTGCCGTGATACAGGTTCAATGATCCGTCATCATGCACCGTGCCGATGAAGCCGGTGTTGATGACGCCGATGGTCTGTACCGCGTCCAGGTAATTGGGAAAGACCTGGGTCTTGGCAAATTCGATGGTGAAGAGCGCAAACTCGAGCAGCTCCTCCATCTGGGCTAGGATCTCCTTCCGATCGGCCTCGAGCAGGGGCTTGGCAAATCCGCCGACCACGCCGGCCACCGGATGGATCGCCTTTCCCGCGAACTTCTCCAGAATCATCTTGGCCATCTGGCGCATCTTGACCACTTTCCCGGCCAGCTCCGGGTTGGCCTTCGCGATCCCGATGACGTTCCGGGCTGCGTAATCCGCATCAGGGCCGATGACGAAATCGGCCGCCGCGAGAAAGAAGAAGTGGAGCAGCTTGTCTTCCGCGTGCGCGATGGTCTGCATCAGCTCCCGCAGCTTCTGACCGGCCCGGGGCGGCGTTACGCCGAAGCAGCCGTCCACGGCCTTGTTGGATGCCAGGTGATGGTGCCAGGGGCAGATGCCGCAGATCCGGTTGACGATCCGGGGCAGCTCCTCGGCCGGTTTTCCTTCCACAAATTTTTCAAACCCCCGCAATGACATGAAGTGGACCTTGCTGTCGGCCACATTGCCGTCGTCATCCAGTTGGATCTTGATGGCCGCGTGCCCCTCGATCCGTGTGATGGGGGAGATGTTGATGGTTCGGGCCATAGATTTCAATTCTCCTTTTTGTGCGCAGGACGCAGCCGTCCGTGCGCGCCTGAAAATCTCAGCAGCGATGGGATCTCCGGAAGGCTCTTCACATCGATGCCGTTGGATGCCAGCGCGTTGAGCATGCCGAGCATCTGGTTTCCGTTCTGCTTCACCGGGCCGTAGCAGCCCCGGCAGGGGACCCGGGCCGAGATGCACCGGGGGTCGATCTTGTCGCCGCCGCAGCCGGCCCTGGTTACGGGGCCCATGCAGAGGACCCCCTGCTCCAGAAGGCAGCGCATCCGGTCAAGGGGCTCGTCGCTCCTGTACTGGGGAGACTGGAGAAAGCGGCGCAGCTTCTTTACCTGGCCCTTGCCCTCCCGGATCGTTGGGCAGGTGTCGCAGACGCTTCTGTCGGGAAGCGCGGCCGGCTGGCCCGTGAGCAAGCCGGCCAGCGCGGCAAAGACCTGGTCCGAGTGGGGCGGGCATCCGGGGAGATAGACATCTACCGGGATCTTCTCGTCCAGCGCGTAACACCGGTCCAGCAGCTCCGGCAGTCCCTGGGAGGGAAAATCATCGGGCCGGTCCGTGGTTTCGGTGGAGTAGTACCGGCCCATGATCTCGTCGTTGGTGAAGGTGTTGACCAGCGCGGGAATCCCGCCGTGGGTCGCGCAGGTTCCGATCGCGATGATCAACTTGCACTGTTTGCGCATCTCATGGGCCACCTCCAGATGCTCGGTGTTCCGGACCGAGCCGGAGATGATGCCGACATCGGCCTCGGGAATCGAAAGATGCCGGCCGTCTCCCAACTGTCCGTAATATTTATGATCCATCAGCACCGGGATGTGAACGAAATCCACCAGTTGGAGTACGTCCAGCAGGCGCTCTCCCATATCCACCAGGGAGATCTCGCACCCGGAGCAGGCATTCAACCATTCTTCGGCAACTCTTGCCGCCATAAACTCCTCCTCCTATTGATGACTGAAACTGTGCGATTTGCCGAGCTGCCGCCGGTTCTCCCGGGCCGCCTTCTTCTTTTTGGCGGACCACTTCCGGACAGTGCTCATGGCATCGGATGCGAATTTGGGGCTCTCCTTGTGGGTCAGCTCCTCGATATCATTGCCCCGGGCATCCGCGATGATCGCGCGGCCCAACGGGGTTCGGATCAGCACCGTGGTCCACCCTTCTTCTGCGCCGATGCCGCCAAAGGAGATGTCCGCGAACTCCGCGGAATAATCATCGCAGTACCGGCACGCGTACCGCTTCATGAAGTCGAGGTCGTCCAGGTCGATGCTGCGGTTCTCGCCGTTCTTCAGGTGGATCATCAAAGTCTCTTTCACATTGACCTTGTCAACGTCCTCCCATTTGAATCCGCCCATCTCCTCCAGCTTTTTCCGCTGGGTCTCCTGAAAGGTGAAGTTGCCGGTACAGAAGAGGCCCAGGTGGAACTGGATGCTGTCCGAGGGGACGATGCCCATCGCCTCCATCTTCCGGATGGTCTCGATCTGGCACGGCGTGCCCACAAAGGCCACCCGGCGCAGGCCCCGGCGAATGACCGGAGCCAGCTCCTGGATGGAGGGGGAGTAGGTGGAGTAGGTGTCGCTGTAGAGATGCATGCCGTGGGAGGTGTCGAAGTGAAAGCCCCCGGCCTCGATGATCTCCTCTCTGGTGGTGGCCAGGGCAGGCTCCCGGTGGAACATTCCCACGGGGCGGCTGACGATCGCGCCGTCGATGCGGCCGATCTCCATCAGGTGGGTCAGCAGGGCCGTGACCGCGCCGCCGTCGGTCGCGTTTTCCCGGATCTTCGAATCCGTTGCCCGGGCAACGGTGGTCTCGATCACCCGGCCTAAGGGCATGCTCCATGCAGCCTGGCGCCGGATCTCCTGGTCCAGCTCCCCGATCTCGGGGCAAATCGCGTAGCAGATGCCGCACTCGATGCACTTCTCCATGTCCTTGTACCGGGGTCTGCCGGTCCCGTCCATCTCCAGCGCACCGTAGTTGATGGCGGTGCAGAAGGAGACGCAGCCGCCGCAGTGGTGGCAGAATCCCGGCTTCTGGACCTCCTGCATCAGGTTGAAAAATGTCTTCATCATCCGTCTCCTTTGGGTTAGAGGCCCACTTGGGCCAGATCGGAGCCGAGGTACTCCCGTTCGTTTTCCCCCAGTATGCCTAAAGAGAGGCAGATCAGGGTCCAGAGGTGGACCGTCTGATATCCGCCTTCATAGTGCTCGCTCAGGTCGTGGATCTGCGCGTGGCAGTTGTGGCACGGGGTGATGCAGTAGGCAGCATTGGTGGCTTTGATCTGGTTGAACTTGGTTTTGCCGTAGGCCCGGCGGGCATCGGCCAGCCCCGACTGGAGGAATCCGCCGCCGCCCCCGCAGCAGAAGTTGTTGGAGCGGTTGGGGAGCATGTCCACGAAGTTCTCCTCGCCGACCACGGACCTGACCACGAAGCGCAGTTCCTCGGCCACGGGGTCGCCCAGGCTTTTCCGCACCAGTTGGCAGGGGTCCTGGACCGTGAACTTGATCTTCAGGTCCTTGTTCCAGTCGGATTTGACCGGGAGTTTGCCCTCTCTGATCCATTTCGCGTAGTATGGGATGATGCTTTCGATTTCGAAGTTGTGGGGGATGTTGTACTTTTTCAGTCCGGCCCGGACTGCAAAGAACTCGTGCCCTCACTCGGTGTTGAGCCAGACCTTGCAGCCCAGCTCTTCGACCGCATCCACCTTGGTGCGGATGATCCGCTCCCACCCTTCGTCGTCCGCGAGGAACATGCAGTAGTTCTCCGCGGCCCATCCTTTGGAGCCGTAGGTCCAGTTCGCGCCGACCTTCTGGAGGATCTTCCAGAGGGGGATCATCTCCTCGGGCTCTGTGACCGGCTCTCTGGAGTTCTGGTTCAAAAAGAAGGTTGCGCCTCTCTTGTCCATGGGCGCGACCAGGTCCTCGAAGCCCTCCTGAGTCTCCCGGACCTCTGCGGCAACATCTTCCACCACAAAGTGCCAGTCCTCTTCGGATGTGCCCATCGCGCTGCAGGTGTCATGCTTGAGTGCTAAGTCGCATGAGCCCCGGATGCCCTTGGGCCGTTTTTCCCGGGGCCAGCTCTTGCGCACCTGGAAGATGAGCGCGGGGATGTCGATCCGCATGGGGCAGACATGGATGCACCGCTGGCATCCTGTACACATCCAGGCCCAGTCTGTGTTCAAAATCTCCTCGTCCATGCCGAGGGCCGCCATGCGGAGGAATTTTCTCGGGTCCATGTTCTCCAGGCCCGTTGCGGGGCAGCCGGAGCTGCAAGCACCGCAGGTGAGGCAGGCATTCAGATTGCCGCCGTCGGGCAGAAGAGACATGATCCGGTCTTTGAAGATGCTCTTCTCTTTGACTCTGCCGATTTCAATGGCCATATAATGCCCTCCTTTATGCGGCGTTTTCCTGTTTCAGGGGGTTGGGGCCGAGGGATCGGATCTTTTCCGTGAATGCGGTGACGACTTCCGCAAATCTCGGGGCCTCGGCCGATGAGACCCATTCGATGGCAAACCGCTCCGGGTCCATGCCGAGGGTTTCCAAAGAGATGCGGATCGCGTCCGCGCGGGCCAATGCTTTGTGATTACCTTCCAGGTAATGGCATTCGCCCAGGTGTCAGCCCATGACGATGGCGCCGTCTGCGCCTTTTATGAGCGCGTCCACCACGAATTCGGGGTGGACCATGCCGGAGCACATGACCCGAACGGCCCGCATGTTCGGGGGGTACTGAAGGCGTGAGACACCGGCGAGGTCGGCGCCGGCATACGCGCACCAGTTGCAGAGGAAGCCGATGATGACGGGTTCGAAGGGTTGTGGCATTATGGGGGTTCTCCTTTTTTTCATTGGTTAAAAGGACCAAAACGACATAAACGACCCAGGGACACGATGGACGGTTTTGCTCAATTGAACAGGAGAGCGGCGTCTATCTGTGCCCGGATCTGGGCTGGGGTGAAGCCGTAGATGTTGACGCCCTCCTTGGGGCAGGTGGCCGCGCAGAGGCCGCAGCCCTTGCAGAGGGCCGGGTCCGTTTTGATGCGGCGGGCCTGCCGGTCGTTATCCTGATATGTCTCGATGGTGATGGCCATGTAGGGGCAGACGTCCAGGCAGAGGCCGCAGCCGTCGCACTGTTCGGTTACATAGGATTTGACCGCGTCCAGCTTCATGGCTTTTTGGGCAAGCAGGACCCCGGCACGGGCCACGGCCGCCTTTGCCTGGGAGATGGCCTCGTCCACCGGCTTGGGATAGTTGCACATGCCGGCCACAAAGAGGCCCTCTACGGTCATGTCAACCGGGCGCAGCTTGGGATGGGCTTCGTTTATGAAGCCGTCTTCGTTGACGCCGCACTTGTAGAGATCCACCAGGTCCCGGGTTTCATTGGGGATCACGGCTGTGGCCAGCACCAGATGGTCGGCCCATATCCTGATCTCCTCCCGGAGGACCGGGTCGTGGGCCAGGACAAAGAGGTCCTCGCCCTCTTTCACCACCTGCGGCTTGGTCTCCCGGTGGTACCGGACAAAGAGCACGCCCATGTCCCGGGCCTGTTTGTAGAGGTCCTCCCGCGCTCCGTAGGTGCGGATATCCCGGTGAAGGATGGTGACGTTCATCTTGGGGTTGCGCTCTTTGAGGTAGATCGCGTTCTTCACCGAATGGGTGCAGCAGACCCGGCTGCAGTAGGGATGTTCATCGTTTCTGGAGCCGACGCACTGGATGAAGACGACGCTCTCCATCTCGGCCGCGCGCGCGCCTTCGGCCTCCTCCAGGCGGGCGTCGAACTCCAGGTGGGTGTAAACCCGGTTGTCGGTTCCGTAGAGGTACTCGTCGGGCTTGTATTCCCGGGCCCCGGTGGCGATAACGGCCGCGCCGTACCGGATCTCCCGCTCTCCTTGGCCCTCCACGGAGATCCGGCTGGTGAAATCCCCCACCGATCCCTCGCAGGATACCAGGTGCGCGTTCCTGAGTACCGTGATCCCCTCGTGGTCCTCGATCCGCTGAATCATCTCCCGGAGCATGGGACGAATCGGCTCATGCTTCCAGGTGCTGCGCAGTGCCCAGGCGTTGCCGCCGAGCTTGTCCGTCTTTTCCACCAGGACGGTCCCGTAGCCCTGATCGGCCAGACCCAGGGCCGCTGTCATCCCGGCCAGACCCCCGCCGACCACCAGGGCCTTCTGGGTCACGGGCACGGAGAGTCGTCGGAGGCCGGTATTGTGCGTCACCCGGGCCACGGCCATCCGCACCTGATCCCTGGCCTTTGCAGTGGCTCTCTCCGGATCATTCTGGTGGACCCAGGCGTTCTGGTTCCGGATGTTGGCCATCTCCAGCAGGTACGCATTGAGGCCCGCCTCCCGCAGGGTGTCCTGGAACAGGGGCTCGTGGGTGCGGGGGGTGCAGGCCGCCACCACGATCCGGTTCAGGCCCTTCTCCCGGATCTGCTTGGCGATCAGGTCCTGGGTGTCGGTGGAGCAGGTGAAGAGGTTGTTCTCCACATGGACCACACCGGGCAGCGTTTTGGCGTAATCGGCCACCGCTTTGACATCGACCACGTTTGCGATGTTGATGCCGCAGGAGCAGACAAAGAGGCCGATGCGCGGTTCCTGTCCCGAGATGTCGATCTCGTCCGGGTAGGTCTTGACCTTTGTGAGGCTGTTCTTGGCTTCATGGAGGAGCTGGGCCGCCTCTCCGGCCGCGGACGATGCCTCGGCAACCGACTGGGGGATGTCCTTGGGGCCCTGGAACGCGCCAGTGACGAATATGCCGGGCCGCGTACTCTTCACCGGCTCGAACCCGGTGGTTCTGGCGAACTTATACCGGTTCAGCTCGATGCCGAACCTGGATGCCAGATCCCCCGCGTCCGCCTGCACCTCCAGGCCGATGGAGAGGACCGCCATGTCGAATGTCTCGGTCAACTGCTCCCCGGCCTCGGTAAAGTAGGTCATGACCACGCCCCGGCTGTTCTTTCCGGGCATGAAGGAGTGGGGCCGGGCCTTGATGAAGCGGACCCCCTTCTCCCGCGCGTTCTCGTAATACC
>JAABSP010000182.1 GCA_011390345.1 Desulfobacteraceae bacterium
GACGCTCTTCCGATCTGCCGCAGGCACATCCGCACCGGACCTGATCTCCTCCATCGTGGTCTCCCGACAGGGCCGGGGCAGCATGGCCGTGGCCAATGCGGTCGGCTCCAACATCTTCGACATCCTCGTGGGGTTGGGCCTCCCCTGGCTGCTGGCCATTCTCTTTCTCGGCAAAAACTTCATCCCGGTGGAGACCGGGGATCTGCTCTTCTCCACCCTGGTCCTGATGGGCACGGTGCTTCTCCTCTTCATCTTCCTCTTCACCGGCAGAATCCTGAGCAAAATCGAGGGCTGGATTCTTCTTGGGGTTTACGGACTCTATGTCATCTGGACATTTATCAATGGTTAATGTCTCAAGGCGCTCAGGAGAAGGAGATTCAAGATGTCATCACCTGTGTCTGCCGCTATGCCGAAAACATGCTGAGGAGTGATGTCGAAAGGATCTTTGCCTGAGATCGGCCGTCTCCGGCTGATGCTGGTGATATTGACGGTACTGGCCGCGATCCTCTGGTGGGCCGTCATCGAACAGAATGTCCGGGGCAGGGAGATGGCCTTCCACTCCTGGATCGACATTCAACTGATCGGCGTCGGCGTCATCACCGCCCTGATCTTCGCGCTGTTCATGATCATCAACCGGTATGTGACCCAACTGGACCGGCTGGTGCGGGAGCGGACCCAGCGGCTGAACCGGACCAATGAGGCACTGAACCGTCAACTGAAGGAACGAAGAAAAGTTGAAAACCAGCTTCTGGAAGCAAAAGAGGCCGCAGAGGGGGCCAACAGAGCCAAAAGCGAATTCATCGCCAACATGAGCCATGAACTCCGCACCCCTCTCAATGCGATCCTTGGCTACACCCAGTTTTTCAAAAGAGATCCGGGGCTGGATGCAAAGCAGCAGGGAAGGATCGATGTGATCCACAGCAGCGGAGAGCATCTGCTGATGATAATCAACGACATCCTCGATCTCTCGAAGATCGATGCCCGGCGGATGGAGATCCGCAATGCCGATTTCCATCTCCACCGGTTTGCCCAAAACATCTCGAAGATCATCGGCATCCATGCTCAGGAAAAGGGGATCGATTTTGAAATGGATCTTCATCCTGATCTTCCGCAACAGGTGGTCGGGGACGAGACCCGGCTGCGGCAGGTTCTCTTGAACATTTTGGGAAATGCGGTAAAATTCACCAGTCAGGGGGGTGTGCTTCTTTCGGTCTCTCCACCGGCCGATTCCAGCAGCAGTGAAGATGAGATTCTCTTTGAGGTCGAAGATACCGGCACCGGGATTCCCGAGGAGGAGCTGGAGGAGATCTTTCTGCCCTTTCATCAGGTGGATCATCCCCACCGGGAGATCGAAGGAACCGGACTGGGGCTGGCCATCAGTCAACGCCTGCTGCAGTTGATGAACAGTCACCTCCATGTCAGGAGCCGGTCCGGGAAAGGAAGCCTTTTCTGGTTTATCCTGGCCCTTCCCCGAACCGATCTTCCCGCGGAAAAGCCCGCGGAAGGGGGCAAAAATCTTCCCGGGGAAAATCACTTTGAAGAATTGACCGGGGCGGCCATTCCGCGCCAGGAGATTCTCCTGAAGCTGAAGGAATCCGCGCTTCGGGGGAATGTGACCCAACTCCGGCAGCAGTCTCAGGAATTGGCTGAGGACCCGGCATATTCAGCCTTTGCCGGAAGGGTTCTCCATCTGGCCGATGACATGATGATCGAAGAATTACAGGAATATATCGGAAAATATACGGAGGTCCAATAATGCGTGAAGAGAGACCGGAGAAGGGGACGATCCTGGTTGTCGATGACAACCCCACCAATCTGCAGCTTCTTCTCGACTATCTCAACGAGTTCGGCTTTGAAACCCTGGTGGCCAGAAGCGGCGAAGGTGCGCTCAAACAGGCCGCGTATGCCCATCCGGATCTGATCCTGCTGGACATTCTCATGCCCGGCCTGGATGGATTTGAAACCTGCATCAGGTTGAAGGAGAAGGAGGCGACCCGGGAGATCCCGGTGATCTTCATGACCGCGCTCTCCGACACCGAAGACAAGATCCGCGGCTTTGATGTAGGTGCGGTGGACTACATCACCAAACCCTTTCAGCAGAAGGAGGTGCTGGCCCGCATCCATACCCAGCTCACCATCCAGCGCCAGAAGCGGGAGCTTGCCGAAGTCAACGCTATGAAGGATCGCTTCCTCTCCATCATCACCCAGGAACTGCGCCAAGTCTTCGACACCATGTCGGGCCCCTCCAAGCGGCTGGCCGAATCCTTTGACATCTTCACGGAAAAGGAGATCCGGTTTATCGCGAAAAGGCTCCACCGGACCGCACAGGACACCATCCGGCTGCTGGAGCAGGTGATGACATGGGTGAAGATCCAGCAGGGAACGATCTCCTTCTATCCCGAGGCATTGGATCTGTACGAGGTCGTTTCGGAGGCTGTGGTGGCGTTCAAAGAGGATGCGAGCCGGAAGAAGATCGAGCTGACCCATGCCATCGAGCCGGAGACGCAGGTCTTTGCGGACCCGCAGATGCTCTTGGTTATTTTGCGGAATCTGCTCTCCAATGCGATCAAATTCACCCGCCAGGGGGGTTCGATCAATGTCCGGGCCGAAAGCCGGGGAGAGGACCGACTGGAGATCTCCATCTCCGACACTGGAATCGGAATGAGCGATAAGAGCATGAACAAGCTCTTCAGGATCGACGAGCCCTACAAAAAGCCTGGAATCACCGGCAAGGAGGGGGCGCATCTGGGGCTGATCATCTGCAAGGCGTTTGTGGAGAAGAACCGGGGGCAGATTCAGGTGGAGAGCGAGGAGGGGAAGGGGAGTACTTTTCGGTTTACGCTGACGAAGCGGATCGAGGCGTCATAGGTTTTTTATGGCAAAGAGATCAAGCCGGAGATCCCAAGGACGATATGGTTCTGGAGGTTGCGGTTGCATCACAAAGCCGCTACATAGTCACCCATAATCTAAGAGATTTCAAAGGGATAGAAAATCATTTCGGCATCGCACCGGTAACTCCCGGAAAATTTCTGAGCATAATAAGGAATCAGCAGCCATGAGTCAGATTATAGTTGAATTACCGAAATCTTTGCATATGAAAATTGCTGAACTGTCAGAGGCCGAAGGGATATCGGCAAATCAATTTCTTATTCTTGCCGCCGCCGAAAAAATGTCCGCCATCCTGACAGAAAATTATCTGGAAGAGGAAGCCAGAAAAGGGAAACGTGAAGATTTTGAGAAGGTTATGAAAGCCGTTCCCTGTGCTGAACCTGATGAACACGACCGTATCTGATAAAACAAAATCGGTATACTAAACGGTCCGGGACACCATACCGAAAGGCATTGAGGCGGGATAGTTTTTCTTCTCTGCTCAGATATAGCCGGATTAGAAGTTTATGTAAATTTTATAGGTAGTTATGACGATTGTCATCTTGAGCCCATGATTTTGATTGACATTTTGTTGCCGGATAGATATGGAAAATTCGATGCATTGGTTCGAATTTTCAAGGAAGAATGGAGATGATCGATCGGCC
>JAABSP010000006.1 GCA_011390345.1 Desulfobacteraceae bacterium
GGGATCTCTCGGGCCCGATGCGCACCACGGAAACATCGGTGGTTCCGCCGCCGAAGTCATACACCAGAAGCAACTGGCTTTCATCCAGGGAGAGTTCCCCCTTGAAATGGTGATAATAGACCGCACCCAGGGGCTCCTCACAGCCGGTCGCGTCCGGAAAGCCCGCGTCCCGGGCCGCCTGCACCACCGCAGCCTTCTGTTCCGCATCCCACTCGGCCGGATAGCCGATGATCGAGACCACATCCATGTTCGCTAATGGCGTCTGGCTGTAATGCTGCTGCTCGATCTTCTCCCGCACGGTCCGGAGGAAGAGAACGCTCAGATCAAAGGTCGATATGGACTTCTCCCCGAAGGCAAAGTGTTTCCCCTTTCCGATATGGGGCTTGAAATCGAAAAAAGTCCGCTCCGGATAGTGGAAGAGTTCCTCCCAAGCCTCCTCCCCGATCCGCTCGACCTTTTCCCCCGAAGGGTCCAGGCGGATCACCGTATCCACCCTTTTTTGACCGTCGATCTCGATCAGCTCGGGTCCGAACCTCGATTCCGGAGTGGTGGTTGCAATGACAGTGGTGGTCGTGCCGAAATCAATTCCCAGAATGGTCTTCATGAGCACCTTTTCCCGATTGTCAGAAGAATGTTGGCAAATGCCCGCTGCAAGGGGAAAACCGACCCTTCCCCTAACGGCCTTTTATCGTGGATCATCCTTCTGATACCCCATCGAATCCTTCAAGTCAATCCGACACAATCTTTTTTTACTGCCATCTCCGAACATCCGGAATCCTTCCCCCTCCCTCATCCGCCGGGGCAAAGCGTTTGTACCGCCCCCACTGATACATAATATGATCGAAAAGAAATGGCCGAATCCCCAGCTCCCGGCACAGCTCCAATGAAACGAGAAACTGCTTTTTCTCCGTCATCTGTTTTTCATTCATCAGCTCCGGGAACTCCTCCTTGAAATGCCCCTCCACCCGGACAAAGTCGCTGAAGCCGATGTTCTTCAAAAAGTCGCAGATCAGGGCATGCCCCACATGGCGCACCGGCTTTGCCATCTCCTTTACAAAGCGCCATGTCGCGTCGGGCCCCGTTTCCACCGCATCGGAAATCTCCCGGTAAAAGCCCTCCAACCCGTTACGGGTCTTCCCATCCAGCAGATGCGCCCCGTCAATCAGAACGGCAATGATCCGGGGTTTGAATTGCAGGGTGCTCAGATCCTTTTCGGAGATCCCCTTCCGCTTCTGCACCTGCGTCATCAGCGCGGCCAGATTCGCGGGCATCCAGTAGTCATCCTCCCGGAAACCGGGGCAGTCGAAAACCATGTCCAGGCATACGGGAATGGTCTCCGGCGTGGGAATCCGGCCGATCATGCGGATCATCTGCCTCCGGATGATGTGGTTACTCAGGCAACTGCTCCCATAGACCTTCATCAACTGCCGGGGGTCTTCGGGCCTTTGGGGAATCTCCTCCCGCTCCAGATAGGATCGGATGTGCAACCGGTCGGTCTCATCCATGAACCGTTCCCCGTCCTTCACCCCGATGCCGTTGGCCAGATCCACAAGGATCTTCTGGCGCCGGCGGATTTCTTCCCGGATACGGGCCAGGAATTTTCTCCGATCCTGCTTTTCGGCCTTCAGGGATTCGATCTCCCGGGAGATGGCCCTCTGGCATACCTGAGAGATGTTCAGCAGCCCCCCCCAGTTCCCGATCTCCCGGGCCAGTTCATCAGGGACGCTGATGTTGATTCGTTTTGCCATCTCCGGTCTTCAGGTGGTGCTGTAAAAAAGTTGTCAGAAGTATTCGCTCAAAAAATAATAGTGTGTATTTTTTACCTTCAAATGTCTCTTATTGTCAAGAAAATTTTTGAACAGCATCCGGCAATTGCTGTTTTGCCCGGGGGATGGTATGCTTTTCAGGACAAGCGTCTTATGATGAGGGCTGCCATCAATCGGCCGTCAACAGGATTGACAATAGCCATTTCATGATTTGCAATCACCCAACCCATCGAAAGCGGCAGAAAAGACCATGACTGATCAACCCCAGACCACCCCAGACCCCGGAAATAAAGGCCCGGAACGCACCCAGTTCGGACTGCTGGGAACCCGCCGGTTCGCGCCCTTCTTCTTCACCCAGTTCTTCGGGGCATTCAACGACAATGTCTTCCGGAATGCCCTGATCATCCTCATCGCATTCGACGCGGCAGCACAGGTCAATATTGGGGCCCATACCCTGGTCAACATCGCGGCCGGCCTCTTCATCCTCCCCTTTTTCCTCTTCTCGGCCACCGCTGGCCAGATCGCGGACAAGTATGACAAATCCCGCCTGATCAGGTATGTGAAGCTGATGGAGATCGTCATCATGACCGGGGCCGCGGCCGCATTTCTCTTCGACAGCATCTGGAGCCTTCTGCTGCTGCTATTTCTCATGGGAACCCAGTCCACACTCTTTGGGCCCATCAAATACAGCATCATCCCCCAGCACCTGACAAAGGGAGAGATCGTCGGAGGGAATGCAATGGTGGAGATGGGAACCTTTGTGGCCATTCTGCTGGGAACCATCACCGGCGGAGTGATGGTGCAGATTGAAGGAGGGCAGGTCTGGATCGGCGCGGTGGTGGCAGGGATCGCGGTCATGGGATGGGTTGCAAGCCTCTCGATTCCGGCCGCACCGTCTGTCTCCCCGGAGATCGAGGTCCGCTGGAATCCCCTGACCCAGATATGGAAGGCCATCAATTTTGCCCGGCGGGTCCATTCGGTCTTTCTGTCGATTCTGGGCATCTCCTGGTTCTGGTTTCTGGGCACGGCCTACCTGACCCAGATCCCGGCCTATACCCGGGAGGCGCTCAGAAGCGGGGAAGGGGTGGTGACGCTGCTGCTCACCATGTTCTCGGTCGGGATCGGGGTCGGATCTCTGCTCTGCGAGCGGCTGTCCGGAAGAAAGGTGGAGCTGGGGCTGGTTCCCCTCGGCTCCATCGGGCTGAGCCTCTTCGGCATCGATCTCTTCTTTGCCTACCATCCGCCAGACGTTCCGGAGCTGATGGGGGTGATGGAATTTCTCAAGAGCCCGGGAAGCTTCCGGGTGCTGCTCGATTTCGTGATGATCGGGGTCTTCGGAGGGCTTTACATCGTGCCGCTCTTCGCGTTCGTGCAGATGCGCACAGAGCCGGAGTACCGGGCCCGGGTGATCGCGGCCAACAACATCATCAATGCCATGCTGATGGTCATCGCATCGGTGATGGCCATCCTGCTGCTGGGGGTTTTTAAAATCAGCGTGCCCCAGTTTTTCCTGGCGATCGCCATCGGAAATATCGGGGTCGCGGCCTATATCTATTCGGTGGTCCCCGAGTTTGCCATGCGCTTTCTGGTCTGGATGGTCTCCCACACGCTCTACCGGGTCCGCCACGAGGGGCTGGAAAACATTCCGGATGAGGGGCCGGCGCTGCTGGTCTGCAACCATGTCAGCTTTGTGGATGGTCTGATAATCGGCGGGGCCTGCCGCAGGCCCGTCCGGTTCGTGATCTATGCGCTCTTCTTCAGGCTGCCGGTGCTCAACTTTGTCTTCCGCACCGGAAAGGCCATCCCCATAAGATCGAAAAAGGAGGACCCGGAGGCATATGAAAGGGCATTTGAGAAGATCGATGCGGCACTGGCCGACGGGGAGGTGGTCTGCATCTTTCCCGAGGGGAAGCTGACCACGGACGGGGAGATCGACACCTTTAAACTCGGGGTGGAGAAGATCGTTGCCCGCCGGCCCGTTCCGGTGATTCCCATGGCCCTTCGGGGCCTCTGGGGGAGCTTCTTCAGCCGGGACAGCCAAAGAAAGTTCTTCAACCGGCTCTGGTCCCGAATCGAGATCAGGGCCGGGGAGCCGGTTCACCCGGAAGATGTGCGCGCAGAAGATCTTCGGACGCGGGTTCAGAAACTGCGGGGGGATCGGCGATAAGAGATCCGTCTCTTACGGAATCTCCCTTTATGCTTCGCCGTATACCACATCCACCCGAACGAAATCCTTTTTGTCCAGCGCGTCCGCGGTGATCCCGTCGTTAGAAGGTACTCCCAGTCCGGCAGCCAGGCATCCGCTTCTTTGAAGAAGGTGTCCATAAAAGATTGATAGTCCTTGACGGCCTTTTTGTTCGCCTTTCGCCGGGTGCTGAAAAAGAGGTACTGGATCTCGTCGTCATCGCTGCTAACAAATTAAATTGTCTACGGATCTGGCATATGCTAAATGCCCTTTTACTCTGAGGATATCTTCTTCCGCGATTTTTCCTTTTTTTAACAGATGCTCATAGGCACGGATTTTATTTCTATAACCTTTCGTCAATCTCGGTTTTTCATTATTGACAATTAGTCCATAAACTTTTAGCCGGTTCGGTTTTTTCGAACGATATTCTTTCTTATCCGATAACTTCCAGCCATATCCTTTTACGATTTCTTTGATTTTATCCGCCAATTCAGGGCTGAATTCTTCTTTTCCCGAAATAACGATATCGTCTGCGTACCTTGTATACTGAACATCATACGATTTGGTAATGTTCAGAATTTCTTTATCAACCGGAGAAAAAACGATATTGGATAAAATCGGACTCGCAGGGGAACCTTGCGATAAATATCCTCGAAAACAACATAGTTTCGAAATCAGCCTGGCACCATATTCACTATAGCCAAGAGCAATCAACGATTTTTTTATTCTATCTATGGGTGTGCTCTGGAAAAAATTTTCAATGTCTACAGAGAAAACCCATTCTGCTCCACAATGAAGACATGCTGCCTGTGGTGCGGATTTACCTTTGACAAAACCGAAAACACATTTCTCAAATTCGAGGACTTCACCAAGATGATAGCCGAACCATTTTTGAATTACTTTCAAGGCTACTCTTGGAGCATTTATTGTTCTATAACTACGACTCTTCGGTATTTTGAATGTTCTGTAATAGTGTTCGGTATTATGGTATAAAGCTCCTATAAACCTTCCACTATAACCAAAGAGTGTCGCCAAACAGCGGATTGAGACGGCAGGGGGGAGGGATTTTTTGATTAAATCTTCTAATTCGGGTCGATAAATATGAAGGACATCCGGTGGGAGAGCATCATAATAGCTCTCAACATCTGAAAAATTGACAAGGAATGGAGGCGCATCCATCTTTATAGCAAAGCGTTAATTGCTTTCGTTGGGATCGACTGCCGAGCGGCTGTCGATTCGAAGGATCGACAGCCGCTCGGCAGTCGCCCTTCTGTGCCTGATCTTCGCATCTGAGCGTGATTCACGCTCACACGGGATATCGCCTCCATTCAAATTCTTTCTACCATTTTTTGTTTTTAAATGCAAGGGCTCTGTAGATATCGGAGCTATGTTTATTTTTACTGTGAGGAACGATTGACAAGCCATAATATGTCAAGGCATAGAGGCCGTTTTCCTGGCGTAATATCAATTTTTGTTTTCTCAGGATATCCAACTTCTGGTTGATCCATTTTGATGAAGGCGTCGCATGCCCTTGTTCACTGATCAAATCGATGAGCCCGCTATCTGTGACAGGAGAATGTATTTTTAATATTCTCAAAATTTGCATTAAAGCAGGAAGTTCTTTTTTGTCAATATTCCAATAAATTCGTTTTAAGGTTAAATCAAATAAGGAGAAATATTGCTGAATAATTTCTTCTATGTTTTTTTTACCTTGATTATCTTCATCAAGAACAGATTGATCAACATCTAACCAAACTTCAATAGCATCAGACTCAGGAAATGATAAAAAGCAGTTTTTTACCTGTTCAGGAAATCTCTTATTTAACAGATCAACTAAATTGTTCTCTATATTTTCATGTTCTTCACCCCTGTAAATTAAAAATTCTACATTTAAAACCAACTCCTTTTTTATTGCTTTTTGGATGTATTTTAATTGCCTGTGGGAAGTTTTTTTTCTTTCAACCTTTTCTGCAATACAGGTGCTTGGAATTGAAACAAATATAACATCATCCGATATACGCTTCGGGATATCGATAGTACAGGGAAAGCGCCTTTTTCTGAAAAAATCAAGAATATTATCTATATCATGAGAGTCCAAGCTCATTCCAAATCTTCATTATTGACTTTGTATGTTTTGACACTCTGTTGGGCCATTTCTCTGCCGTCGCCAGTTTTGCCCCGCCTAGTTCAATGCCGCTTCTATTGATTTTGATTTTTGATCCCGGCTCATAATCTGCAATTACCCGAATCCGATATGCGGTTTGGAGCAAGTCCGACAGCTCTGATATCGAGGCATTGATTTGGTCACGATAACGTGAATCCTGGCTTGGCTGGATCAGACCATGATCCGACTGTTTTTTCAGCTCTTTACGAATTTTTTTCGCTACTCTCTTTGTCAATAACTCAGGTATATTTTTGTGGCCTGTCCTGCTCCATGCGGGATTCAGGATATCCAGCATTTCACGGGTAATTAGGTATGATGCATAATAAAAACGGTTGAAGGCAGAACGGCCAAAAGCGTCAATCTTTTCTGCATCACTTTCACCTTTTGCAATTTCTACCAGTTTCTCCGCCACCATATGCATCATCGTACTATGCTTCGCCGTATACCACATCCACCCGAACGAAATCCTTCTTCTCCAGCGCATCCGCGGTGATGCCGCCGTTCTCATAGGGAAGATACTCCCAGTCCGGCAGCCAGGCATCTTCGGCTTTGAAGAATGCATCCATGAATGCCTGGTAGTCCTTGACCGCTTTTTTGTTCGCCTTTCGCCGGGTGCTGAAGAAGAGGTACTGGATCTCATTATCATCGGTGACGTCGATGTCCCAGCGGATCTCCTTGCCCAGGTTCTCTCCGGCCTTTTCTTCCGGCTCTATCCCCATCTCCTTTATGGCATCGTCGGCCATTTGAGCCATTTCCGCCATCTCTTCGCTGTAGTCGGGGCCGAAGAAGTAGGACTCTGTCAGCTCTCCGGTCTTGTAGACGCTGTAGCCGGTCCAGGCCGAGGTGTCTTCGTACTGGAAATAGATGCACTCCGCGCCAAGATCCCGGGAGAGATTTGCAATGGCCTCCTCCATGGAGACGTCCATTGAAAAGAGGGTCCAGGGGTGATCTTTGTACTGGTGGACCGTGGTGAGCCAGCGGCCGTCGTCCCGGTCATTTCCGTAGACATCCGTGGAGAGGTTTCCGCCGAGCATGGCCGAAACCGCAGGGCTTACGGTTTCGATATCGGCACGCACCAGAACGAATCCGATGGTTCCCCCGGGCTCTCCGAGATTGAACCCTCGCTGCTTTTCCGTTGCCGGCTTCTTCTTTTTTGCCATTTGAGTCCCCCTTGATCGTCAGTGGAGCGTTTTTCCGCGTTAGAAAGCGTTTTTCACCTTCTCCCCGGGCTTCTCCCGAGTCTCCTGAGACTGTTTGATCTCGAAGGTCTTCTCCAAATTCTCCAGATAATAGATCCGGAGATGGTATTCCGGATCGCCGTACCTGTCCGGTGTTCGTGTGAGGATTAGCAGATCCCCCTCCTCCCGCCAGTAGAAGGAGGTTCCCTCTGTTCTGATCCCGGGGCGATCATCCTCCCACTGGATGATCTCGGGCCTTCCGTATTTCTCCTCAAGGGCATTTAAGAGCGCTTCCGTATGGGTTTTGGGCCGGATTTTGAGCATCAGCGGCTTTCTCGTATAGTGGGAGAAGACCAGTTCCACATAGGAAAAGGGGGTCTCCTTGTCCCTGGTATGGCGGAAGATCAGCTTGATGGGGTTTTTTTCCGTATCCCGGGGGATCTCGTTTTTGAGTTTACGGTTGAGAAGTTCGAGCTGGGGAAAATATTTTTCCAGAAATCCATCATGGTTGACCGAGAGGTCGATATCGCTCCAGCGCTCCATCACATCGGGGCCCAGGCGCCGGCGGAGTTCCTCCCGGAGAGGGTCGGTCAAAAGAGTTTCCGGGCCGATGGAGAAGAAGGTGAAACCGTTGGTGGCGTCGCCAGGGAAGTAGGAGGAACCCTTTCTGCCCGACAAAAAGGCAATGAGGACGATAACAAGGATCACTCCGGCCGTAATCGACACCTGAACCGATCGTCTCTTTCCGTACTCTCCGATTTTAGTGATTTCGTACATATAACCTATTGCAGCGGGTGGAGAAGCCGGCCCATAAAAAGAATGGTTCCGGTCTCCGTCTCCCGGATCAGAAAGATGAAGGGTCTGTCAAAGGTCACGGTCGCGTAAACCTCTCCGGGGCTGGTGGGGCCAACGATGACTCCGGAGCCGGCAGAGGCTTCGGTTCCTTTTTCATCCACGGATATGAATGCCTTGTGAACCAGGCTGCTCAACATCAGATCCGGGCCCCCCGTCATTCCGGAGAAGTCAGCTTCGGTCGTGAATGCCAATCCCATCCCCATCCCCGACAGCATCTCCTCCAGACCCTCGCAGGTGGCTGCATATTCGAACCGGGGCAGATAGATCCGGATGACCTTCTCAGCCATTTCCCGGGTGATCCCATCGAGCCATTCAGGCGTGAACTGCGCGACCAGGGCATCGGTTCCACCGCTCTCTGCCATAAGCAAAAGCATCTCGACCGTTCCTCCGGCATAGGGCAGGGAGAGGGCCTGAAATCCTTCTTTGCTCAAATAGCGATAGATGTTCTTCTGGTTCATAAAGGGAACATCCACCGGCTCTCCTTCCGGGGGAAAGAATGTCCGTACCTCTGTCATCTCCTCCTCAAAGGGATCTTTCCATAAAGCCTTGAAAAAGGTGGCGTTGGTGATGACCAGGCGGGTATCGGGTAAAAGAGCGCCCGGAGAGAGGATCTCCTCGATCCGGCCCCCGGTCATGACCGCCATCCAGTCGTTGATGGCGGTCCTGGCCGTGTCGGGCGCTGTGTAATCGAGGGTCATCAGCCCCGCATCGTAGTGGAGGGCCAGGGTATCGAGATATTCCGCCAGGAACCGACTCCCCTTTTGTATCCAGATGCTGTTTTCGATATCGAGGATGATCTCGGCCTCCTCATCCCCCTGCTCCGAAAGGCTCAGATCCAGAAGATTGAAGGCCGGATGGAGCAGTTCCCCGGGCAGAAAGAAATGGAGCGCGTCAGCCATTCCCCGGCGGGTCTCGTTTCTTGCGCCGGCATAGGTCATGGCCAGGGAAAGGGAGAGGCTGTAGGGGGAGCAGACCAGATTCCCCGGTATGTTTCCCGCTCTGTTCCCGGCAAAGTTGCGGAAGAGTTCGGCAGCAAATCGATTGTTTCCCTCTGTAAGGGTCTCCATTTCCGATGGGCTGATCTGGGGGGAGCGCTCCCGCTCCAGCGAGGAGCGGATCAGCTCCGGAATCTGCGGGTTCAACCCATTCGGGTCATCAGTCGGATCATCAGGTGGTGAACCGTCATCTCCGCCCCCGCCGCCGCCACATCCCAGAAGAGCGATGGATATGAACAGCACCAGTATTGCAGATCTAAAAAAAATGCTTCTATCCTTCATGAGGTCTCCCATCGATTACAAACACCTCCAATCCCCCACACACGATTTAAGCATAGGATAAAAGCCTGAAAATCACAAGCATTTCCTCCTCAAAAGCGCTATTCATCCTCCTCGAGCAGGTTGCCGATCTCGGCCCAGAGCGCTTCCCGTCCCTCTCCTGTTTTGGCGGAAAAGAGGAGCAGATCGGCCGGTTGAACCCCCAGCAGATCGGCCGCGGCCTTATGATGCTTCTGCCTTTGCATCTTTGAAAGCTTGTCGGTCTTCGTAAGCACCGGAAGAAAGGGGATGGCTCCCGAATAGAGCCACCCGAAGAGATCCCGGTCCTCCGCGCTGGGGGTCCGCCGGATGTCCAAGATCACCACCACCCCCTTCAGGGTGGGGCGGGTGGAAAGATAGGTCTCGATCATGGGCCCCCAGTTCTTCTTAACCCGCTCCGGAACCTTGGCATAACCGTAACCCGGCAGATCCGTGAAGATCAGGTTCTCGTTGATCTCAAAGAAGTTGAGCATCTGGGTTCTGCCGGGGGTGTTGCTGGTCTTGACCAGGCGCTTCCGGTTGACCAGCCGGTTGATCAGAGAGGATTTTCCCACGTTGGAGCGGCCCGCAAACGCGATCTCCGGGGGCCCTTGGGGCGGGTAGTCGGGCGGATGGATCGCGCTCTTGATAAAGGTGGCGGACCGGATCTTCATGGGATTCAGCGCTCCCCGTTTTTTGCGCGGTTCTCCAGGTACTTCTCCAGCCGGTTCATCCCCTCTTCGATGTTGGTGAGGGAGTTGGCATAGGAGAAGCGGATATACCCTTCGCCGTTGGGGCCGAAGTCGATGCCGGGCGTCACCCCCACATGGGCCTTCTCCAGGATGTCGAACGCGAGCTTGTAGGAGTCGTTCGAGATATGCTTCGCGTTGGCAAAGACGTAGAATGCGCCCGTGGGCTCCACCGTGATGCCCAAGCCCATCTCCCGCAGCCTTCGGACCATGAATTGGCGACGCTCGTTGTAGATCTCCTTCATCCGGGCCACATCGCCCTGGGTCTCTTTCAGGGCCGCGATTCCGGCCATCTGCACCATAGCGTTGGCCGAGATAAAGAAGTTCTGCTGGATCTTCCGCAGGGGATCGATATACTCCCGCGGCGTGATCAGGTATCCGAGACGGAGGCCCGTCATCGCGTAGAGCTTTGAAAAGCCGTTGAAGACGAATGCATCGTCTCTGAACTCGAGGATGGAGTGGTCCTTTTCCCCGTCATAGACCAGGCCGTGGTAGATCTCATCGGAGATGATGGCAGGAGAGAGGGCCGCGATCTCCTTCATCCGCTCCGGGCTCAGGAGGTTGCCGGTCGGGTTGGAGGGGGAGTTGATGAAGATCGCGCGGGTCCTGTCGGTGATCCGGGCTTTGATGGCCTCGGGCCGGAACTGGAATGCGTCCTCTTCATAGACCGTCACCCGGGCCGGAACCCCTCCCATGAATTTGATGAAGTTAGGGTAGCACGCGTAATGGGGGTCCGAGATGATCACCTCGTCCCCCGGCTCCAGCAGCACCGCGAAGAGGGAGAACATGGCCGGAGATGTTCCGGAGGTGACCACCACCCGGTCCGGGTCCACCGAGACCCCGTAGGTGGCGTAGTAGTGCTCGCAGATGGCCTCCCTAAGCTCCACCATCCCCATGCTGTGGGTGTAGTGGGTGTGGCCCGAGTCCAGCGCGCGGCACGCTGCCCGTTTGATCGGCTCGGGGGTGTCGAAGTCGGGCTCTCCCACCTCCAGATGGATGATATGCACCCCCTGGCGCTCCATCTCGTGGGCGCGTTCTAAAACATCCATTACGATAAAGGAGGTAATCTCCTTGAGGCGGCTTGCAATCATATCCCTGTTTCCTTGTCTATACAACCTTGTTGAGCGGATATTCGATGATCCCCTCCGCGCCGTTCTTTAAAAGATCGGGGATCAGATCCCGCACCACGCCGACATCGACCACGGTCTCCACCGAGAACCACTCGGACTGGTAGAGGTGCGCGACCGTAGGCGCGTTGAGGCTCGGCAGGAGGTTGACGATGGTTTGGACCTTCTCCTTGGGCACGTTCATCTTCAGGCCCACCAGCCTTTCTGCGATGAGCGCGCCCTTTAAAAGCAGCGCGATCTGTTCTATCTTGTCCCGCTTGATTTTGTTCTTCCAGGCTTCATGGTTCGCGATGAGCCGGGTGTTGGTCTGCATCAGCTCATGGATGATCCGCAGGCCATGAGCCCGGATGGTGCTTTCGGTCTCCGTCACCTCCACGATCGCGTCGGCCAGGCCCGCGACCACCTTGGCCTCGGTCGCTCCCCAGGAGAACTCCACCTTCACGTCGATCCCTTTTTCCGCGAAGTACCGCGTGGTAAAGCCGACCAGCTCGGTCGAGATCTTCTTTCCCTGCAGATCCTCCAGTCTCTCGATTTTCGAGCCGTAGGGAACCGCCAGTACCCAGCGGGCGGGCCTGGAGCTGACTTTGGAGTATACCAGATCCGTCACCAGATGGACATCCGATTCGTTCTCCGCGATCCAGTCTTTGCCTGTGAGCCCCGCATCCAGGGTTCCGCTCTCCACATAGCGCGCCATCTCCTGGGCCCGGCAGATGGCGCAGTCGATGGCCGGGTCGTTGATCTCGGGAAAGTAGCTCCTGCCATTGACGTTGATCTTCCAGCCGGACCGCTTGAAGAGTTCGATGGTCGCATTCTGCAGGCTCCCCTTGGGGATGCCCAGCTTCAGTTTTTCCACCATTATACTGATATGCCTCCGAATATTTTTATTTGTAGACTTTCTTGGGATCAAAGACCCGTTCTGCGACGACAGTTGCGGTTCCGTCCAGATCCACTCTGGTATAGAAACAGGAGCGATGGCCCGTGTGGCAGGCCGCGCCGCCCACCTGATCCACCTTCAGCACCACCGCGTCATTGTCGCAGTCGATCCGGATCTCTTTCACCTTCTGGACATGGCCCGAGGTCTTGCCCTTGGTCCAGAGTTCATTTCTGGAACGGCTGTGGTAGGTGGCCAGCCCCGTGGCCAGGGTTGTCTCCCAGGCCTGGCGGTCCATGAATGCGAGCATCAGGATTTCGCCGGTCTCATGGTCCTGCGCGATGGCCGGCAAAAGGCCGCCCATTTTGTCAAAGTCCAGACAGATATCTGTGTTTTCCATAAAGGTACTCCTTACCTTATCCATCCTTTTACGGTAAGATGATCATATAAAATCAAAATGAGTATCGACAACTGAGGCGGTTGTCAAATGTTTTTTTACTTCGGCTCTTGCCTCCCAAAAAGGTTTCTGCTAAGATTTTATTTTACCGTCCTGTAGAGAGGGGATATCCTCCGGTTTTTTGCAAAAACGGACATCATTACATCAGACGCAGCAAGCCGATCCATCTGCTGCAGGGGTTCGATTCCCAGCCAAAAATTGATTTTATCACAAGGTCCTGTTCCATGAAAATACGTTTTCCTTCAGGGAAGGTTCGACCCAATGTCCGGAAAGATCCGGATTCCAAAGGGGTCGAAAAAAGAGATCCGGAGAAGAAGAGCCGTTCGATTTTTGCAAGGTTGCTGATCGCCTTTCTATGGCTCGGGCTCTTTCTCCTCATCTGCGCGCTCGGGGCCGCGACCGCGGCCTACTATACCTACCGCCATTTCAGCCGGGATCTGCCCGAGATCGCCTCTCTCAACGATTACCGTCCCCCGGCCGTGACCATGGTCTATGCGGATGACGGCCAAAAGATCGGCGAGTTCTACAAAGAGCGCCGGATCGTGGTCTCCCTGAAGCGGATGCCGGAGCATTTGACACAGGCATTTATCGCGGCCGAAGATGCCCGCTTCTATACCCATCCGGGGGTGGACCTGCGCAGCATCGCCCGGGCATTTCTCAAGAACCTGGAGGCCGGAACCGTTGTACAGGGCGGCAGCACCATCACCCAGCAGGTGACCAAATCCTTCTTCCTCACCCCGAAACGGACATATACCCGGAAGTTCCGGGAGGCGATCCTGGCCTACCGGATCGACCGGAAGTTCTCCAAAGAGGAGATCCTCTATCTCTACTTGAACCAGATCTATCTTGGCCATGGCGCATACGGGGTACAGGCGGCCGCGCAGAACTACTTCGGCAAGTCCGTGGAGGAATTGACGGTTGCGGAGTGCGCGATGCTCGCAGGCCTTCCCCAGGCCCCGAGCGACTACTCCCCCTTCCACCATCCCGAGGCCGCGAAGGAGCGCCAGATATACACCCTGCGGCGGATGGTGGAGAATGGTTTCATCACGGCAGAAGAGGCGGCCGCGGCCGAATCGGAAAAGCTCGACATCCACCCCCGGCGTAACTGGTTCATCGAAAAGGCTCCCTATTATACGGAGCATGTGCGCCGGTATGTGGCGGAAAAGTACGGCGAGGAGCTGCTCTACAATGGCGGCCTCTCCATTTATACGGCTGTGGATCTGGAGAAGCAGGCTATCGCGCTGGAGGCCGTCAACGAGGGGCTGCGGGAACTGGATCGGCGCCACAGCAGATACCGGGGGCCTGAAAAGCATCTGTCGGATGAAAAGGAGATCGAATCTGCCATCGAAGAACTTAAAGAGGAGCGGAAGCGCTCTCCCCTGAAGCCGGAGATGGTGGTCAGAGGCGTTGTGACTGAGGGCGGCGGGGAGGGAAAGACCGCTCTGGTCTGCATGGGGGATGAGTACGGGACGCTTCCTTTGGAGAAGATCCGCTGGCACAAGAAGGAGGCCCGGGAGAATGGCATCCGGAAGGGCGATATCGTGTTGGTCCGGCTGAAGGAGAAGCCCGAGGACGCGGAAAAGTGGCCTTTATCGGTGGAACAGACCCCGGAGGCCGAATCCGCGCTCATCTGTCTCGAAGCGGGCACGGGATATGTCAAGGCCATGATCGGCGGCAAGGACTACAAAAAAACCCAGTTCAACCGGGCCGTCCAGTCCCGGCGTCAGCCCGGCTCCGCATTCAAGCCGATCATATACGCGGCCGCGATGGACAAGGGCTTCACTCCGGCCACCATGATCATCGACAACGCGGTGGTCTACGAGGGCAAGGGAGACAAGGGCAGGGCCTGGAAGCCGAAGAACTACGACCGGCGGTTCCACGGACCCATTCTGCTGCGGAAGGCCCTGGCCAAATCGAGAAACCTCTCCACCATCAAGATTCTAAGCGACATCGGCGTAGATTACGCGGTCTCCTATGCCCGGAAGCTCGGCATCGAATCGGAACTCTTTCCGGATCTCTCCCTGGCACTGGGCGCTTCCGGGGTCTCTCTGATGGAGCTGGTGCGGGCCTATTCGGTCTTTGCCAACTCGGGGGAGTCTCTCGAGCCGATCTTCATAACCCGAATCCTGGATCGGGACGGCAATATTCTGGAGGAATCCCTCTCCGAGGGGCGGCAGGTCATCGATAAGAGCACGGCCTATATCATGACGAGTCTGCTGGAGAGTGTGGTCAACGAGGGGACGGGCCGGCGGGTGAAGGCTTTGAACCGGCCAGTGGCCGGCAAGACCGGGACCACCAACAACCTCCACGACGCGTGGTTCATGGGCTATACCCCCGGCTATATCACCGGGGTCTGGGTCGGCTACGACCAGGAGCGCTCCCTGGGGAGCAAGGAGACCGGCTCCCGGGCCGCAAGCCCCATCTGGCTCGATTTCATGCAGGGTATCCTGGAGGGGAAGCCGGTTCAGGAGTTTCAGGTCCCCGAAGGGGTGGTCTTTGCCAAGATCGACGCTGATTCGGGGCTGAGGGCCATTTCGGAGAGCCGCCATGTGATCTTCGAAGCCTTCAAGGCCGGAACGGTTCCCCGGGAATATTCAAGTCCGCCGAGCAAAGTGACCGATGCGGGGCAGTTCTTCAAATCGGATCTTTGAGATATACAGCAACCCCAACAGAAAAGTGAAGAAAAACAATATCAAAATAGATCTGTAAGAAAATTTCTGGCAGCAAGATCAGAAATCGTCTAATTGACGGAGGTTTAAGAAGCCGATATTCTTCGAACCAGCATCAGAGATTGTTTGATGGCTCAGTAATTCAACAACAGCAACACAAAAGGATGTCAATCCTGGGATAAAAGAACTCTATCCTGTTGCGGCCGGTCCGCCGGCCTTAACCTCGAATCCTTTTTGAAAAGGAGGCGATGTGTACGAAAAGCTCCATAAGTTCGAAAAGATCATCTTCGACATTCTCTCTGTCACGCTGGTTCTCTTCTACTCCTACTCCTCGATCTACCGGCCGGCCTCCACTCAGTATCATCGGGGGGTCTATGTTCTCATCACCTATGTTCTCATCTTTCTGCTCTATCGGCTGAAGAACAAATGGCTTCGGGTTCTGGACTACGGCCTCATCGGTCTTTCGATCTGGGTCTGCGTCTACTGGATCACCAATTTCGAGGCGTTGAACTACCGGGCCGGGGCCGAGACCGATATGGACCGGCTGGTGGCCCTTGTGGGGGTGCTCGTGGGGATCGAGGTGGCCCGGCGGGTTGTGGGGATCGTCTTTGTCATCTTAGGGACCCTGATGATTCTCTACGGGGTTTACGGCCCCTATATGCCCGATCTCTTTGCCCATCCCGGCGATACCTTCATCGGCCTCTTCACCTTCATCTTCTACCAGAGTGACGGGGTCTTCGGGATCATGGCCAATGTGCTGGCCACCTATGTGCTTCTCTTTGTCCTCTTCGGCGCATTTTTAGAGAGGTCCGGGGCACAGAGCTTCTTTATCGATTTTCCCATGGCCGCAGTGGGCCATAAGATCGGCGGCCCGGGAAAGGTGTCGGTGATCGCCAGCGCCTTCTTCGGCTCCATCTCCGGCAGTGCCATCGCAAATACCGTCTCCACCGGGGCATTCACCATTCCGCTGATGAAAAGAGCCGGTTTCCGGCCCCACATCGCAGGCGGAATCGAGCCGGCCGCGTCTATCGGCGGGATGTTCATGCCGCCGATCATGGGCGCGGGTGGCTTTATCATGGCCGAGCTGACCGGGGTTCCCTATTCCAGGATCATGCTGATCGCGATCTTTCCGGCCATGATGTACTTCTTCAGCGTCTTCGTGATGATCCATTACGAGGCAAAGATCTACAACATCATCGGGGAGAAGACCGAGCACGGGCCCATGCACATTCTCAAGACCGAGTGGTTCTACATCATGCCCCTGGTGCTGATCACCATCTTCATGCTGATCGGCTACTCTCCCGGCTTTTCGGCAATCATCGGGATCGCCACCTGCATCGCGGTGAGCTGGGTCCGGAAGGATACCCGCATCGACCTCAAGGGGTTTGTGGAGGCCTCCAGGATGGGTGCGGAGAGCAGCCTCAAGATAGGCGCGACCGTCGGCGTCATCGGGATCATAATCGCGGTACTCACCTACAGCGGCCTGATTCTCACCTTTGCCGACATCGTCATCGAGCTGGCCGGGGGAAGATTGTTTCTGACGATCCTGCTCATCGCGCTGGCTTCTTTGATTCTGGGGATGGGGGTTCCGGTGACCGCTGCCTATCTCATCACCGCAGTCGTTGCGGTTCCTGCATTGACCCATCTCGGGGTGAATGAGATCGCGGCCCACATGATCGTCTACTGGCTCTCCCAGGATTCGAACATCACTCCGCCGGTCTGCATTGCGGCATTTGCAGGTGCGACCATCGCGGGGGCCAATATGTGGCGGACCGCGTTCGCCTCTTTCAAGTTTGCAAAGTTTTTGTACCTGTCGCCCTTCCTCTTTGGATATGTGCCGGGCTACTCCCTGAACGGAAGCTCACAGGACATCATCAAGGCAATGGTGCTGATCGCGGTCGGAACTTTTATCTACGCGTATCTGCTGAGCGGGGCATGGTACTGGACATTGAAGGAGAAGTTCGGCAAAAAGACTCCGGGTATTGCGCCCAACGAAGAAGATCCACTTGACATTCAGGAGGAGACACTATGATGCTGCCGCCGGTAGAGATCAAAAAGATTTTATACACCACGGACCTGTCCGAAAGTTCGATCCATGCGTTTGCCTATGCCGTGGCCTTTGCCAACCGTTTCAACGCGGAGATCACCATCCTCCATGTGCTGACGGAGGGTGAGGGGATGGAGAATGCCATCCTCGGCTATATCGGTCAGGATCGCTGGCAGGCGATTCTTGACCGGAATGCTCAGGAGGCACGGGAGGTTCTGATCGGCAAAAAGCGGGATAATGTGCAGATCCGATACTGCCTGGAGGAGTTCTGCGAGGTCTATTCCGAATCTCTGGGGGAATCGGAGGGCGTGCCGATGGACGAGATTCTGGTGCTGCGGGGAAACCCGGTGGAGGAGATTTTAAAGACCGCGACCGAGCGGAATACGGATCTGATTGTGATGGGAACCCACGGACGGGGGCTTATCGCGGATGCGTTAACCGGGAGCACTGCACGGCGGGTGATCCGAAAATCGAAGATTCCGGTGCTTGCGGTGCGGCTGCCGGATGAGGAATAGGGGCGCTGCCGGGCCTTTTGCCCGGTTTTGCCCGGTTTTAACCGATTTTAAAACGCTTGCCCTCTTACCTTTACGGATCGGAAGTCCGGGGAAAGCCTCGGACTTCCGGTTTAAGCCACTGCTACCGCCATCTCCGAAAGATGGTCATCCGAAATCACCCGAACATCCAAAAGCCCGAACCTTTCCTTTAACCGCAATATCATCGAGGGCGGCCACCGGCTCTTGAGAAGATGGGTTCGCATTCCTCGCCCACCCGCGAAGTCTTTCTGGATAATGTCGAGGTGCCTAAAGAGAATCTTCTCGGCAAGCCCGGGGGCAGGGCGAAAATTGTATTCAGCTCTATGAACCATACCCGTCTTTCCGCTGCCGCCGGGGACCTTTTCAAGACTCGTTGTGTTTTAGGTAAAATGCCTTTTGCCGGGAATTTCCCCCGTTTTGTTTTTTGAAATAAAACACTTGACATCCTATATCCGACCCTGTTATGTTTTGAACTCAATTGATTGTGTTCAAACTAATTTCATCCAAAGCAAATGAGGCGGAAGCAGAGCCCAGAGTGACAATTCGGGGCCGAAATATCCGCCGAATCTGCGAAACGAAACAAGGAGGCTGTATGTCTGATACAGATGCACTGAAGAAAAAATTTGTCACAAATGGGTGTGACTGGGCCGGATCGAGCTACTGTCTGGCAAACCGCACCCCTTACGGCAACTGGTTCAGAAAAACCACTTCCTCCCTTATCGTGACCCTCGTAGACGATTGAAAACACATCCGCTTTGTAACGCAATACTCGTGTAAAAACTTTCAGTACATATGAATCTGACGCATTTTTCAGATTCTTAAAGAATAAATCGATATTCCGGTGTTTCATATCCAACCGGGTGCGTGAATGACACCATGTGCCGGGATATCAACCAATTACAATAAAAGGAGACAAAATTATGTTGGATTTAAAAAAACAGGATTTCGGAAACGATCCGGTCAAGAAAAGAGACAGCGACAATTATGTAAAAGAGTATATCACAGGTTTTGCAGACAAGTGGGATGAACTGATCGACTGGAAGTCCAGGGCGGAAAATGAAGACCAGTTTTTTACCAAGATTCTGCGGAAACACGGTGCTAAAAAAGTTCTCGATGCATCGTGCGGAACCGGTTTCAATTCGGTTCAGCTCATCAAGGACGGGTTTGAGGTGACCAGTCTGGACGGTAGCCCGGCCATGCTGGCCCGGGCGTTCAACAACGCCAAAAAGGAAAATATCATCCTGCGGACCATTAATTCGGACTGGCGCTGGATCACCAGGAATATCGTCCATAACCGGTATGATGCAGTGATCTGTCTGGGCAACTCGTTTACCCATCTGTTCAAGGACAGGGACAGAAGAAAGGTTCTGGCGGAATTCTATTCGGTGCTCAAGAACGACGGCATTTTGATCATCGATCAGCGAAATTACGACAGCATGCTGGATGAAGGGTTCTCCTCAAAACACAAGTATTATTATGCCGGGAAAAAAGTAAAAGCGGAGCCGGAATACCTGGACGAAGGTCTTGCCCGGTTCAAGTATGAATTCCAGGGCGGAGAGGTCTATCACCTCAACATGTGTCCCCTGAGAAAAGATTACACCAGGCGTCTGCTCAAGGATGCCGGATACCAGAGAATTACCACGTTCGGTGATTTTACAAGGGATTTTGACATCAGGGATACAGATTTTCTCGTGCATGTGGCGGAAAAAGAGTACATGGAGCAGTCCTACACCGGTTCCAACCGGGTGGCAAGGGACTATTACAACAGCCATGACGCGGATGAATTCTATTACCATGTATGGGGCGGGGAAGACATCCACATCGGTATCTATCATGATGCGGACGAATCCATTTCAGACGCCAGCCGCAGGACTGTTGAAAAAATGGCCTCAATGGTGGACATCAACGAGGCTACCAAGATTCTCGATATCGGAGCCGGTTACGGTGGTGCCGCCCGTCAGCTCGCATCCAAGTACGGTTGCCGGGTATGCTGTGTGAACATCAGCGAGGTGGAAAACAAGAGAAACCGTGAAAAGAACATGCAGAGGGGACTGGACCATCTGATAGAAGTCTGTGACGGAACTTTTGACGATCTTCCTTATGAAGACGATTCCTTTCATATAGTATGGAGTGAGGACGCCATCCTGCACAGCGACCAGAAACAGCAGGTATTCCACGAGGTGGAACGGGTTCTGAGAAAAGGCGGATCATTCATTTTCACCGATCCCATGCAGAAAGACGGAGTCGATACAGAAGAACTCCAGCCGATTCTGGACCGGATCAATCTCGATGAAATGGGCTCTGTCAACAAGTACGAAAATATGGCAAAAGAGGCCGGCCTCAAAAAGGTTGATATTGTAGATCTTTCCGATCACCTGCCGGTGCATTACGACAGGGTGCGGTCTGTTCTGGAAGGGGACTATCAGAACATTACAAAGATCTGCAGCCGTAAATATGTGGACAAGATGATCAATGGCCTGACCCACTGGGTTGACGGCGGAAACAAAGGCAAACTGGCCTGGGCCATCATGCTGTTTGACAAGAAATAATCCAACATCGGGTCGGTTTTTACCGATAGATCCGCTTTACTGAAAAAAGGGCGGCGGGATTCAAAGCGGATCCTTCCGCCCTTTTTCTTTTCCCCAAGTTCGCCGGAATAACATTCATGGCCTGAGCGGCCACAATGAATGATGCAAGTATAAGCGGTCAGCTATCACTTAACACTTAAAACTTAAAACTCATATGAAGGAACATGGTTCAGCGGTCCGCTACGAGGCAAAGATCTACAACATCATCGGGGAGAAGACCGATTTTAAAACGCTTGCCCTCTTACCTTTACGGATCGGAAGTCCGGGGAAAGCCTCGGACTTCCGGTTTAAGCCACTGCTACCGCCATCTGGGAAAGATGGTCATCCGAAATCACCCGAACTTCCAAAAGCCCGAACCTTTCCTTTAACCGCCCGATGTTTTCGTTTTTGTGGCCCCGCATCCGGGGAATGCTGGAGGGATGCACCTTCAGCGTGATGCTTGTTTCCTTCCTTGTTTCCTGCTCTCCCCTCTCTTTTTGTTCCAGCAGATCGGCCGCGGCATGGAAAAAGAATCTGGAAATGACGAGGTGGCCAAAGGCCGGATGGTAGGGGCCGGCCAGGACGGTTTCCGTTTCAAAGCCGTCGGATGCCTGAAGGCCCATCCGGATGACGGGAATCTTTCTGCGGGTAAAGCGACGGTAGAGATCCGCGGCCAGTTCTACGCAGTGATCGAGGTCCGGGGGGGTATATCTTCCCTGCTGATACATGCGGGCAAGGGGGCTTTTCTTCAGTACAATGGTGGGATAGATCCGGACGAAATCGGGTGCAAGATGAATGATTCTCTCTGTGGTCTCGATCGCGCCGGCATCGTCGTCTTTGGGAAGGCCGGTCATCATCTGAAGGCCGATTTCATATCCCTTTTCCTTCAATAGTGCAACTGCGTTTGTCGTATCTGCGGCGGTGTGACCTCGGTTGGAGCGCTTCAGCACGGGATCTTTCATGGATTGAACCCCCAGTTCGATGGTCGATACGGGGAAGGGGGAAAGAAGATCGAGATATTCCTTTGTGACGGTGTCGGGCCGGGTGGAGAAGCGGATGGCATCGGCATGGTTGCAGGCGATGATCTCCGCAGTAGTTTCCAGCAGGGAAAGGAGATACTTTTCTTCAAGCCCCAGAAAATTGCCGCCGTAGAACGCGATCTGAGTGGGGCTTCGATGGGGCTGCCGAAAGGGGAGAAAGGAGAAGACCGCTTCTTTCAGGGACTGAGGGGTTAGGGGGGTTTGCGGGGTTCTGGTGATGGCGCTCTGATCGCAGTAGATGCATTGGTGGGGGCAGCCGGCCTGGGGGATGAAGACTGGGATGATGAAAGGGGTGTTTTTGGGCTTTTGGGGGTTCATTTTTCAAAAGGACAAGGACCTAAAGGACGAAAGGGACATAAAGGACAAGGGGTAGAAAAAGGACAAAGGACGGTGGTTTTCCTAAAGCATTTGCAGCGCCTTTTTTGCGGCCTCCTGTTCGGCCGCTTTTTTGCTCTTTCCCTCGCCGGTGGTCATGATGCCGCAGACCGAGATCTCCACTACAAAGGTTTTGTCGTGGTCCGGGCCCTCCTCTTTGACTACCGTATAGATGGGGACCGGCTGGTGGGTGGTCTGCACAAGTTCTTGCAGGCGGCTTTTGAAATCGCCGTTGGATGTGGCTCTTTCGATCTTTTCCACCGGGGCCGAAAATTTGCCGGTGATGAAGGCAAAGGATGCATCGAATCCGCCGTCGAGATAGATGGCCGCGGTGATGGCCTCGAATGCGTCGGCAAGGATCGACTTCTTCTCATTGCCCCCGGTCTGGCGCTCTCCCCGGCCCAGTTGCAGGTGGCTTCCCAGATCGATCTCCTTTGCCAGTTCCGAAAGCTGGTTCTCATTGACGAGATTGGCCCGCATCCGGGAGAGATCCCCTTCAGGATGATCCGGGAACCGCTTCATGAGCATGTGGCTCACCGCGAGGTTCAAGACCGCATCCCCCAGAAATTCCAGCCGCTCGTTGTCCCGGAGATGGGAGCCGGGCTGTTCGTTGACAAAGGAGCTGTGGCGGCAGGCCTCCTGCGCCAGTTCCTTATTGTTGAAGCGATAGTTGAGCTTTTTCTCTAAGACGGGGGTCTCCATTGCTGTCTGCAATCTTCTGGTTCAGTTTTGTAAAGAGTTCATAGGGAACCCGCAGATTCCCTTTCCCGATTCCCAGTTGCACATCGGGATTGATCTCGCCGTGGAAATCGCTTCCGCCGGTCATGGTCAGACGGAAATCTTCGGCAATCTTCCTGAACCGGGAGGCATGGGCCGGGGTATGATCCGTATAGAGGACCTCGATGCCCTCCAGCCCCATCTCCACGAGGACTTGGACCAGCCCTTCGACTGTTTTCCCGGCCGGAAGCTTCAGCAGAGCCGGATGTGCAAGCACCGCGATTCCGCCGGCGGCCCGGATGGCCGCGATCGCGGCCGGGCATTCGACTCGGAATTTTTCCACATAGGCCGGCTTTCCCTTGCCGAGATACCGGTCAAATGCCTCGTCTATTGAGGAGACGACCCCCTTTTCGATCATCAGGCGGGCGATATGGGGCCTGCCGATCTGACCATTGTCGGCAAAGCCGTCTGCGAGATGATCCGCGGACAGATGGATGTCGATGGCCTCCAGCCGCTGGAGAATGCGCGGGTTTCGCTCTTTTCTGGCCTTTTGAACGATGTTCAGAATCCGGGTCAGCTCCGGATGATCCGGCGCAAATCCGTAGCCGAGAAGATGGAAGCTGCCCGAGCAGGGAAATCCGGGCGGCGGAGCCGTGCTGATCTCGATACCGGTGATGAAATCCAGGGACCGGGGAACCCCCGCATCAATGGCTCGAATGACGCCGTCCACTGTATCGTGATCGGTGATGGCAATGGCTTTGAGCCCGATACTGCAGGCCATTTCAACGATATGAACCGGAGAGAAGGTTCCGTCCGACGCGTCCGAATGGATGTGAAGGTCGATGGCAGGCCCGTTCTCTGCAGACGTAGCTTTCACTACAGACCCAGCGCCCGCTCTCTTGCCTCCTCCTTGGTCTTGCACTCTATGCACTGGGTGGTCACGGGCCGGGCCTTGATCCGCTCCATGGTGATATCCTCCCCGCACATCTCGCAGATCCCGAAGGTGTCGTTATCGATCCGCTCCAGGGCCTTTTTGATTTTCTTGATCAGCTTGTGCTCCCGGTCTCGAATCCGGAGCATGAAGTTCCGATCGGCCTCCAGAGATGCCCGGTCCGTAGGGTCCGGAAAGGTATCCTTCTGAGTGGTCATCCCGGTGACGGTCTCCTCGGCCTGACTCAGGAGATCGTGGAGCTGCTCATCCAAAAGTTCTTTGAAATATTTGACATCTTCTTCTTTCATGGCTCTACCTTCTTAGACTTATCTTGCTTAGACTTATCTCGCTCGCTCTTTTCGGCTCATCTTCCGAATTCTTTTCATCTGCTCTGCCTGATCTTCGCCGCACACTGCTGAACTGTCCATAATGGAAAGAGAGAAGAAATAGCATAGCTCATCAATTCTGTAAAGCCTGATTTTAACTTTTTATGGACGAATGTTTGGGGAAATGGCTCCTGATTTCGCGCTTTGCCCGGATAAAAAGCCCCATGCCGATCCCAAATCCCCTGTGGCGGATGATGACATACCCCTCATCATCGCATTCTGCGGTCTGTTCCGGGGAGGGGTCGATTCTCTCCCGGCAGAGATACTTTTCAAGCTGCGGTAGATCGACATCCACGACATTCCGGGCAGCCAGAGGGCCAAATGCCGCGGCTCCGGCTGTGGTCATCTTAGGATATCGGGAGCGGATATGGATCAGGGGCATTCCCATGGCCCGATCTTTAATGGGGGGCGGCTGGTGATCCCGGGATACGATCCAGATCTCCCGGTCTCCCTTGTTGAGCAGCTCCATTTTATCGAATGCGGAAAAGGGGATGGCAAATCGGTTTCGGATCAGCCCCAGAATCGGCTCCGGCTCCGGTACCCGCTTAAAGATGGTTTCGTCGGTGAGAGAATCCTTCTCATCCGAGGCGTCATTGGGCCCTGAAAGACCGATATCCCCGGTCTTTTCCAGCAGCACGGCATAAAAGCCGGCTGTGTCATTGAGGTGGGGCCAGATTCTGAGGCTCTTTTTTAGATCGGGGTGAAAAGGCTGACCCTCCCATTCTACAAGGCCGGGCCCTGCCTTCAGCCCGTCGATGGCCCCCGGAAGAATCCGGACCTGATCGGGCCATTCCCGCAGCAGGGCATCGACTACGGCCTCATTCTCCTCCGGGGCATAGGTGCAGGTGCTGTAGACGATCCGGCCGCCTTTTCTGCATCTGCGTACCGCCTGTTTCAGCAGCAGGAGCTGACGCTGGGGGATCTGTTCGGTCCGGGGCGCGGGGCGTTCCGTGACGCTGCTTCTCCGGCGGGAGACCCCCTCGCATCCGCAGGGGACATCGGCAATTACAGCATCGAAATCTCCTCCGGCCTTTGGAAAGTTGATCCCGTCATAACAGGTGACGCAGATATTAATGAAGCCGAGCCGATCGATGGAAGAGCGCAGGGCACGAAGCCGTCCCGAGACAAGGTCGTTGCCCACCACTGTTCCGCTGTTTTCCAGCAGCAGCGCGAGCTGGGCTGTCTTGTTGCCGGGCGCGGCGCAGAGATCGAGAACCCGGTCTCCGGGCTTGGGTACAAGCAGCAGCGGCGGGATCATGGCGCTGGCCTCCTGGATGTGAAAGAGGCCTGCCAGAAATGCCCAGTGGTTGCCCAGTCCCTCTCCGTCATTTTCGATCCGGAACGCGGCCCTGTGCCACGGCAGGGGCCGGAGAGTATAGCCATCGGCCTGCAGCAGCGCACAAAGCTGATCAGGCCTGATTCTGGGGGTATTGGCCCAGATGAAACGGTTCAACCGGCGGTTCATGGCAGCCTCGAAGGCCGGGACATTCTCGATGATGGAATGGTAGCGGTTGAAGAGGGATAACCCCCCATCTCTTTTCTCTTTTTCGGTGCAGATCATCTGTTTTTCATTCCTTCATCTCGTGGTCCATCCCGTCCATCAGGAGTCCATCCGGTCCACTATAGACCTTAAAAAAGACAAAACAACCCCCAACAGCCCAAAAGACCGAACTATACCACTTCTTCTCCGGGGCAGAAAGTCTCAACTTGACAGAACCCCTGGGCCTTCCGTAAAGTGGAGAACATGATTCATTCCTATCGAATAGATGGTCTGCCGGTAAAAACCGGCGACATCCTCTGCACCACAGACGGGAGAAAGGACAGCCTCATCGGCTGGATCTGGCGGATTTTCGGGAAGATGGTTCCAGGGCCCGTGGACCATGTGGCCATCTATCTGGGGCCCGGGGGGCGCTGTGCCGAGGCCGGAATCCGGGGGGTGATCACCTTTTTTGCAGAGGAGGAAACCTGGGACGGTCATCGCATGAAGCGCCGGCGGGGCTATCTGGTGGACACCTTCTACGGCGCGGCCTATCCCCTTGCAGAAAGAGGATACTCAACGGAAGAGCAGCAGCAGATTCGGAAGGGCGTGGCCCGCTACTGCATGGCCCAGGTAAAGGCCGGCAAATGGTACAATCTCAATCTCTTCAACCCAGAGACCGAAAATTATTTCTACTGCAGCCAGCTCGCCTACCGGGCATATCTCTCCTGCGGCATCGATCTGATGGCCGGTGTAAAGCCCTATATCGGCCTGCCGGGACTCGACCGGATCATTCTTCCCCAGCAGATCTGGGAAGGGTCAGCCCATCGCCGCAGCCCGTCCTGCGGCTGCTGAAGCTCCTGATGAGCCCCGATTCTTAAACAGGGCGGCCTCCCTCTTATCTTTGTTCTGGTCTCCCCATGACGGATACGCCTATCGCTTTACGCTGGGGATAACAATTGTGGGGACGTTTCTGCTCCGGATACTGCCGGATACGGGGCTTGGGGTGACGGGGTCTATTGCGCGGCTGGTCTGATCGAATCGAGAAATCGAAGCAGCCCCGTATCATCATATTTCCGGATATGGTTCCGAACCCGGTTGCAGAAGGGCAGATAAGCGGTCTCCCCATGATTCAGGCTTTCCAGAAGCTTGTCTGCCCGGCTGAAATATCCCTGAAGGATCTCCTGGCGCAGGGATTCGATAACCTCTGTCGGCGGGAGCTTCTCCATTGCATCATCCGGATCGCGGGGGGCCGGATTCGGGCTCGTCATTTCTTCATATTCCCACTCCAGCCCCAGATGATGCTTCAGGCGATCGAGCAGCAGAGCGGTGTCAATGGGTTTGGTAAGGTAATCTTGGCACATCTCGATGAACTTTCGCTTTCGATTCTTATCGATCACCGTTGCAGAGATCCCGATCACCTTTATATCCTTCAGTTCTTCCGTTTCCATCATCTTCAGAATCACATCGAGGCCGTCCATTTTCGGCATCATGAAATCGAGGAGGATGAGATCCGGCCGATGCTGTACGGCTTTTTCCAATCCCTTTTCCCCGTCTTCCGCGGCATCCACCGTAAAGCCGAGGGGGTCGAACAGGGAGATCAGCAACGAGAGGTTGGAATAATTATCATCCACCGCAAGAATCCGCCGGCGGGGCCCTTTGTATCCGATGATCGTCGGCCCCGGTTGAACCTCTGCAACCTTCTCTTCCGCGGCCTTGGGAAGCCGGACCGAGACGCCGAAACTGCTTCCTTTGCCTTCTTCGCTCTCCACCACCAGTTCCCCATTCATAAGCCGGACGAGGCGCTGGGTTATAGCCAGCCCCAGCCCGGTTCCCTCTACAAATCCGCTGCCGTTCCGAACCTGGGAAAAGGGCTCGAATATCTCATTGATCCGGTCATGGGGAATGCCGATGCCGGTGTCCTCCACCAGACAGAAAAAGGTATCCTCGGCCTCCCGATAGCCGCTTTTGAAGGTGACGCTTCCGGCCCCGGTATATTTTACCGCATTGTTCAACAGGTTGAGCAGCACCTGGGCCACCTTTCTCTCGTCTCCCCAGACCGCTTCCGGAAGGGGCGTCATCTCTTCGTGAAAAAAGATCAGATCCTTTTCCAGTGCCCTCATCCGGTTGATGTTGAACACCTTTTGCACTAGGCTCGGCAGAGAGAAGGCTTCGAAATTCAATTCCTGTTTTCCGGCTTCGATCCGGCTCAGGTCCAAGATGTCATTGATCAGGGTCATCAGGTGCTGTGCGCTCGTTCCGATGATTTCGATCTGCTTTTTATGGGTACCGGCAAGGCCGGACTGCGCGGTCAGGATCTGGGTATAGCCCAGGATCGCATTCAGCGGGGTCCGAAACTCATGGCTCATGCTGGAGAGAAACTCGCTTTTGGCCCGGTTTGCGGCTTCGGCCTTTTCCATCGCCTCTTTCAGCTTCGCTTCGCTCTTCTTCTGCTCATCGATGTTCCGCATGATGCCGATTCGATACAACGGATTTCCCGAAGCATCAAAGACCGTTCTGCCGGCTGTCTCAACCCAGACGCGGTCTCCGTCCTTTTTCAAAAAGATGAATTGGACCTGAGTATCGACCTTGCTTTCAATGACATCTTTGAAATTTGCTAAAGTTCTTTCCCGCTGTTCGGGAGCAACGAACTCTATAAAATTTTCAGTTATCACCTCCTCCGGGTGATAGCCGAACTTTCGGATCTGGCCGCTGGCAAAAGTGATGATGCCGTTCATGTTTACTGTATAGACTGCGCCATTGAGGCTTTCCACAAGCTTTCGATGGCGCTCTTCGCTCTCCCGAAGTCCCTCTTGGGCAAGGTGCCGCTCATTGATTTCCCTTCTAAGCTTCAGGTTCCAGGGAATAACGAGCGCCAGGATGAAAAGAAGCGGCGGAAAGATCTCCCACAACAGCAGGCATAGTAGAAGGATCAGCATAAGAAAGAGGATATGGACCGCTTCCGGATAATTTGATCCGGCCTCCTTTATCGGCAGTGCTCTACGGGCTTGTCTCATGAGATCCCCCAGCCTCTGATGACCGGCGATGGATACCGAGATATTTCTGCGTCAACGCCAGGACATTCTCTTTCCGGAACGGCTTCTCCAGAAAATCATCATATCCCGAAGAGATGGCCTCTTCTTTCTGTTCTTTGAATCCCGCGGCCGAGATCGCGATGGCCGGAACTCTCTTCTGCTTTTCCAGGTTTTCCATGTATCGGATCTCCTTGACCACCTGAAGGCCGTCAAATTCCGGCATGGTCAGATCCATCCAGATGAGGTCCGGGTGAAAGGTTTTATACTGGGCCAGCGCCTCGATGCCGTTTTTGGCCTCCTCTACGGAATACGGCTCCTGCTCGATGAATTTCCGAAGGATCAATCGCGTCGATGGATCGTCATCCACGATCAGAATCCGATTGTTGGAGAGGGCCATTCCCGGGGAGGAAGCCGGTTGAACCCTCTTTTTCACCGGTGCCTGGGTGGTTTTCGACAGCGCAAATGGAAGGATGAAGGAGAAGGAGGTTCCCTTTCCGATTTCGCTTTGAACTGTGATCTCACCGCCCATCAATCGGACAAAGCTTCTGCAGATCGTCAGGCCCAGCCCTGTGCCGCCGCGGTTTTTCCGGCCATACTTTGTCTGCTGAAAGGGCTCGAAGAGGATCTCCATCTCCTCTGCGGCAATTCCCGGCCCCGTGTCCGTAACCTTGAAGATCAGGGAGAGCGTATCCGGAGATGGGGAATCGGCTTTGGGCATCCCTTCGCCTTCTTGGCATGGATCGACTTCCAGCAGAATTTGGCCATTTTTTGTAAATTTGACCGCATTGCCCAGAAGATTGATCAGGATCTGGCGGATTTTGCAGGGGTCCGAGCAGACCCCCTTGGGAACATCCGGGGAGATTCGGGTCTTTAATTCCAGCCCCTTTTTCTCCACGGTCGCACGAAACATCTCCCGGACAAACCGAACGGTTGCATGGAGATTGAAATCCTCCATGTCCAGGGTTGTGCGGCCGGCATCGATTTTTGCCATCTCCAGCAGGTCGTTGATCAGCTTCAGCAGGTGATTGCCGCTGTTGGAAATCGCGCGGATATCCTTTTTGATCTGCGGTGTCAGATCAGGATAGGTCTGAATCAGCTCGGAAAAGCCGAGAATCCCCTGCAGGGGGCTGCGCAGCTCATGGCTCATGTGCGCCAGAAACCGGCTCTTGGTTATGTTGGCCGACTCGGCCAGCTCCTTTGCCGCGCGAAGCTCATCCTGCATCCGCTGGATCGAGAGATGGGTGCGGATTCGGGCCAGCAGTTCGCTGGTGTCGATCGGTTTGGTGATGTAATCCACCCCGCCGAGATCAAAGCCTTTGACCTTGTCGAAGCTCTCGGTCAAACCCGACATGAAGAGAATCGGGATCTCCTTTGTCTTTTCCGAATCCTTGAGCCGTCGGCAGGTTTCATAGCCGTCGATCCCCGGCAGAAGAATGTCCAGCAGGATCAGATCGGGCAGAGTCCGCTCGGCCCTTTCCAAGGCCTTTTCACCGGTGGTTGCCACCGAAACGAGAATACCTTCTTTTTCAAGGGCCGCGCTCACCATCCCGATGGATGCCGGATTGTCCTCCACCAGCAGTACGATCTCCTCTTTTTGACGCTTTTTCATCTCCCCCTCCCTGTCTGGTAAAAAATTGAAAATCGGCCAAAAACGCAAGAACGTCGGTAGATCACATCTCAGCGAGCCCGAGAGCGGCGTCTAAGGCGCAGAGAGTTTCCTCTCTTCTTCTATGTATATGGTGCCGTTGCGAATCCGCTGCACCAGATCGTTCTTCTCTCTGTGGTAGACAGTGTCGAAATGGATTTTGATCGGTTTTTGCAATAGGGAAGCCATGCCCAGGAGAACTCCGAAATTTTCGGAACGGATATGTGCTTTTAAATCTTTTTTCGACGCCCATTCGGATATGAGCCGAAATCTGTTAATATCGCCTGTTTCATTGAGAAAAGAGCAGGAAAGACAGCCCTCTTCCGCAAAAATCAATCTTTGAAGTCCTTCAAATGTCGATAACAGCTCAATCCGTTTTTCCGGCCGGACATCCGTTTGTATGGTTGCAACAATCATTGTTTCCGTTGGCCCTCCTGGGGAGGGCATCTCCTTTCAATCGATGTAAGTTTAAAGAATAAATCGGCTACAATGTTATAAAATAACGTAATATCAGTAGTTTGGTTATATATATTCAAGGAGTGTGCCATGCCTTATCTGTTGAGAAAAGGATAAGGATTCAAAGCGATTATGGAAAAAGAGGATGGGATTGAGATTTGAAAAAAGAGAAAGGCCGTCGTCAAATATGATCGATTCCGTTATATATGACGGGAGGGGAAGGCGGGTATATATGACTGTAGGGGAGGGATTGTTTTACAGACCCGAACAGAACAGGCGGTTTCCCTTCGGGGATGTTATTGAGGATCAGGTCCGGGATATTCTGTATTTGCGCATACGGCCTCTGAGGGTGCTGGGATTCAATTCCAGCAGTTCCGCTGCCCCGCATCTGCCTTCGATCCTCCAGCGGGTTCGCTCCAAAACCTTCAGAATATACTCCTTTTCCATCTCCCACAATGGCCGGATCACCTCGCTGTTTTCCGGTGGGGAATGGTTCTGGTTCTTCAGCCGCTCCCGCAGTTTTAAAATCCTTCCCGTTGAACCGATCACCTCGCGCTCCATGAGATTTTTCAATTCCCGGACATTTCCGGGCCAAGCATAACCCATTAGTTTATCCATCGTCTCTGCCGCGACCGCATCGATCGGCTTTCCGATTTTTTTGCTGAATTCCTTCACAAAATAATCCACAAGTATCGGGATATCTTCCTTTCTCTCTCTGAGCCCGGGAACGGTGATTGGGAAGACATTGAGCCGATAATGGAGATCCTCCCGGAAAAGACCGTTTTTGATTCTCTCTTCGAGATTCCGGTTGGTGGCAGCGATCAGCCGGACATCCGCACGGATCGGATGGGAGCTTCCCAGCCGCTCGAATTCTCCGTCCTCGAGCACCCGGAGGAGCTTTGCCTGAACATTCGGCGGCAGCTCTGCAATCTCGTCCAGAAAGAGGGTTCCCCGGTGACCCAGCTCGAATCTTCCTTCCCGGCGGGAATGGGCGCCGGTATATGCGCCTTTTTCATGGCCGAAAAGTTCGCTTTCGATGATGCTCGGGGAAAGTGCCGCGCAGTTGACCTTCACCAGGGGGCGATCCTTTCGCGCACTTTTGCTGTGAATGGCCCGTGCCACCAGCTCCTTTCCGGTTCCGGTCTCCCCCTGGATCAGCACGATGGAATCGGTGGCCGCCACCTGTTTGATTCTGAAGAAGACATACTGGATGGCTTCGCTCTCGCCGATGAAATTTTCAAAATCGTATGTCTTCCCGATCTCCTCCCGCAGGTAGACATTGTCCGCCTCCAGCCGGTTTGTCAGCTCCTTTATTTCCCTGTATGCCCGTTCAAGGGCTTCTTTGGATCTTTTCTGCTCCCCGATCATCGCACGCAGCCCCTCGTTGGAGACTGTCAATTCCCAGAGGAGCTGCCGCCCGTCCTGTTCAAGGATTTTGTTCATCTCTTTCAACTGCCGCTGGAGATTCCGGAGGCGGATATGGGTTTGAATCCTTGCCAGAAACTCCTCGGGCTGGATCGGTTTCCGGATGTAATCAACCGCGCCGGCCTCAAAGCCTTTGACCACATCGAAGGAATCCTGCAGCGCGGACATGAAGATGATCGGGATGTCCTGATAAGAGGGCTCTGATTTGAGTTGCCGGCATATTTCATAGCCGTCCAACCCCGGCATCATGATGTCGAGGAGGATGAGATCAGGAGAGATCAGCGGGACGATCTCCAATGCCTCTTCTCCGCTGGTCGCCACCGAGACATTGTAATCGGCCTTCTCCGAAAGAAGGTGGCTGGCCATGCGAATGGAGATGGGATTGTCGTCAACCAGGAGGATTGACTCTCTTTTCTCTTCCATGTGACCCTTTGAAAAGCAAAAAATCGATCGTAATTTTTTGAAACGGTCCCTTTTATCAAAGAATCCTTTTCCTCGCAATAAATAATTATGAAAAACAGTAAATAACCCGTGATCTCAAGCGGCCGATGTGATGATTGAGGTTATGATGGAATCGGGAGGTGGATACGATCTTAGGTCTGCCCGTGGTCGGTGCGGTCTTTGCCGGGGAGCGCTTCGGCGGGCTGCTGACAGGGAAGAGAGAAAGGCGCAAAAGGATATGGCATAAAAGGAGGAAATTCAGGGGGAATCTTCTGCCGAAGAGAGGATTTCAGTGCGAATCGAGAAACCGAAGCAGCCCTGTATCATCATATTTCCGGAGATAGCTCTGAACCCGGTTGCAGAAGGGCAGATACGCGGTCTCCCCATGATTCAGGCTTTCCAGAATCCTGTCTGCCCGGGTGAAATATCCCTGAAGGATCTCCTGGCGCAGGGATTCGATAACCTCTGTCGGCGGGAGCTTCTCTATTGCATCATCCGGATCGCGGGGGGCCGGCTCCGAGCGCGTCATTTCTTCATATTCCCACTCCAGATCCAGATGATGCTTCAGGCAATCGAGCAGCAGACCGATGTCAATCGGTTTGGTCAGGTAATCGACGCACATCTCGATGAACTTTTCCTTTCGATTCTTATCGATCACCGTTGCCGAGATCCCGATCACCTTCAACGCTTTCAACCTTTCATTCTCTTCCATGGCCATCATTACATCGAGGCCGTCCATGCCCGGCATCATGAAATCGAGCAGTATGATATCGGGCCGATTCTGTGCTGCCATTTCCAGCGCCTTCGGGCCGTTTTCAGCAGCATCAACGGTAAAACCGAGAGGATCAAACATGGAGATGAGAAAGGAGAGGTTTGCATAATTGTCATCCACCGCCAGAATCCGCCGGCGGGGCCCCTTGTATCCGATGACAGGCGGCCCCTTTTGAACCTCGACAGCTTTCTGTTCCGCGGCTCTCGGAAGCCGGAAGGAGATCCCGAAACTGCTTCCCTTGCCTTCTTCGCTCTCAACTACCAGTTCGGCATCCATAAGCCGGACGAGGCGCTGGGTTATGGCCAGCCCCAGCCCGGTTCCCTCCACAAATCCGCTGCCGTTCCGGACCTGGGAAAAGGGCTCGAATATTTCATTGATCCGTTCCTGGGGAATGCCGATGCCGGTGTCCTCCACCAGACAGAAGAAGGTATCCTCGGCCTCCCGGTACCCGCTTTTGAAGGTGACGCTTCCAACCTTGGTATATTTTACTGCATTGTTCAAAAGATTGAGCAGAACCTGGGCCACCTTTCTCTCATCTCCCCATACCGCTTCCGGAAGGGGCGTCATCTCTTCGTGAAAAAAGAAGAGATCCTTTTCCATAGTCCTGATCCGGTTGATGTTCAATACCTTTTGCACCAGCTCCGGCAGGGAAAAGACCTCTCTATACAGTTCCTGTTTTCCGGCTTCGATCCGGCTCAAATCCAGGATGTCATTGATCAGCGTCATCAGATGCTGCGCGCTCGTTCCGATGATCTCGATCTGATCTTTATAGGTACCGGCAAGGCCGGACTGCGCGGTCAGGATCTGGGTATAGCCCAGGATCGCATTCAGCGGGGTCCGAAGCTCATGGCTCATGCTGGAGAGAAACTCGCTTTTGGCCCGGTTTGCGGCCTCGGCCTTTTCCATGGCCGCCTTCAATCTCTCCTCGCTCTTCCGCAGGGCCTCTTCCGCATCGCAGCGCTCTCTCATCTCGTTTTTCAGCCAAAGAGTCCATATGACAAAAAGCGTCACGATTAAAAAAAGCGGCGGAAATACCTCCCACAACAGCAGGCAGAGCAGAAGGATCAGCAGAAGAAAGAGAATGCAGGCCGCCTCCGGATACTTTGATCCGGCCTCCTTTGTCGCCAATGCTCTAAGAACTTGTCTCATAAGATCTCTCGGCCTCCTTTGTCGGCAATCCTCTACGGACTTGTCTCATAAGATCCCCCGGTCTCTGATGGCGGGTCATGGATACCGAGATATTTCTGCGTCAACGCCAGGACGTTCTCTTTCCGGAACGGCTTCTCCAGAAAATCATCATACCCTGAAGAGATGGCCTCTTCTTTCTGTTCTTTGAATCCCGCGGCCGAGATCGCGATGGCCGGGACTCTCTTCTGCTTTTCCAGGTTTTCCATCTGTCTGATCTCCTTGACCACCTGAAGGCCCCCAAATTCCGGCATGGTCAGATCCATCCAGATGAGGTCGGGGTGAAAGGCTTTATACTGAGCCAGCGCCTCGATACCGTTTCCGGCCTCCTCTATGGAAAACTGCTCCTGCTCGATGAATTTCCGAAGGATCAAACGGGTCGATGGATCGTCATCCACAATCAGAATCCGACTGCCGGAGATGGCCATTCCCTTTGAGAAAGCCGGTTGCACCACCGGTGCCTGGGTGGTTTTCGACAGCGCAAATGGAAGGATGACGGAGAAGACAGTTCCATTTCCTATTTCGCTTTGAACTGTGATCTCTCCGCCCATAATCTCAACAAAGTTTCTGCAGATCGCCAGGCCCAGCCCTGTGCCGCCCTCGTTCTTCCGGCCGTACTTTGTCTGCTGAAAGGGCTGGAAGAGGATATCCATCTCCTCTGCGGCAATTCCCGGCCCCGTGTCCGTAATCTTGAAGATCAGGGGAATGGTGTCGGAAGATTGGGAGGGATCTTGGGACATCCGGCCGCCTTTTTCAAAAAGATCGACTTCCAGCAGAATTTGCCCCTGTTCCGTGAATTTGACCGCATTGCTCAGTAGATTGATCAGGATCTGGCGGATTTTGCAGGGGTCCGAATAGACCCCCTTGGGAACATCCGGAGAGATCCGGGTCTTCAATTCCAGCCCATTTTTCTCAGCCGTCGCACGAAACATCTCCTGCACAAACCGAACGGTTGCATGGAGATTGAAATCCTCCATGTCCAGGGTCGTGCGGCCGGCATCGATTTTTGCCATCTCCAGCAGGTCGTTGATCAGCTTCAGCAGGTGATTGCCGCTGTTGGAAATCGCGCTGATATCTTTTTTGATCTGCGGTGTCAGATCAGGATAGGTCTGAATCAGCTCGGAAAAGCCGAGAATCCCCTGCAGGGGGCTGCGCAGCTCATGGCTCATGTGCGCAAGAAAACGGCTCTTGGTTCTGTTGGCCGACTCGGCCAGCTCCTTTGCCTCGCGAAGCTCATCCTGCATCCGCTGGATCGAGAGATGGGTGCGTATTCTGGCCAGCAGTTCGCTGGTGTCGATCGGTTTGGTGATGTAGTCCACCGCGCCGAGATCAAAGCCTTTGATCTTGTCAAAGCTCTCGGTTAAACCCGACATGAAGAGAATTGGGATCTCCTTTGTCTTTTCCGAATTCTTGAGCCGTCGGCAGGTTTCATAGCCGTCGATCCCCGGCAGCAGAATGTCGAGCAGGATAAGATCGGGCAGAGTCCGCTCGGCCCTCTCCAGGGCCTTTTCACCGGTGGTCGCGACCGAAACCAGGTATCCTTCCGCCTCCAAAGCCGTATTTACCATTCCGATGGATGCCGGATTGTCCTCTACCAGCAGTACGATCTCCTCACGATCTTTTCGCTTCATCTCCCCCTCCCTTTTTCCTTCTACTGATTAGTAAAACTAATAAAGCCTCCGGTCGAAGACTTGAAATTAAAATTGTCAGTAAAAATATCGGATAGCAATCAAATATTTGTAAAGACTATAGACTTTGATAGCTTGGATTCCGCTCTGTATCAAGATCTCAGTAATTGATTCTTATATTTTATCTCATTGATCGGCGAATGACAATTAAAATGTAAAATATAAAATAATTAAAGCCCCTTACAAATAGTTCTTCCTGAAATGATCGCAAAGTTATCAAAATCCGGAAAAACTGGTATTCAGAATAATCGGCTAATATCCTTTGCATTATTTGAATCTTTTCGAAAAACCCAAATATTGGCCCAAAAGAGAAGCCGGGAACCGGGCCTCGCTATAGGGTGATCTCCGTCAAAAAATACCTGATTGACCCTATTTCAGAAGATCCTCGGAGCGGAGATAATGAATTCTTGAAAAAAAGAGACGCTGATGCCTGTTTGTGGATCAATATCAAGATGAGGAGGCGCACTATGGGGAGCACCAGATCAGCCGATGTGATGATAGAGGTTCTGATGGAATGGCGATAAAGAGTATGAAACCGGACAGAACAACCCCCCTTTTCGGATGGCTCCTCTCCCTTATCGCATGGGGCTTTTTCTTCTGGCTGGCCAGATTTATAAGGCCCGTTGCATCGGGGAAGACCTTTCTCTTCTCCTTTTCCTGGGCTCCATCCATCGGCGTCGATCTCTCCTTCTACATAGACGGGCTGAGCCTGATTTTTGCCCTGCTGATCTCCGGCATCGGCGGGCTGATCTTCATCTATGCCGGCTCCTATCTTTCGGGAAAGCCTTTGAGGGGCCGCTTCTTCCTCTTTCTCATCGCGTTTATGCTCTCCATGCTCGGCCTGGTGATGGCAGACAATTTGATCCTTCTTTTTGGGTTCTGGGAGCTGACGAGCATCACCTCCTTTTTTCTGATAGGATTCGATCATGAAAAAGAGGAGTCGAGAAGTTCGGCCATGCAGGCGCTGATCGTGACCGGAGCCGGGGGGCTCTGCCTTCTGGCCGGGGCCATTCTGCTGGCTATGGTCGGAGGAACCCCGAGCCTTTCCGAACTGATGACCAGAGGGGAGATGGTCCGATCCCATGGGCTCTATCTGCCGATTCTGATTCTGATCCTGATCGGGGCCGCCACCAAGTCGGCACAGTTCCCGTTTCACTTCTGGCTGCCCAACGCGATGGCCGCGCCCACGCCGGTCTCGGCCTATCTCCACTCGGCAACCATGGTCAAGGCCGGGGTCTATCTGGCCGCGCGGGTCAACCCGATCCTCGGCACCACCCCGCAGTGGGAGTATCTGGTGACGGGAATGGGGTTTGTCACCATGATCATCGCGGCCTATCTGGTGCTCATCAGCTCCGATCTCAAGCGGATTCTGGCCTATTCCACGGTCGCGGCCCTGGGACTTTTCATGATGCTCATCGGAATGGGAACGGCCGTTGCCCTCAAGGCGATGATCCTCTACCTCATGGCCCATGCCTTCTATAAGGCCGCACTCTTCATGATCGCAGGGATCATTTATCACGAGACCGGGATTCGGGATGCCCAGGGGCTTGGGGGGCTGTGGCGGATCATGCCGATCACCGGGATTGCGGCTCTGCTTGCGCTGCTCTCCAAATCAGGGATTCCTCCCTTTGTCACCTTCATCGGAAAGGAGATGGTCTTCGAGGCAACCCTCGATTCGGCCCTTTCCCTTCTTCTGACGGCCGGGGTCTTCTTTGTCAGCGTCAGTTTTGTGGTTGCGGCCTTTCTGGTCGGCTTTGGCCCCTTTTTCAAAAAGATGCCCGACTATGGTAAAAAGATTCACGAGGTCTCTTTCTCCTTCTGGATCGGCCCTATGGTGCTGTCGGTTCTGGGGATTTTCTGGGGGATTTTCAATGACCGGACAGGCCGATGGTTCGTCTCTCCGGCCGCGTCTGCAATCTTCGGAGATGAGGTGAATGTCCATCTGGCGCTCTGGCACGGGGTCGATATCAAGCTGCTGCTGAGCGGGGCCGCAATCCTTCTGGGGATTCTTCTGTATGCCCTCTGGGGAAGGCCCTTTCGCCGGATGATCGGATGGGGGGAGGATCGGCGCTGGTTTGGGCCGGAGTGGGGATATGGAATGCTGCTCGATTTCATCCGGATGCTCTCCCGGTGGGGGGGGAGGATTCTGCAGAACGGGCTCCTCCACTACTATATCCTCTTTGTGATTATCGGGGCCATCGGGATCATCGGCCTGCCCCTTCTGGAACTGAACATCAAAAGTCTCTTTTTAAAGGGCCAGAGCGGAACCTTTTACGAGATCGGGCTGGTGATCATTCTGCTGGCCGGAATCCTCCAGGTGGTCTTTTCCGGTTCAAGGATCATATCCATTGTGGGGCTCGGAGTTGTCGGGTACGGGATGGCGCTTCTCTTTCTTCTCTTCAGCGCGCCGGACCTGGCCATGACCCAGTTTGCCATCGAGACCCTTTCGGTGATTCTGCTGGTGCTGGTGATTCTTCACATCCCCCGGCTTACCCACCATTCGAGCCGGCTCTCCAGGAGGGTGGATGCCTTTTTCGCCCTTTCCATCGGCGCGCTGATCACCATCCTCGTTCTCATGACCGCAGGGCTTCCGGAAATGGGATCTGTGGGGAGTTACTTTGCCGAAAACAGCTATATCAAAGCCCATGGCCGAAACGTGGTCAATGTTATCCTGGTCGATTTCAGAAGCTTTGACACCCTCGGAGAGATCACGGTGCTTTCGGTGGCCGCGATGGGGGTCTATTCCCTGCTCCGGCTGCGACAGGAGGAGAAAAAGAGATGAACCAGACAGAGGAGAAAAAGAAAAGAAGAAAAGGGGGCAGACATATCGCCTCCCTCAACCTGACGGTCGGAGTCCGGTATCTTCTGCCGCTGCTGATCTTTTTGTCGTTCGATATCCTGATCCAGGGCCATCATGAGCCCGGCGGCGGATTTGTGGGGGGAATCGTGGCCGCGTCCGCCATCGCCCTCTATGCCCTCTCCTGCGGCCCCCACAATGCCCGGAAACTGATGCGGGTCAGCCCCAGGATCTTTATCGCGGGGGGGCTTACACTCGCCCTTGTCAGCGGGTGCATTCCCCTTTTTGTGGGAGCCCCTTTTCTGACCGGCATCTGGGGCGGCTCCGACATTCCGGTGATTCAGAGCATCGGCACCCCCCTCTTCTTCGATATCGGCGTCTACCTTCTGGTGATCGGGGTGATGATGACCTTTCTGCTGACTCTGATGGAGGATGTCTGACATGACCTTTCTGCTGGCTGTGGCTACAGGAGCGCTCTATGCCGGGGGCTTCTACCTGATGATGCGAAGAAGCCTGTTCAAGATGATCATGGGGGTGGTTCTCATGGGACATGCGGCAAATCTGCTCATCTTCACCCTGGGAGGGCTGGTACGGGGGCTTCCCCCCTATATCGCAGAGGGGCAGAAGCATCTGGGCGAGCACTTTGCCGATCCCCTGCCCCAGGCCCTGATTCTGACCGCAATCGTCATCGGATTCGGCGTCAACGCGTTTGGAGTGGTGCTCATCCGCCGGGTACATGAGTCCGTAAAGACCGGTGATCTCGATGAGATGATCGAAACCGACAGTCCCGAAGAGCTGCTCAAATGAATTTATGTCTTCTTTTTCCGATCCTGATCCCGATGACGACCGGGATCGTCGCGCTTTTTTTCTGGAATCATCTCCGGATTCAGCGGATCATCAGCATTCTGGGCGGGGCCGGGCTTTTCGGCTCGGGGATCTATCTTCTTCTCTGTCTGCTTGACGGAGGAATCCCGACGGTCCAGATCGGCGGCTGGCCCGCGCCCTTCGGCATCACCCTTGCGGCCGATCCTCTCAGCGTCGTGATGGTTCTTCTGACCGGAACCGTGGGGCTGGCGGTCTCGGTTCAATCCCTTACCGGCATCGACTCCCGGCGGGAGGCATTCGGCTACTATCCGCTGCTTCACATCATGCTCATGGGGGTATGCGGGGCCTTTCTCACCGGCGATATCTTCAACCTCTTTGTCTGGTTCGAGGTGATGCTCTTTGCCTCCTTTGTGCTGCTGGAACTGGGCGGAGAACGGGCACAACTGGAGGGAACCGTCAAATATCTGGCCCTGAATCTGGTCGCCTCCTCCCTTTTTCTCTCTGCGGTCGGCCTCCTCTATTCGGCTGCCGGAACCCTGAACATGGCCCATCTGGCCCAGCGGATCCCGGAGATCGACCATCAGATCTTTCCCCAGGCCATGGCCATGCTCTTTATAGTCGCCTTCGGCCTCAAGGCCGCGATTTTCCCCTTCTTCTTCTGGCTGCCGGCCTCCTACCACACGCCGCCTGGCCCGGTGGCCGCGATCTTTGCCGGGCTCCTCACCAAGGTGGGGGTCTATTCTCTTATCCGGGTCTTTACCCTCTTCTTTCCGGGAAGCAGTGACATGCTGCTCTTTCTCGCGGGGCTGACTCTGGTTTCAGGGTGTCTGATCGCCCTGGTTCAGACCCATGTCCGGCGGGTCTTCTCCTTTCTGCTGGTGGGGCATATCGGCTATATGATCATGGGGCTGGGCCTATTTACCCCGTTGGCCCTTGCCGGCGCGATCTTCTATCTTATCCATGATATTGTCGATATCACCGCCCTTTTTCTCATCAGCGGCCTGATACAGAAGATCGCCGGCACCGAATCGATAGATCGGATCAGGGGGCTTTACAGGTCCCATCCGTTTCTGGCGCTGCTCTTTCTGGTTCCGGCGCTGTCCCTTTCGGGCATCCCCCCCTTTTCCGGTTTCTGGGGAAAGCTGATTCTGATCCGCGCAGGTCTGGAAGCCAAGGCATATGTCCTGGTGGGGGCCGGGCTGGTTGCGGCCTTTTTGACCCTTTGGGTCTTGAGCGCACTCTGGAGCGATCTTTTCTGGCGGCCGGAGAAACCCGATGAGGCGGCTAAAGCAGATCAATTGCCTCAAGAGGAGAGGGGATGGAAAGGATTCGGAGCGGAGGTGGCGCTGTATGGGCCCGTTGCCGGCCTTGCCCTGATTACGCTGCTTCTGGGGATCTTTGCCGAGCCGGTATATGGGTTGTGCCGGATGGCGGCCGGCCATCTTCTTGACCCTTCGGCCTATATCGGGGCCGTGCTGGGAGGAAATCCATGAAAACCTTTCTGCTCAACATCCTTCTTTCGGCCCTCTGGGTGGCCATCACCGGCGGATTCAGCGCAAAAAACTTTCTGGTCGGCTATATTCTGGCATTTATGATCCTCTGGTTTGTCCAGGGAACCGGCGAGGCTACCCCCTATTTCGACAAGGTGCGGGCTATTCTCTTCTTCTTTTTCTTCTTCATATGGGAGCTGATCAAGGCCAACTTCCGGCTGGCCCTCGACATCCTCACCCCGGCCCACCGGATGGAGCCGGGGGTGATCGCCATACCGCTCGATGTGGAGACCGATGCAGAAATCGTCCTGCTCTCCACCCTGATCACCCTCACCCCGGGAACCTTGAGCCTTCATGTCTCCCGGGATCGAAAGATGCTTTTTATCCATGCCATGTATATCGATGATCCGGACCGTTTCCGGGAGAGTGTCAAAAGCGGTTTCGAACATCGCATCCTGGAGCTTTTCCGATGAATATTATTGATATCTTTCACTTTACAACGATTCTGCTCCTCACCTTCTCCTTCTTCTGCGCCTTTTTCCGCCTGCTGATGGGCCCCAGCCTGCCGGACCGGGTGGTCTCTCTGGAGCTGATGTCGGTGATCAGCATCGGGATCATCTGTGCCGAGGCCATCACCACCGGAGAGAGGGTCTTTCTGGAGGTTGCGGTGATTCTGGCGCTGGTCTCCTTTCTGGGGACCATCGCGTTTGCCTTTTACATGAAAAATGAGGACAGGCCCGAATGATTTTTGATATTTTTTATGGAATTCTCATGGTGATCGGTGCGCTCTTCATGTCTCTTGCGGGTTTAGGCATCATCCGGATGCCGGATCTCTATACCCGGATCTCCGCTGCCACAAAGGCATCCACACTGGGGGCCGCCTTTCTGCTGCTGTCGGTGGCCGTTAAGTTTCAGGAGCCGGCCATTGTTGTCCGGATGATAGCGGTGATCTTCTTCATCGCGCTTACCGCGCCCATCTCCGCGCATATCATCGGACGCACCGCCTATCTCACCGGCATTCCCCTGTGGGAGAAATCGAAGATCGACGAGTTCAAAGAGGCGGCCCAAACGGTGATGGAGGATGAGGAGAGGGCCGCTGAGGAGGGGGAGAACCCGATGGGCTGTCTATAGAAAAAATCTGTCTGGGACTGCCCCTTTACGACAGTAGAATCAATGATAAATAGAAACATCAACAGAAACAATGAGGTAAAAAAATGGCAAAGATTGCAGCGATCCTGACAAATCTGTTCGAGGATGTGGAGTACACCAAGCCGGTCGAATCTTTCAAGGAAAAGGGGCACACGGTGGTCAACGTGGGCCTGGAGAAGGGTCAGACCGTCAAGGGAAAGAAGAAGAATACGCCTGTTGTCATTGACGAGGCCGTCAAGGATGTATCGGTGGATGATTTTGATGCGCTGCTGATCCCGGGCGGCTACTCCCCGGATCAGCTCCGGGTGGACCAGAACGCGGTCGATTTTACAAAGCGCTTTGTGGAGAGCGGGAAACCGGTCTTCTCCATCTGCCACGCTCCGCAACTGCTGATCACGGCGCAGGCCATAGAAGGCCGAAAAATTACCGGATACAAGTCGATCATCCAGGACATCAAGAATGCGGGGGCCCACTTCATCGACGATGAGGTGGTGGTGGACGGCAACCTCGTAAGCAGCCGGAATCCTGATGACATTCCCGCGTTCATAGAGGCATCCTTGAAGAAACTCTCTTAGAGGGAGGCCAACTGCAGTATCGTATGGAATAAAAGAGAAAATAATCAAAAGGAGGCGTTCTATGGAATTTGTCACCGTGCCGGGAACCGATATGAAACTCTCCCGGATCGCCATCGGCACTTGGGCCATCGGCGGCTGGATGTGGGGAGGAACAGACGAGGCCGAATCGATCCGGACGATCCATGAAGCATTGGATCGGGGGATCAATACGGTCGATACGGCCCCGGTCTATGGGTTCGGCCGCTCCGAAGAGATCGTGGGAAAGGCCGTAAAGGAGTACGGGGGAAGAGACAAGCTCTATCTCTCCACAAAGGTGGCCCTGGAATGGAAGGATGAGAAGGTATTCCGGAATTCAACAAGAGAGCGGATCGAAAAGGAGATCGACGACTCTCTGCGCCGGCTGAGGACCGACTACATCGATCTCTATTTCATCCATTGGCCAGACCCGCTGGTCCCCTTCGGAGAGACGGCCCAAGTGATGGAGGAGCTGATCCAAAAGGGGAAGATCCGCACGGTCGGGGTGAGCAACTACAGCCCCGAGCAGATGGATGCCTTTCGAGAAGCCGGAACCATCCACTTCTGCCAGCCCCCCTACAATCTCTTCGAGCGGGAGATCGAATCGGACGTAAAGCCCTACTGCGGAAAGAATGAGATCTTTCTGATGACCTACGGCGCACTCTGCCGGGGGCTGCTCTCAGGAAAGATGTCAAAAGATCGGGAGTTTGAGGGGGATGATCTGCGGAAATTCGATCCCAAGTTCAAGGAGCCCCGATTCGGCCAGTATCTGGAGGCGGTCGGAAAACTGGAAAAGCTGGCCCAGGAGCGGTTCGACAAGAGCCTTCTGGCCTTTTCGGTACGGTGGATTCTGGATCAGGGGGTCGAGATCGCGCTCTGGGGCGGCCGAAAGCCCGATCAGATGAAGCCGGTGAACGATGCCACCGGATGGACCATGGATGAGAAGACCAAGGGGGATGTGGAGACGATCCTGGAGGAGACGATCAAAGATCCTGTGGGGCCCGAGTTCATGGCTCCGCCCTCGAGAAAGGAATAGGATTCGGATCAATGGAGAAAGGCGGGAGGTGAATCAATGGATCAATTTCTGGAACAGTGGGCCGAGGCGGCCTATACAAGCATCGGTTTCTTCTGGATGGCGCTGTGGGCATTTGCCCTGGGATATCTGATTTCCAGCCTGATCCAGGTGTTGGTCACCCGGGAGCGGATGCAGAAGACAATGGGAGTGTCGGGGCCCAAAAGCGTTGCCCTGGCCACTTTTTTCGGCTTCATCTCCAGCTCCTGCAGCTTTGCGGCATTGTCGACCACCCGGGCTCTGTTCCAGAAGGGCGCGGGGCTGGTCCCCGCGATGGCCTTCATGCTCTCCTCTACCAATCTGGTGATTGAGCTGGGGATCGTGATCGCCATATTCCTGAGCTGGCAGTTCGTGGTTGGAGAGTATGTTGGAGGGCTTCTGCTGATCGGATTCGCCTGGCTCTTTATCCGGCTGACCCGGCCCAAAAACCTGATCGAGAAGGTTCGAAAGCGGCTGGGCCATGATGAAAATGATCAGGATGGCGGGCCGTCCTGGAAGGAGAAGGCAGGCTCCCTCAAGGGCTGGCAGCAGATCGGCATGAAGTATGTGATGGAATGGCAGATGGTCTGGAAGGACATCCTGATCGGCTTTACCATTGCCGGCATCATCTCGGCCTTTGTCCCCCAATCTTTCTTTCAGACGCTCTTTATCGGCTCAGGGGGGGAGAACGCGCAGCATCCTGGATTCCTGGCGGTGCTGGCGCAGGTGCTGGTGGGGCCCGTGGCCGCATTCTTCACCTTTATCGGTTCGATGGGCAATATCCCCCTGGCCGCTGTTCTATTCGATAACGGGGTCAGCTTTGCAGGGGTCATGGCCTTCATCTTTTCCGATCTGGTGGTGCTGCCGGTGCTGCGGATCAACGCGGAGTATTACGGCTGGAAGATGGCGCTCTATATCCTGGCCATTCTCTTTACCTGCCTTATCGCAACCGCCCTTGTGATGCATTACGCCTTTCTTTTTTTGGACATCCTGCCCGAGAGCGGCGCGGGAAAGGATATCACCGACAGAGAGATGTTCAAGCTCAATTACGGCTTTTTTCTCAATATCTTCTTTCTGGGGGTGAGCCTGCTGCTCGGCTGGCTCTGGGCCCGGCAGCGGGCCGCACAGGATCATGGCGGACATGGCGGTTCAGATACGACCGCAACCGTTTGGATACTGCGGGCCTTCTCTCTTCTTTCCGTCATATGGCTGGCAGGGGGGCTGATCGTCAAGGCCTTTGGTATCGATGGCGGATGAAAGGCCGGCCCGAATCACCCTTTCGGGATCAGCATCAGGGCAAAGAGGGCCGCCAGATAGAAGATGGAACAGCCGGAGATACTCGGCCTGAATTTAAAAAAGGATGTTCATTTAAGAAGTTAATGATTCTCCCTTATAGATTCTGTTCCGTTATTCGGTGCTGGTATCCTTTGGGATCTCTTCATCCTCCCTGCAGGTGGAAATCCCGATCAGGGCATAGAGTGAACACCAGGAGATGACCGCGGTCAGAATCGGCAGAAACCCGATCAATCCCCACCAGGAGCCGTAATAGATGCCGATGCCTAAGATCAGAAGTCCTGCAAAGAGCCGGATGATCCTGTCGGTTTTGCCCACATTGCATTTCATCACGATGCACCTCCCTCACCCCAGGAGGCTTTGACAGATAGCACCGGACAGGGTGAATGGCGGATCACCCTTTCCGTGACAGAGCCCAGCAGCAGCCTTTCGAAACCGCTGTGGCCGTGGGTGGCGATGACGATCAGATCGGCCTTCTCCTCTTCTGCAACCCGGACGATCTCATCTGCGGCATATCCGACCATGACCTGGGTTTCCGATTTAAGATCGGACCTGATGAGATCATCGGCCACCTTCTGCAGGGTCTCCCGGCTCTGCTCAATAAAGGTCTGCTGGTAGGCCGGAATGTCGAAACTGACCGGCGTGGTATGGTGGGGCGCGCCCAGCACAGGAACCGGCGAGACCACATGAACCAGGATCAGCTCTGAAGAGAATTGACCCGCAAGTTCATTGGCTGTTTTGACCCCCTCATAAGAGGGCTCGCTGAAATCGGTGGTGCAGAGAATCTTTTTAAAGGGCAGCATATTCTTGACCTCCTTTGGCCAGTAAGGGTTTTGTCCATCTGTCAGAATATACCCGACCCCTTCTTTTGTGAGAATAGGGTTAAATCTGTAGATTCTCCCGGGAGAGACTGTATTTGCAAAGAGGCTTTTTTTCCTTGTATTCTTTTTTAACTTGAATTAAAGAGGAGATATATCGAAAAAATTAACAGCGGAGGCATCATGGCAAAAGTAGAGGAAGTGAGAAAGATCATCGGCAACATGGAGCGGCTCATCGACAGCGGACAGGAGCTGGCCCGGTCCATGATGGACAAGGAGCCGAGCCAGCGCTCCCAGAACAACAACTGGCGCTACGTCCGTCAGGAGCTGATGGACCTGAAAAAGGAACTGGGCCTCCACTAGATAGCCCACTATTAGCTATCCCACTATCTAGCCGCGCCCGGGCTTTCCATAAAGGCCGTTTATACCGCTTTCGCCCCTTCCCGCGTCCTTTATGTCCCTTATGTCCTTTTGGTCCTTTTGAAAAAAAGATAGACCAGTCCGCTCTTTATTCTACAGTTGATCTATGATATCTTTCTAAACAAAGGATTCATTTATCGAAAGGAGAGACCATGTCAGGAAAGAGGAGGATTTTGGGTTGTACTGCAATTTTCTTTTTCCTTGTTCTGCTTATTTTCGGGCTTTATGCCTGCACCGGTTCCCGGAAAGAGGCCAAAGAGGAGACACCCCAGGTCGCGCCGGTCATCTTCGGCGAAACCCAGGAGGAGATCCGCATCGAGGAGATGCACCAGCGGGTCTTTGCCCAACTCGGCGGATACAAAGGCCCCGAATCCTGCTACGCCTGCCACCAGGAGGCCTATGCGGATGTGAGCATGAGCTACCATGTCCACCAGGGCCGGATCACAGCAAGCGGAGAAATCGCCTACCTTCCGTCCAATTCCGCTGATGTCGGCATGTACCACCGCTGGTATCCCCTCTCCAACCTGGACCACAAGTCCGAGCCGGAGAAGCACTGGAAGCAGATGGAATCGATCTTCTGTGCGCAGTGCCATCCGGGCGGCGGCGTACTGAAGCCCTACGGCATGGATGTGGACTGCCTCATCTGCCACCAGAAGAGCGGCTACAAGGGGGGCCAGGGGCTGGGAAGAACCCCGGCCGGCATCGACCCCCGAGGCAATATGATCCAGAGCAACGGCGCAAGGCTGGCTTCTCTGATGATGGCCGGGGCCGCAGTGGGCGGCGACATGGATGAAATCGACCTCTCGAATATCGCGGTCAAGGCAATGGAGGGCGTGGAACTCCGGGTGGGAAAGCCGAACCCGGACAACTGCAACTTCTGCCACTGGCGCACCAATGGCAAACGGGGAACCCGTTACGGAATGTTCAAAGGAAAACCGACCGATGTTCACTACGCGGCCGGCATGCGGTGCCAGGAATGCCACGTCACCGTGGACCACCAGATCGGCAAGGGAAAAATATTGGACGCCATCGGAACCCCCGAACTCCGGGGAACCATGAAGACATGCGACACCTGCCACCCGGAAGAGCCCCACACCGGGGAATATGCGGACGAACTCAACTACCACATGGCCCAGATGGCCTGCGAGACCTGTCACATCCCCCAGACCTACCCCGCGGCCAAAAGAATCAACTGGCTCCCGGGAATGGACATGGAGAAGATGATGGAGCAGTACGAATGGATGATGCCGGTTGCAAAGCTCTTTGGCATGGCCAGCCCCGAGATGATGACGGAGCAGATCAACGAGATGATCCAGTGCTACAAATCCCTGAAGCCGGCCGGTTTCAAACCGACCTATGCCTGGTACAACCCCGACATCATCTGGAAGCAAATCCCCTATCCCAACGCGGACCGGAACGATCCCAACGCCAGAATCTGGCCCTTCAACGTGGTGGATAGCGCATTTTTCAGCGACGGAACCGATCCTGAAGCCGTGGCCGCGCCCGACAGTTTCGTCAACAGCCATCCGGTTCCCAAAGCCTATGTAGCCCGCGCCGGCGGCAAAGGCGAAGAGGATACGACTCTATCGGAGATGCGCTCATGGAACGACGGCCAGTATGCCTCGGCCATCATCCGGAATCCGCCCATCTATTTCCAGCAGTTCCACAGCATAGCGCCGGCCTCTGAAGCACTGGCCTGCAACGATTGCCACGCTTCCAGCGGCCGGATGGATTTTGCGGCTCTGGGATATACACCCGCGGAAGTTGAAGACCTGAAGCAGCTCCGATAGCAGACTTTTTATCTCCTGACCACCAGCTCCTGACTGGCTCCTGACCCCCGGCTTTTGACCCTGGGGCCACGGATAAAACCTTAATCCTGCCGACTCCGGAAACGGATTGTTGTCAAAAAGCCGTTTCTGTCAGGTCGGCAGGATTCGGGGCAAAGAGGCGCTACTCCTCCTTTGGCCGCGTGATCTTTTCAAAAATTTCCTCTGCTGAAATAAAGACATCTGCAGAAGGGGTGTAGCCGATCTTTTCTGCCGTCTCCAGATTGATGGCGATCTTCAAAGGGCTATGGAAATCCTGAGGCAGATTCCTTGGCTTTTCTCCGTTCAGCACCGAAGCAATGATCGCTGCCTCATACTGTCCCAAGGAGCTGAAGTCCACCTGCGCGATGCTGATCAGCAGCCCGTTTTTCACAAACTTCGATCCGCCCTGTGCAAATGTCGGCTTTTTGTATTTTTGGGCCATGGAGACGATTCGGGAAATGGTATTGGGATTGACGCCGTTTTGGAGGGTGACGTAGATGGCATCGGCCTTCCGAACCAGTTCGTTGTAACACTGAATTGCACTCTTTTCAGCCTTGCTCTTGTCAGGGGTATCGTCGATGGTATGGCAGGGAATGATCTCGAAATTCAGCTCCTTTGTCACCGGTTCGATCTGATCCAGCCCGGCAATGCTTCTGCCGGACTCTGTATCCTCATATGCGATCCCCATTGTCCTGAAGGCGACCATATCATGAAAGGTTCTCACCTGCCGGGCATACTGGCCCGGGTTGATATGGGCATGGACATGATCGTATCCGGAATCTTCCACGCTTTTGATGATCCCCGCGGCAACCGGATCACTGGCCGAGATGATCAGAGTGTCCACAGAGTGATCGTTGTTGGCAAAATCCTGTCCGGCCCATGTGCCGAAGGCGAGCAGCAGGTCGATATCTCCCCTGTTGAGCCGATCCGTCAAGGCTTTTTGCAGTTCTTTCCGCTTCTCTTCGTCCCATCCTGCACAGTAATGGGCATCTTCCACAAAGAGGAGATAATCGCTTTTGGCCTCCTTGGCAAGCCAGTTCCAGAGCGTTTCCGTTTCCTCTCCTTCCATTTGCGGAATCTGAGCCTCCTCTATCCAGCCCCGATCCATCAATCCTTTGATGGTCGCTGCAAAGATAGACTGATAATCGATATACTCTCCGCCTTCATAATAGGCGATCCGCCATTTCTCTCCGTTGTTTTTGGTCGGAGGCTTGGGCAAATTGAATTGTGCCTCGACCGTTGCCACCTCGATGGCAAAAAGAGCCATCACTGAAAACAAAACAATAAAAAACATTTTTTTCATTTGAAAATCTCTTCTTTTCCTAATTTTCAAGAATGACCCCATAACCGCAAAAAAAGCCCGATGCTAAATAGCAGTTTTTCTCAATAAAAAGCTTGAAATACCATAAGTGCTTTACAGGGAGTGAGAACATGGGGTGAAATGCCCATCCAGGAAATCTTATCACTGTATTTTGCGATGGCTGGCAGATCGGCCGATTTTGGAAGAGAATCCAAGGGTAAAATAGGGTAAAATAGGGTAAAATATGATATACTGGAACAATATTGTGAAGATCCGCGCTGTTTCTTTTACGCGAAATCTAAGAGGAGTCTATAAGTCCGATGAGAAACATTCTGGCCATATCAATTCTGCTCTCCCTTTTTTTCCATGCAGTGGTTCCGCCCGGGACTGCTCTGGCCGCAACACCCGATATCCAAACCCTGCGATCCTGGGTGGCGGAGATGAAAACCTCCTATCGAGGGCCCTTTGGCCGGCTCCGCTGGTTCTGCAACGACGGAACGATCCTGCCCCCTGACGAGGATTGCGAGGATCACGGCGGCGGCATCCAGCACGGCCAGTGGTCCGAAAGAACCCGCATTCTTCGGGGGGCCGGCTATCGAATCGCCAATGTGATTGCCGATATCGAACCGGCAGATTTTGTCCGCCAAGAGGATCTTATCGATGTTCTGGGGCAGATCCTTCTGGAAAGATATCTGATCCGGGCCGATGACGGCTGGATCTATCGGGAATCCCGCTACTATCGCGGCTCTTTTCAGTCTCAGGATGAGGCCGAAAAGGGGCGGGAGATTCTGCTTGCGCTTGCGGCCGATCCGAAATGGCGGGACCGTCACTTTCCTTTGCTCCGGGAGGCGGTCCGTCTGCTGCCCCATGATCAGGATGTGGGGCCCGTGACCAAAATGCGGGAGCTGTCGAGGGAGATCGCGGAAAAGGATGCCGGTTTCGAGACGATTCGAATCAAGATCCATGTGCTGCCGGAAAGATCTGATGCGGCAACGGTTCGAAATTACGCCCGAAATAAGGGAAAAAAAGGGCTGACCCATGATTATGCAGAGCTTGCCCGGACCATTGATGCGGTCTTTTCCGTTTCAGATATCGCAGGTGAGATCCGCAGGGTCGTGGAAAAGATCCGGGCGCCCAAGCTCAAGGAGGTCTTCGCGCGGCAGATGGAGATGCTGGAGGCGGCCCAAGAGAGCCTTGGCCGAACCGCAGCATTGAACCGTGTTCTGGCCTCTATCCGGGGCGCGCTGCCCGGTGTGGAATCTTCGGATTTGGCACTTGAACTGCTCGATTTGAGCCTCTCCCTGGAGGAGGAGGTCTTTAAAATGGGTGCGGAAGTGGTCCGGGCCGCTCAGGGGAAATCCCGCCGGGAAGTGCTGGAGATCGCGGCCAACGGAATGACCGGGATCTACGGGATCGGGCTGATCTCGGCACGGCAGATCCGGGAGATATTTGAAAGCATCGTCGCCATCGAGGAGAAGCCGGAGGTGGATCGGTATCAGAGGGAGATCGACTACCTGATCCGGGTATCGGACTGGAGCGAAGATACCCTCTATTTCTATTTCTCCCCGGCCATGAAAATGCTGGCCCGAATCGAGTCCAAGGCAAAAAATTTCATCCAGGACCGTCTTCATGAGAGCCCGGTACTCTTTGTTGCCCAGATCCTGGAGCCGCTGGCAGCGGATGCAAGACTTCTCTCCGGCGTGGAACAGAGCCTCTTTGGAAAGCCGGTTTCCACTGGCCTGGTTCCCCTGAATCCCGGACTTGCCCGGGGGGTGCTGCGGATTCCGGTAGAGGAGACCGATCTTTCGGCCTTTTCCCCGGACGGGATCTACCTGCTGCCGGCCACGGTTCGGGATCTGCCGCGGGTGGCCGGGATTCTCACCGAAGGGGAGGGGAATGCGCTCTCCCATGTCCAGCTTCTGGCCCGGAACCTGGGCATTCCCAATGTTGCTGTTGCCCGACATTTAATCAAGGATATCCGCGCCTATGAGGGCCAAAAGGTCGTTCTTGGGGTCAGCCCCAAGGGCGCTGTCCGGCTGATGTCTTACGGCCCCCAGTGGGACGGGATCTTTGAGCAGCAGAAACAGGAGACAGAAGCCGCGCTGATCCGGCCCGATACGGAAAAACTCGATCTCACCCGAAAGCGGCCCATCACCCTTTCCGAGCTGCGGGCAGCGGATTCGGGCCGGATCGCAGGGCCAAAAGCGGCCAATCTCGGGGAGCTGAAGCACTATTTTCCAGAGGCCGTGGCAGAGGGGATCGCGATTCCCTTTGGGGTCTATCGGGAGATGCTCGACAGGCCCTTTGATCCGGCAGATCCGAATGGCCTCTCCATCTGGGAGTGGATGAATGGCTATTATGAAAAGCGATCTTCCGAAAGAGCCGGTTTCGGAGAGATCACCAAGGCCGATGAGCAGTTTCTGGCGGCTCTCCACAAGCGGATTTCAACTCTTTCTTTTGATGATGAGACCAGGGCGCTGCTCAAATCCGAGATGGCCCGGGTCTTTGGCCCTGATAAGACCTACGGCGTCTTTGTCCGCAGCGATACCAACGTGGAGGATCTGCCGAACTTCACGGGCGCGGGCCTCAACCTGACGGTTCCCCATGTGGTGGGCGAAGATAAGATCCTGGCCCAGGTTCCCAGGGTCTGGGCCTCCCCCTTTACCCTGCGGGCCTTTCAGTGGCGCCAGGCGAGAATGTCCGATCCGGCCCATGTCTATGTTTCGGTACTGCTGATGAAGAGCGTGCCGGTCGACAAATCCGGGGTTCTTGTGACAACGGACCTGGAGACCGGCAGCCGGGAGTGGCTCTCCATCGCAGTCAATCAAGGGCCCGGCGGTGCGGTCGCGGGGCAGAATGCCGAGGAACTCCGGGTGCATCAGAAGACCGGAGAGATCCGGCTGATAACCGAGTCCGCAGAGCCGATGCGGATAGTGCTGAAGCCTGACGGCGGCATCGGCAGGAAAAGGGCAGAAAAGCCCGAGTGGCTGCTGACGCGCGATGAGATCAAAAGTCTGATCCGGTTCTCCCAGGATGCGCCGAAACGCTTTCCCATGCTCAAAGGGGATGTCCGCGAGTCGATCCCGGCCGATATCGAGTTCGGCTTTCTGGATCATGCGCTGGTCCTCTTTCAGATCCGCCCCTTTCTGGAGAGCCCGGAGGCGCGGAAGAACAGCTATCTCATCGAACTCGACTCTGCTGTAACGGATAATATTTTCCAGCCGGTTGCCCTGAAAAAGCCTCCGAAGGAATGAGCGAAAACAGAAGAAGACGGTTTGCGGCAAAAAAAATTCTAATGGCTCTGATGGCGAGCCAAAACGATCTGGTGTCAGGAGGTATCATCATGAGAAGAAGAGAAGCAAATCAACATAATCAACATAATCAATATGGGCACAAGGCAATATCCGTGCTGGCGGCCATTCTGCTGTCCGGTTCTATGCTGATTTCAACGGCTTTCGGCTATCCCATCGACGGGTATGAACATACCGGGATTACGCGGCTGGAGGGGTATCAACTGGCTCAGGAGGGTGAGGTGCGGGGCCGGGACCTGCCCGAGGGGGCACAGTGGCCACTGGAATGGGTCGATATCCGGCTGACGGACCGCCCCGATTTTACCATTCCCCCATCCGATCCTGAGCTGGAAAAGAAGATCCGGGGCTTTCTGGGGCATGAGTCAAACCGGTACGGCATCACCCTTCTCGATCTCACGGACCTAAAAAATCCGAGGTATGGGGCCCATCGGCCCGAGGCCCGATACAACCCCGGCAGCGTTGGAAAGCTGATGATCGGACTTGGGGTATTTCAGGCCCTGGCCGATACCTATCCGGACGACACCCGGAAGCGGATGGAGATCCTGCGCACGTCACAGGTCGTATCGGACCGGTTCATCCAGTCCGATCACCATGTGGTTCCCTTCTGGGAGCCGGGGCAGTCCCGGATTCAAAAGCGGCCCCTTCGCATCGGAGACACGGCCAATCTCTTCTCCTATCTCGACTGGATGCTCTCGGCCTCATCCAATTCCGCGGCCAGCATGTGCGGCCGTGAGGGGATGCTGATCCGCAATTTCGGCCGGGAATATCCGGTGAGCCAAGAGCGGATCGACCGCTTCTTCTCAGAGACTCCAAAGAGCGATCTTTCGGATCTGCTCTCCGCGACCATCCATGAGCCGGTGGCGCAAAATGGCCTCGATCCGGAGGAACTCCGGCAGGGGGGGCTGCTCACCTGGCGGGGCAAGCAGTTGGTTCCCGGCACCACCAGCTTTGGCAATGCCGGGGAACTGATGCGGTTTCTGGTGAAGCTGGAAAAGGGGGAGCTGGTGGATGAATTCTCCAGCCGGGAGTTCAAGCGCCTCCTCTATATGACCCAGCGCCGCATCCGGTACGCATATTCGCCGGAGCTGCACGACCATGGCGTCTATTTCAAGTCCGGCTCCCTGTACAAGTGCCGGTCCGGCGGATGCGGAAAGTACAAGGGCGATGTCTACAACATGATGAACTCGGTCGCCATCGTCGAATCACCCCCGGACCGAAACCCCCGGCTCCACTACATGGTCGTGGTTATGTCCAACGTGCTCCGGAAGAACTCGGCCTGGATTCATTCGGTGCTGGGCGGGAAGATCCACAAACTCATGGAATCGCTTCATCCGATCGAGACGCCCCCTGCTCCGGACGTTGGGCCAGATACCGCTCCGGATGGTGGATGAGATCGTCGAGCGCGACGATCAGCTTGGGGAACCATCCGCCTGCGGATCGGTCCTGTGCAAGGGCGACCGCGATATAGCGCCGGCCGTCCCTCTCCACGATGGCACTGTCGGCATGGTACTGGCGCCATGACCCCGATTTTCGAAATATCTTCGATCCGGGGCGGTCCCCTTCCAGCCCTTTGACGAACTTGTGGTGGATGCCGGGATTGCCGAGGATCTTCTTCATCTGCCGGCTCATCTCCGGAGATACGAGCCTTCCGGTCTCCATAAGATAGTAGAAGCGGGCCGTCTGCAGGACTGTTGCGCCGTGGGAAAGATTGTAGAGGGGGTCCCGCTTCCATGCGGGATGCTTTCCGTACTCCTTGCCCACCCAGAGGCCACCGCTCCCTTTCCGGTCATAGAGAAGATATTCCGGCGATTGGAGCAGCTCGGCCAGTTGGGGTTTGCCCACCCGGTTCAGAATCTCGGTGGCGCAGCGGTTGCTGGAATTGCGGATCATCCGGGTGATGGTCTCCATGGTTTTGGCATCTGTCGGCAGCCGTCCCTTGTCGATCGCATCAAATGCCCCCAGCAGGATCGCGATCTTGGGCAGACTGGCCGCGTAGATCATGGTGTCGCCGTTGATGAAGGCCGCCCTCGGCGATTCGGGATCGGTGATGTCGACCAGGGCTACGGCCAGCCGTTTCTGCCGGGCCGCAGGTGTCAGATGGAGCAATGAGACGGCCTTTTCAAGCCCCTGCTGGAGTCCGGTATCCCGGCTTTCTTTCAGGAGGGGCCATTCGGAAAAGGAATGGCCTGCTTTTTCGATCTCGGTGGCATAAAGGGGAAGGGAGAGAAACGCGATGATCATCAGTCCGGCCAGAAAAGTTTTTTTGAACATAAAAACGATACTCCTTAGCATATCTGTTATCATTTCACAGATTCGGGTTGATTTTCGTTCTGGTTTTTTTCGCATCAAGCCGGACACTATATTATATTTGATTTGGATTGTAAATGTTAAAGTTGATAAAACTCAGGAAAAAGACCTGCATGCCGAAAAAACCGTCTCTGAGATCAGCCAGGCGGCGGACCGCGCTGCTCTTCTTTAATTTTATGCTGATCATCATGGCGATCTATCAGGTCAAACCGGCCAGCCGCTCTCTCTTCATCGAGTGGATCGGCTCGGAGCAGTTCCCCTATGTCTGGATCGGCTCTGCGATCACCATGGGAATCTTTATCCCCTTTTATCACTGGGTGAACCGGCGGTTTGGAAGATTTAGGGTCGTTATGGGAACTTATACAGCGGTCACGCTGATCCTCTTAGGTTTCGAAGGCGCGCTGATCTATCCCCATCCGGCCACAGTGGTGCTCTTCTATCTTTTTGTGGATGTTCTGGGGGTGATCCTGGTGGAGCAGTTCTGGAGCCTCTGCAATTCGATCTATACCACCCATGAGGGGCGGAACTGGTACGGATTGGTCGGAACCGGGGGGCTCATCGGCGGGACCATCGGCGGTGCGGGTGCTGCGGCCGTGCTTCACTATACACCGTTGAAGACCGTGGATCTGCTGCCGGCCGCGGCCGTTATAATGGTGGTTCTCCTCTTCATGAACTGGCGAATGGGCCGGGAGGGCTTCTACTGCGAGATCGACGGCGAAGGCGGGTCCGGAAAGATCCTGAAGAGCGCATGGCCCCGGCTTATCCGCCACCCTTATCTTCTGATGATTGCCGGATTGCTGCTGCTGAGCCAGATCGTCGCGCCGGTGGTGGAGTATCAGTTCCTAAATGTGGTGGCCCGGGAGATCGAATCCCAGGAGATGCGGACCACCTTCCTTTCGATATTTTTCGGTGTGCTCGGGTTCTTCTCCATCATCGTCAATCTGGGGATAACGCCGGTGGTCCACCGGTATCTGGGGGTGATTCCGGGGCTTGTGATGCAGCCGCTGGTGCTGGCCATAAGCTCGATCCTCTTCTGTTTCCATCCGACCCTTCTCATCGGCGCGGTCGCCAAGATCTGCGACAGGGGGCTGGGAAACTCGATCAACCGGACATCCAGAGAGCTGCTCTATGTCCCGATCGAGCCGAGTCTCGTGTTCCAGGCAAAGACCCTCATCGACATGTTCGGATTCCGGATGTTCAAGGTGATCGGATCATTTCTGATCCTGCTCTTCACCCGATGGTTTCCGGTTCAGCTCGACCTGCCTCAGCTCAGCATCTTCAGCGTCGTGGCCTGCAGCCTATGGATACTTCTGGTGATCAAAATCCGGCGCCATTATCAGCATCTGACCCGGCCCGTTCGCGCGATTCGCTCTCAGGCCGGGGCAAAAAACAACCCGAATGGGTGGATTCGAAATTGAGCCGCTAAAGCGTCAGATCGCCTTCCAGAAGGGTACGGGCCATTACAACTGCCTGCCCGTCGCCGCTGTTTTCGATCTTCACCGCCTCTTTTGCCACAATCCCCTTTTCAAACCGGACATCTCCGCTCACGGAAAAGGCGCTGCACGCTTTCAGAGAGGGTACGCCTTCGGGAAATCGGGCGTCGAACCCGTCTATCTTCTTGTAGTATTCTGAATCGAGGCTGATTTTGATGTCATCATACCGGTTCTCCGGGTTGAGGATCAGGCCGTCCTTTTCATCCAGCAGAAACCGGTCCGACCGGACTGCAAGCAGGTCCCCGCTCTTTTTCACGGGAAAGAAGCGGCTTCGGGAGACCGCAAGCGCTGCCGCCTCCGGAAAGAGCGAGATGGCCGCGCCCATCGCGGTCTCCACCTGATAGACCGGAGGGCTTTTCTCGTCTCTCGGGTCCAGGGTCTTGGGATTCAGGATCATGGGGAGCCGGATCGTCTTCTCCCGCGCGATGAGATCCTTTAAAAACTTGAGGTTGACCCAGAGGTTGTTGGTGTTGAAGAACCTGTACCGCTCGATATCGGTGAAGGCATCCATCTCATCTTCGGGACACTGGGCCGCCTCCCTCAGCAGGAGATATCCTTCCTTGTGGCGGGCCAGATGGCCCCCTTTCATATCCGAAGGGGTGCGCCTGGCCACCTCCATCATGAAGGGATAATTCTTTTCGGCAAAATAACCGAGGATGGAGGGCTCCATAGACGCGCCAAGGTTGTCGGAATTGCAGATAAAGGCGTATTCGATCCCTGAATCGAGAAGCCTGTCAAGCATTCCGGATGTCAGCAGCGCGGTGTAGATGTCGCCGTGTCCCGGCGGGTTCCACTCCAGATCCGGATCATCGGACCATTCGGCCGGGGAGAGATCCGACTGCAGGATCTTGGGAAATTTGTGTTGGAGAAAGGTGATCGGCTTCTGGGGAAGGTCCATCCGGGAGAGGACATCTTCGGTCTCCTGGTGGGTGCTGAAGCTGTTCATCAGCGCAAGGGTGACGCGCCGCTGCCGGGCCATCTCCACGATGATGTCGATGAATCGTTTTCCCTCCTTCACCTCCAGCAGGGATTTAGGGCCCGTGAGGCCCATGCTCGTTCCCAGCCCACCGTTCAGGACGATCATCACCGCATTTTCAAAGGCTTTTTTCCCCGCATCGGTATAGGGGCTCAGGTTTTCGGCCTCTTCGATCTCATCCGGGGAGATGGCCTGGATATCGCTGTTCCGGATCATTCCGGTCTCGCCGGTGATGACCTTTTCATAATAATGGGCAAAGGTGTCGATGACCACCGGAGGAAGTTCTGCCTCCTCCATCTTTTTCGTAAATGCCGAAAGATGCCCTTTCTGCGGATTCGACTGACCAGATCGTGCCATTTGAATTGCAACCTCCCTTATCGATATTGACGGTTCTATATTGACGGTAACAGCGACAGTATACCACAGGATGGAGGGATATTGAAATTATCTCTCCATCCTGCAGGGAGCATTGCCTGTATTCGACAGATCGGCCTATGCGACCGGCACGATCCAGCCGAAGGGATCTTCGGTTTCGCCGTACTGGATGGCTTTGATCTCGTCGAAGAGCTTTCGGGCTACAGGTCCGACCGCGCCGCGGCCGATGGTGATCACCCGGTCTCCGTATTTCAGCTCGCCCACCGGAGAGATGACCGCAGCCGTTCCGGAGCCGAAGATCTCCTGGAGCTTTCCGCTGTCATGGGCTTCCATCACCTCGTCTATGCTGATGAGCCGTTCTGTCACCTTCATCCCCCATTTCATGCCCATCTGCAGCACCGAATCCCGGGTGACGCCCGGCAGGATGGAGCCGTTGAGGATCGGGGTGATCAGCTCGCCGTCGATGACAAAGAAGATGTTCATGGAGCCGACCTCCTCCACATACTTCTGCTCCACGCCATCGAGCCAGAGTACCTGGGTGTAGCCCTTCTTGTGGGCCGCATCGCCGGCCGCAAGGCTTGCCGCATAGTTGCCCGGGGTCTTGTATTCTCCCAGTCCGCCGCGAACCGCGCGGACATGGTTCCGGGAGACCCAGATCTTGATCGGATTGAAGCCTTCGGCGTAATAGGCTCCCACCGGCGAGAGGATCACGAAATACCGGTAGGTGTGGGAGGCCCGAACCCCGAGAAAGGGGTCCATCGCAATAAGAGTGGGCCGGATGTAGAGGGATGTCTCCTCTGCGCTGGGAATCCACTCCTTTTCCACCCGGAGCAGCTCTTTCAATGCCTCCAGCAGAAAGGCTTCATCCAGCTCCGGAATGCAGAGCCCCCTTGCAGAGCGGTTGAACCGGGCAAAGTTCTCCTGGGGCCGGAAGAGCTGGATCTTTCCCTCTTTTGTCCGATACCCTTTCAAGCCCTCGAAGATGGCCTGTCCGTAGTGGAGGACCATCGTGGAGGGGTCCATCGTAATGGGGCCGTAGGGCTCGATTCTCGGGTTGTGCCATCCCTTGTCCGGGTTGTAGTCCATGTTTAACATGTGATCCGTAAAAATAGAGCCGAAGCCGAGCTTGTCGTCATCAGGCTTCTGTTTCAACTGCTCCGCCTTCTGGATAGTGATCTGCATCTTCAGGGCCTCCTTATAAAGTCTTTGGGTACATGAATGTTATAGGGTTGAAAACCTCTTCCATCGGAATTGAAAAGAGCGAAAAGCCGAAGTAAACAAAGACCCTATACCAGATTTATCTGCTAAATCAAGTTTTACTTTTTAAGATTTTATCCTTGTCGATATATTTCCCCCGGCTGGTATAGCCGGTAAAAAATTCCTACCCCTGTATTACATCTTTTTCCCCATTGATGCTTTCAGCCCCTGCATGATAATACAGATCAATAACCGTTCAATAAACATGGATACGGTCCGAACATCAGCGGAGAATATCCGAAAAACGGCTCAAAGGTCAGCCATGTTAAACAGGATCATCAGAGAAGTCTATATTTTTTTGGGGCTTGTCTTTGCCGCATCAGCCATCTTTACCCTTTTCTACGGGGTTTCTCTGCTCATGCAACTTCTCAGCACCTGAAATCCTTACGGATTTTTTCCTTCTTTTTTTCTTTGAAGCTCTTCTTATCTGTGATATAGTCTTTCACTATCTTTAAATCGCTTCCGCTATCCGCGGTCCTGCCGATTTATACCCGCGGAAGCGCAGCCCTTTTCCTTTCCAATGAAATGACCGAACATGTGTTATATGCATATCCCTGAAGATAACACGAAACAGAAACAGTGACCCGCGTCTGAAAAAAAAGAGAGGTCTCATGGACAAAAATTTTCTGGAGATGTGGGGGAATTATCTGATCAATCTGGCCAAGGGGCAGCGCCAGATGGAGGACATATCCCGGTGGATGGGGAAAGAACCGACCGGCTTTTCGGAATTCTCTTCGGCCCTACGAAAATTCTACGGCCTCGATTCCCCCAAAGCAGATGCCGCAAAGCAGAAGGCCGATGTTTCCGAAGCCTGGCGCTCCTCCATTGACACCTTCTGGAAATCCTATCGGGAGTATCTCGACACCATCGGAATGATCCCCAAGGAGGAACACCTGAAGCTGGTCCGGAAGTATGAGGACCTGAAGAAGAAGGTTGCGGCCTGCGAGGAGACTATCGAGCATCTAAGGATGCTGCTGAATGAGAAGGGCGGAAGCCAGGGGGAGGTGGTGGAGAAGTTCCAGTATCTGGTGCAGGACCAGAGCGAGCGGTTTCAGGAGCTGATGCGGGATATGGGGCAGTTTTATCAACAGACAGCCCTGATTCCGGAGAATGATGAGAAGAAGTAGAGAACTTGGATGGCAGGAGGCCGGAAACATGGGAGAAAATGAAGGGAAAACGGACCTTTTTTGCAACTATCGGGCATTTGGGCGGAAGGATTGCATCGCAGTTCCCATCCGCTATTCGCGCTACGACAGTCCCGGAGTCTTTGTCGATGGAATGATGTTCAATCGGGGAACGGGCGGCATCTATTTCGAGACCGACAAGCTGCTGCCTCCGGGTGCGGATATCTATATCCGTGTTATCAATGGCGCGGCCCAAGTCCACGGGAACGAGGATCTCTATCGCGGCCATGTGATGTGGTGCAGAAAGATCGTTCGGGAGGATGCCTATATCTACGGTGTGGGGGTCCGGTTCCTGATCAATACCTGCTCCGAATGCGAGGATACCATTCCTTATGACCAGATCAACCGAACCCTGGATTATCTCCACCTCTGCCCGGACTGCACCAGAAAGCTCGACAGCCTCCAGGATGGGCATCTTAGAAGATCCATCGAAGAGTATCTTCAGGGGAATATTATATAAAAGGGGCTCATCCCGGTCTTCCATGTTCCGGTCCCATGCGGGTGAGCCCCCAATTCGGCAGGCAAGAAACAGCCTGGGTTCTGGCCGCGCTTTTAAAACTACGCCTTCGGCTTTTTGGGCGGGCTGACCAGGGCCTCTCCGTCGATGACCACGGTTCCGTCCTGATTTGTGCAGGTGGTCCGGAGCCGGACCCTTTTCTTCTCCTCCAGCAGCTCTGCCACCTCGACCACAGCCGTTACGGTATCCCCTATCCGGACCGGCGCGAGAAAACTCAGACTCTGCTTCATATAGATGCTTCCCGGGCCCGGAAGCTGCATCCCGATCACGGCCGAGATAAAGCCGGCAGAGAGCATCCCGTGGGCGATCCGCCCCTTGAAGAAGGTCTCTTTGGCGTAGGCTTCATCGATATGTGCGGGGTTGAGATCTCCGCTGACGCCTGCAAAGAGGTAGATATCCGTCTCCGTCACTGTCTTTGAAAACTGTGCGGTATCGCCCACCTTGAGCTGATCGAAAGTTTTTCCCGCCATCTTCTCCTCCTTTTGTCAGAACCCATTTATACATATACAAAAACCGGATAAAAAAACCGGCATGAAAAATCCGCGTCTCCCACGGTTCATTTCCGGAAAAAAGATGCTTAGAACCAGATCCGATGGCTCCAGATATCCTGTTCCAGATCCTGCTTGTCCTGCTGAAGGGTCAGGTACATGGAAGCGTTCTGGATGGCCAGCCCCCCCTGATGGGCAAGGGCCACGGCAAGCATGATCTCGTCCTCGGTAAATACCCGTTTGGTCTCGCTGTAGAGGCGCATAACCCCCACCACATCCTCCCGGGCATGGATGGGAACCGTAAGAATCGCGCCAATTCCCTCTTTCCGCTTCTCCTCACGGTACTGCACCCCCTCGTCCGTTTCGATGTCTCGGACCACGTTGGGCCGCATGTTCAGGGCACGGTTGATGCTCTCCTCCGCGGAGATGGGCCCCTTGTCCAGATACTCATCGCTCAACCCGTAGCTTGCAACCAGTTCCAGGGTCTTCTTCTCCTCGTCCAGCAGCCGGATGGAGACCGCCTTTACCCCGAAGACCTCCGCGATGTCGGCCGACAGGATATGGAGGATCTTCTTGATGTCCAAAGTCTCGTTCATGCTCACCGCGAAGTCGTGGAAGATCTCCGTATTCATCCGGATGCGGTTGAAGAGGCGCTCCCGCTCGATGGCAATTCCCCCCTGGTGCGCGAGCCCTTTGATCATCTTGACGAGATGATCCGGAAAGCTGCGTTTGACGCCGCTGTAGAGACGCAGTTCTCCGATCACATTCTCCCGGGACTCGACGGGAACGCAGAGGACCGAGACGATCCCTTCCCGCTGGGATTCCTGCGGGTACTGAAGGCGGGGATCGTTGCTCACATCCTCGATGATCACCGTTTCGGCTCGAAGTACCTGGGCCACCACCTCGCTCTTCTCCGCAGAGACGGAACCTTTGTTGATGAAGGCTTCGCTCAGACCGTAGCTGGCGACCATATCCATCATTTTCGTCTCGGGATTGTACAGGCGGATCGAGACCCCTTTCATGCCGAATGCCTCGCCGATTTCGGCCGACAGGATATGGAAGACCTTCTTCATATCCCGGCTGGTATTGATGTTGTAGGCGAGGTTGAAGAAGAGATCCGCGTTCTTGTTGATCCGCTCGAAAAGGCGGGCATGCTGGATGGCTGCGCCCCCCTGTTCTGCCAGGGCCGTCAGAAATTCGATATCGTCTTCGGAAAAATCCCTCGGCTCTGCGGTATAGAGGGAGAGGACCCCGATGCTCTTGCTTTCCACCATCACCGGAACCGCAAGAATGGATGCGATACCTTCGGCCCGTTTGGCCCCGTGATGGTCGAGACGGGGATCTTCTGTGGCATCTTTGAATGCAAGATAGCCGCCGGCCGCCATCAGTTCCTTGATCGCCTCCTCGATCCTCATCGGCTCCGCGTGCAGGTAATTTTCCGACAGCCCTTTTTGAGCCACCGGCACGGATATCCCCTGTTCCTCATCGGCCATGAAAAGACATGCTGCCTTTGCGCCCATTGTCGATATCGCGCTCTCGACAATCAGATCGAGCAGTTCCTCCTTCCGGAGGGTGGTCCCAAAGGCCTTGCTGATTCTGCAAAAGGTCTTGAAGTAGTCGGTGTTCTTGGTCATCTGTGAGGTCTCCTTGGCCTTTTTTGTTTCCGGTGGCTTATGATTTTTTGGCGCTCTTCTTTCCGGTTTTGCTGCGCGATGTCGATTTCGGGGCCGAAGATGAAGCTACCTGACGCTTCGGTTTCTTGGATTTCGCAGCCGCCCTGGTCTCTGTCTCCTCTGTCTCCTCTGTCTCCTTTGTCTCTTTGGCGGCAGGTTCCGCGGTCTTTTTCGAAGCGGTACTCTTCTTTGCCGCTTTTTTCGGTTCGCTCTTCTTCGTCTCTTCGGGGGCCGCGTCCGGTTCAGTTGCGGTCTCTGCAGGCTTCTTCTCCGCTTTTGCCTTCTCCTTTGCCCGCGGCTGTTCCGCTTTCTGTTCTTGGTCCCGCTCCTTCAGCCAGGAGAGGATCTTGGGCCCGAAGATCTTCTGACATTTGGAGCTGACATAGATCCCGATGTGACCCGTATCGAGACACATGTCTTCGGTATCTTTGCTGCCCACCTGCTTGGTAAGCTTGTCGCATGCCTCCGGCGGAACCAGGTGGTCGAACTTGCCGTAGATGTTCAACAGCGGCATGGTGAGCTTCTTCAGATCGACCCGCTTCCCGTCCAGCTCCAGCCTGCTCTGGATCAGCCGGTTCTCCCGATAACAGTCGGTGATGAACTGGCGGAAGGTCTCACCCGGGACATCAGGGCTGTCGAAGATCCATTTCTCCATCCGGATGAAGTTCTCCACAAAACCCTTGTTGTCCATGTTTTCGAAAAAGCTGATGTACTTGTCGATGATCAGCCGGGCCGGATTGAGCAGCAGAAAGCCCAGGTTCATCAGATCGCCGGGCATGTTCTTATAGCAGTCGGCCATCTGATCCGCGTTGGTGTTGCGCATCCAGATGTGCAGCAGCCCCTTGTCGGTGTCGAAGTTGGTGGGGGTGACGGTGGTGACGAGGTTTTTGATCTTTTCGGGGTGGAGTGCGGAATACATCACGCAGAAGGCCCCGCCCATGCAGATCCCCATCAGATGGATCTGTTCCAGTTCGTGGCGCTTCCGGATGAAGTCGATCACATTGTCCATGTAGACGTTCACATGATCGTCGATGGTCAGGTACTGGTCTTTCCGGGTGGGATAGCCCCAGTCGATCATGTAGACCTCGAGGCCGTTGTCCAGAAAGGTCTGGACAACGCTTCTCCCCTCCTGGAGATCGAGCATGGTCTCCCGGTTGATCAGCGCGTAGACCACCAGCAGAGGCCGTTTGTATTTCACCTCCTTGGGCATGTAGTGCTTCAGCTTGATCCGGTCCTCCTCATAGACCACCTCGTAGGGGGTAGGGGAGATTTCCGTATCCAGTGGGCCGAGCAGAATCTCCGAGGCACGTTTGGCTTTGACATGGCTCTGTTCGGTGCTCTCGGCCATCTTTTTCATGATGAGATCGACGGCGATTTTCGGCTGCGTCATGGGACTTTCTCCTTGAAAAAATCGTTTAGGTCTTCTCTTCGACCTTTTTGGAGAGATCATTGACCCTCTTCTTAAGGACATAGATATCTTTGTAGAGCGCATCCATCTCCTTCAAGGTCGGAACCGGAAACTCCTGGAGCAGATCGGCAAGAAAATCCTCCTTGGCCTGCTTGTACTGGGCCAGCGCATCAATGGTCTGGGTCATCACCTCGGTGTACTCCGGGGACTTGAGCAGTGTCATGTAATGCCCCTCAAGGATCTTTATCCACATGTTGTAGTAGGCCTTGAAATCGTCGTGGAACTCCCCCTTCTCGGCCAGGGTCTCCATCTGCTCCTGCATCACCGAAAAGGATTTCTCCATGGGGATGTAGAACATATAGAGGAATTCGTTGATCGCGGTCTGGTAGAGATTGAACTTGTCGAGAAAGCGGTTGTACCGATCCTGATACAACCGATTGAGGCCAAGTGAGGGGACATTGAAATACTTCTGAATCTCGGTTTGATACATCTCCCGGAATTTTTTGAAGAGATCCCGGTCGATGTCGTCGAAGCTGTACGGAGGGACTTGTTCGCCGGTCCGCTGGATTCGCTCGGTCATCTTCTGCTGGACCATGAGATAGTTGTCCATCATCTGCTGGCCCAGGTTCATCATGAACTGGGGCAGGGTCTCGAGGCTCTTGAACGATGCGTTGACGTTTTCCGGTTCGGCCAGCGCGGCCATCATGGCGGTCAAGATCCGCTGGCTCGATTCAAAGGATCTGTTGAACCGGTTCTTGGTCTCGCCTGTTTTCCCCTCCTTCCTGTCCTCATCATTACCGGAAGAAGGGCCGGCGGCCGGCGGCCAGGAGGGCATCCCCTCCCAGAAGCTCATGGTGGTTTTCATCCAATCGGCGAACAGGGCTTCGGGGCTCGTCTTGCTGTTTTGACTCTGATCTCCCATTTTTGCCGGCTCCCTTTTAGAATTAATTCGGGTGTTCCAGATTTAATATGTGGTTTTCCTTTATATCGCAGATCCGATTTTCTTTTCAAGGAGATTTTTTCGTCTCTACTAGCTTTTTTCTCCCCCCTTTTTCCATGAAAAAGCGCTCCGCGATGCTGGAAAGATCGATGCCCAGTTCAAGACAGATGCGGAACTGCTCATCCAGACTCTTTTTATAGTTGAGATAGGAGTGGATGGTCTGTTCCAGATAATTTTCGAAAAATTCGTTCAAGGTATCCTCGCCGAACCTGATCAGCAGGTGGAGAAGGGAGACCGGCAGAATGCTGTGCTGCCGTTTGGCCCGCTCCATGACGATCTGCGTCAGGATGAAGGCCGTTACATCCTTGTCTGTCTTTGCGTCTGTGACCAAGACCTGCCGCCCCTCCCGGATCATCTCCTCCACATCTTTCAAGGTGACGTAGCTGCTGGTTTCGGTATTGTACAATCTGCGGTTCGGATATTTTTTTATGGTGATGCGCTCGGTGTTCATCGCTATTCTCCTGATATTGACACATTGCAACATGAAGCCCCGCCCTGGGTGAAAGCTCTTCTATTTATCCCATCTATTTATATAGATGTCAAAGGATTTTGCCATTTCCCGGGGCGATGAAAAAAACATTGTGCATTGCACAAAAAAAACCTTGACAATCCTTATTTTTTCCCATAGGATCAGAATTCGAAAAGAGGGGATCTGCAAAAGGGTTTTCTCTTCTTCTCGGACGGATCGATGATGACCCCAAAAGTTTTTTCAAACCTTAAAACCACAGGAGGTGCAGTATGGAACCAGAAAAAATGGCGCAGCAGATGGTTTATTTTCAAAAGACCCTTTTCGAGAGCAGCTTCAATGCCATGAACATGGTGCTGGACCAGTCCGAGCAGATGACCAGAAACTTTGTCAAGCAGGTCCCTTGGGTCCCGGAAGAGGGGAGAAAGACACTGGAAGAGACCTTCGGATTCTACAAGAAGGCCCGGGAGGATTTCAAACGGGCCGTGGATGACAGCTTTTCCAAGATGGAGACCATATTTACCGCCAAGTAAAGCGGAGAAAGGGAGAGAAGGATGATGGATCAGAAGCGGATGTTCAAGCAGATGCTCGACTTTCAGAAGACGACGTTCGACAACTCCTTCAGCGCGATGACCGCCCTCCAGGAGCAGGGGGAGAAGATGGTCAACACCTTTATAGAACAGTCTCACTGGCTTCCGCCCGAGGGGAAGAAGGTGGTCGGGGAATGGATCAATGCCTACAAGAGCGGCCGGGAGAATTTCAAAAAGACCGTGGACACCAATTTTGCCAAAGTCGAGAAATACTTCTCCGATTTTGAATCCAAATCTTTTGAATCCAAATCTTCTGATTCCGAGTAGCTTTTGACAGAACAGGAGCCCCTACAGCCGTGCATTTGGGCTCCTGAATTATCATAAAATGCTTCTTTTCCGCCGCTCGATTACCGCTCTTTCCCCATTGATATTCCCTTCGGGTTCCGATAAAGTATCATATATAGGGGCAGAAGAAGTTGATCTCCCCATAACATATTGCAAGTCTTAAGGAGACGATCATGAACGCCGCATACGAAGCAAACCGAGGGTTATACGAGAGCATGATGGAGAGCTTCTCCGAGAGGTATCTCGCCCCGTTCCGGATTGCCGTCAATCAGTTCGCTGCCACCCAGAACAGTATTGTCGGGCTGAGCAAATATGCCAATGAATATCTGGTTCCGTATATGCTCGCCACCAACTATTTTGCCGAGGCTGAAAAACAGCGGTTTTCCGAGTCGGACCCGATGGAGCTTCTCCAGTCCTATGTGGATCTGCTGGAGTTCAACTGGAATATCACCGCAAAGAACCTGATTGCCAGCATCCGGGTGCTAAACGACTACAGCAACAAAGAGCTGCAGAATGCCCTGGAGGCCATTCTCAATACCCTGTTTCTCAACGAGGGGGAGGATCTGGAAGGCTTTGTGGAGCGACAGTCGAAGATGCTTGAGCAGGTGACGATGGTCTATCCCAAGGCCATCTCCGACATCGCGCCCGAGTTCGGGTTCCATTTCGAGCAGGGGGGCAATCCGCTGGTTGCGGAGTCGGATCGATTCCTGGTCTACCAGGTGCTTCCCACGGACAAGAGCGTTACGGTCCGAAAGGATGCAAAGCCGATTCTGATCCTGCCCCCCTATGTGCTGGGGGCCAATATCCTGGCCTTTTTGCCCGGGGAGAACCGGAGTTATACCCACTGTTTCGCGAATCAGGGGGTTCCCACCTATATCCGGGTGCTGAAGCCCATCGACGAGACCCCGGCCCTGCAGCAGATGACCCTTGAAGAGGATGCCCTGGACACAAAGGATTTCTGCGGCAAGATCATGGAACTCCATGGCAAGCCCGTGACTCTGAACGGCTACTGCCAGGGCGGTTTCGTCGCGATCTGCAACTATCTCTCCGGTGAGCTGGACGGAGTGGTGGATGCCCTTCTCACCTGTGTTTCGCCCATGGACGGCACTCGGAGCAAAGGGCTTTCCGGCTTTCTAAAGGGGCTGCCCCAGCGTTTCAACCATCTCGATTACGGGACCAAGACCCTGGAGAACGGCAACAAGGTCGCGGACGGAAAGCTGATGGGCTGGGTCTACAAGATCAAGAGCATTGAGAGCGAGGCCCCCCTGGTGGCCTTCTACCGGGACATGATGATGCTCAAGCCCCGGAACGGAAAAGAGGCCAAGATAAGCAAGACGGCTGCGGCCCTGAACTACTGGCTGCAGAACGAGAGGATGGATCTTCCCCTTACCATCACCAAGATGAGCTTTGAATCCTACAATATCCCCATCACCGATGACGGGACTCTGCCCATAACCCTCTTCGGCCGGAAGCTCAACTTCCATCGGATCGCGGAGAAGCAGATCCCCTGGCTCATCTGCTACGGCGAGCGGGACGACCTTGTGGAGAAGGAGACTGCCCTTGCGCCTCTGGACTTCATCGATGTGGAGATCGCGCCCTTTCCCAAGGGGCATGTGGCCATGGCCACCTCCTGGTCCGATCCGAGATCGGAATATGCGCTCCACACCCGTTTCGGAGAGAACAAGCAGTACCGGGGGCCGGTGCGGTATCACCTGGACCTGGATCAGGCGCTTTCCGAAAAAACGTCGACAGAAGCAACGGACCAGCAGTAAAAGCATTCTTCCTGAAGAAGGCGCGCGCCTGCGCCTTCTTCAATCTTCCTCTCTCAATCCACTAATCTTTCTCCCTCAATCCACTCTTTACCGCGGGTCTTTACCGCGGGAAACCCTTGACGAATCCTGGACAAGCCGGTAAGAATCATTCCATGAAAACGTATCTGATCTGCCTTCTGCTGGGGGCAGGGCTGCTCTGTGGCGCGGCCCTGGCCGAAGATCCTGTCTATCGCTTTGTCGGGGATGATCTCTTCATCCCCTTCAGCTTTGAAGCGGATGGAGAGATCCGGGGCATAGACTGCGACATCATCCGGGAGATGGCCAGGCGGATGGATATCCGGATCGAAATCACCCTTGTTCCGTGGAAACGGCTCATCGAGATGACCCGTGCGGGCCTCTGCGACGGGGCCTTCTCCCTTTTCCAAACCCCGGAGCGGCAGGAGTTTGCCCTCTTCGCGAATGCGCAGCCGATCCATGAAAGCACATTCTACTTCTTTGTCCGGAAGGGGGAGGAATTTCCCTTTGCCGATATCACTGATCTCGGTGGAAAAATCATCGGGCTGAACCGGGGCTTTACCATCTCCGAAACCTTTGACGAGGCCGCACAGAGGGGAAAATTCATCGTCGAAGAGGTGGAGGGGATCGAGCCGAATATCCGAAAGCTGACGGCCGGCCGGATCGATACTTTTGTTGCCAATTACGATGTGTTGCGCTACAATCCTCTTGGCCGCAGGCTGCTGGGCAATGAGATCCTCTTTCTTCCCCGGCCCGCGTTGGAGAAAAGAGGAGCCTATCTGGTTCTCTCCCGCAACGGTTCCATCAAAGACAAGGCCGAGTTCATCCGGCAAATCGATAAAACCCTGAAAGCGATGCAGGAAGACGGCTCCTATGCAAAGATCTATGAAAAGTATCTCCGATAAAGGCTCCCGTTCCCCGTCCATCGCCGAAAAGCTGACCCTCACCCTGGCCGCGGCCCTGATCTTTATCGCCGCCATCGGCATCCTGATGACCCATGCCCGGCAGACAGCGCTGATAAAAGAAACGCTAAAGGTAACGGAAAACCGATCCCTGGAAAAACTCAAACTCCAACTCGGTTTTCTGCTCTACCTGGCAAGTGATTCAAAAAGAGATGCCGGGGAAGGGGGGGAGGCGGATGTTTTCCGGGGAACGGGTCCGGAGACCGGCCGCGGATATTCCAAAGAAGCCATCCTTTTTCAGATCCAGCAACTGGCAGAGAAGGTTGCCCGGAATGAATTCATCGGCCGACTCACCATCATAGACAGCAGCGGGGCTATCCTTTTCCAGAAAGAGCAAAGGGCTTTTGACCCGGCACTTCTTCAGACCCATTCGATCGGGTATCAGGATCTGGAGGGAAATCTTCTGGAGAATCTCGGCCTTCTGGAAATCGGGTTGACCGAAGAGCCCTATCAGGAGATCAACCGGCGTTTCCTGTGGGGAAGCATCATTACGGTGCTCTTCATGCTGCTGACCCTCATCGCGGCCGCAGGTCCTTTGCTGCGGGCCTATCTCCGCAGATTCACCGAGGCTATTGAAGAGCGGATAAACGGGCTTGCGGAGCCGGAGCCGCTTCCGCCCCGGATAGGAGATATACCCATAGAATTCCTGCCCATTTTCAACGCACTGGATCGGGTCTCCCGCCACCTGGAAGTCTGCCAATTCGAGAGAAAAGGAGAGGAATTTCTCCACCACCATTTTGTAGAGAATGCGGCCGAGGGCATTTTCATGACGAGCGGAGAGGGCAGGTTCATCTATGTCAACAGGACACTGGCAAAGATGCTGGGATACGATGGACCGGAGCGGCTGATCGGAAAAGGGTTCGAGATGCTTGCCCAGTGCTTTTCCGGTTCAGAGAGACGGTTGGACCTTCAACGTCTTCTCGATGACCGGGATGAGGCCATCGGCTTTGCCCTTCAGCTCTGCCGCAATGAGGGGGGGCGGATCTGGGTCTCCATTACCGCACGGGGATTCCGGCAGGAAAGCGGAAACATCCGCACCATCGAAGGGTCGGTGATCGATATCACCGAGCGCCGGCGGATCGAATCGCTCCAGCGGGCAAAGATGATGGCTGAGGCCGAACAGAATGTGAAAAATGCGTTTATGGCCAACATCAGCCATGAGATCCGTACTCCCATGAATGCCATCGTGGGGCTGACCAATCTGCTCATGAAGAGCGGCATCAATGCCAAACAGCGCGATTATCTGGGAAAGATCCGGGCCTCCGCGCAGATTCTGATGGGGATCGTCAGCGACATCCTCGACTATTCCAGGATTGAGTCCGGAGAGCTGGAGCTGGAATCGGCTCCGTTCAGGCTTGACGACATCCTGGAGAACCTCTCGGACATCTTTGCCCGGCAGGCGGCCCAGAAGCATATCGAGATGATCATTTCCGCGACGGAGGACGTACCCAATGCCCTTATCGGAGACCGGATGCGGCTGGAGCAGGTTCTGATCCACCTGACAGGAAACGCCCTGAAATTCACCAATCAGGGGGAGGTCTCCATCGTTGCGGAGGTTCTGGAAAAGACCGGGGACCGGACCACCCTTCAGTTCACCCTCTCCGACACCGGCATCGGCATCTCCCAGGAACGGATTCCCCGACTTTTCAGCAGTTTTCACCCAGACCATACCGGCGCATCAGGTGCGGGACGGGGGCTTCAGATCTGCACCAGCCTGGTCCGGCTGATGGGCGGAGAGATCAATGTGCAGAGCGATCCGGGGCAGGGCAGCAAATTCTTTTTCACCGCAGCCTTCGAGCGGCAGATAGAGACTCAGGAGATCCGGCCCGAGCCCCCGGCAGAGCTGGCAGGAAAGCGCATCCTTCTGGCGGATGACAATGTCACCGCTCGGGAGACGGTCGATCGGATGTTGAAATCCTTCTCCTTCCAGACCGTGACGGCCGAATCCGGAGAGGCCGCAATGGAGATCGTCAGCAAAGGCGAGCTGCTGCTGGATCTGGCTATCATCGACTGGCGCATGCCCGGCCTGGACGGTCTGGAGATCTCCAAAAGAATCCAAAGGATCACGCCCGATCTCCCGATCATCATCATGACCGAATTCGGCAGCGATGCCACCATTGAAAGAGCTGAGGCCGCAGGGGTGGATGCCTTTGTCATCAAGCCGGTGAAACAGTCCTCCCTATTCGATACCATTATTGAGGTTTTCGGAGAGAAGGTGATCGCCGCATATAAGGGGATTACGGCCAGGCCCGATCTCCAGGAGGAGGCAAAAGCCCTGACCGGTGCGGATATCCTGCTGGTAGAGGACAATGAGATCAATCAGGAGGTGGTTCGGGAACTCCTGGAGGGTGTCGGCATACAGGTAACCATCGCTGCCAATGGCAAGGAAGCCATCCAAATTCTTGAAGATAGCGAGGCGACCGGCAAAAAGTTTGATTCGATCCTGATGGATATCCAGATGCCGGTAATGGATGGTTATGAAGCCACCCGGCAGATCCGGGCATCGGATCTGTCGGGGCGGGATCTTCCGATCATCGCGATGACGGCCCACGCGTTTACCTCGGACCGGGACAAGTGCTTTCAGGCCGGCATGGATGATTATATCCGGAAGCCGGTCGATGTGAAACAACTCTTCTCAGCCCTGACCCGATGGGTGCAGAACAACACCTCCTACCCAGAGCGGGCCGAATCTCCCACTGGTGCGACGCCCTCTGTCAAAGGGCTGCCACCGATTTCCGGCATCGATCTGAATGCCGCGCTGAAGCGGCTGGGAGGCAATGAGGAACTCTATCGAAAACTGCTGAAGACCTTTGTGACGGAATACGCATCAGGGGTGAAGGTGATCCGTTCGGCGCTGGATAAGGGGGATATGGAACTGGTACTCTATCGGACCCATGACCTGAAAGGTCTTTCCGGCAACATCGGCGCGACCGAGCTTCACGAAGCCCTGTTGGGGGTCGAGGCGGAGCTGCGCCACAAGGAGGGGGAGAACATCGATCCGCTTCTGGATCATCTTGAATCCCTTCACCGCTCTCTGGTAAGCGCCATCCGTTCATCCGGCTTCTAAGGGATATCCCCCCCCTCGGGTGTCCATCGCCGGATATTGAGCTGCCCCGGAAAGGCCCGGGGTTTATACAGCGATGTCCCCAGCAGCATCCGGAGGCACTCCTGGATGCTCTCGGAGATGGTTGGGTGCGGATAGATCAGCTTGAGCACCTCCTCCACCCCTTTGCCCTGATCCATGAAATGGGCGATGGAGACAATGGTGCTGGATACCTGAGGCCCGGCGGCCCGCATTCCTAGAATAGTCTGCTCCTCGTCATCGCTCACGATGATCTTCACAAAGCCGTTGGTCGCCCGCATCGCGATGGCCCGGTTGAGCAGGTTGTTCGAATAATAGCCCACCCGATAGGGGATCTTCTGCTTCTGGCAGTTTTTTTCGCTCAACCCCACCGAGGCCACGGCCGGATAGAAGAACATCACCGTTGACATATTCTTGTAGTTGATGGGCCACCGCTTCAGGTCATACATGTGCTTCACCGCATACCGGGCCTCGGTCTCCGCGATGTTGACCAGGGCCGGATGATCCGTGACATCCCCTACCGCATAGATCCGATCCGATACCCGGCAGTCCGCATCCGTCTCCAGATGCCCCCGTTCGTGGGGGGTGATCCCGGCCCGATCGAGCTGAAGCACGGAAAGATCCGGGGTGCGGCCGATGGAGATCAGCACCGTATCCACCTCCACCACCTCGGAGTGGCCATCTTCGAAGTCGAGCACCACCTCCAGATACTCCTCTTCATGGCGAATATCTCTGAGCCGGGCCGAATGGATGATCTTGACGCCGTTGGCCCTCAGGTTCCGGCTGACGAACTCGCTCACATCCTCGTCCTCATAGGGGATCACTCGGTCCTTATGGTCCACTACATAGACATCGGTCTGGCAGAAGTTGGAGAAGATGGTGGCATATTCGCATCCGATGATCCCCGCGCCGATGATCATCAGGCGCCGGGGAAATTCCTTCAGCCGCAGAACATGATCCGAGTTGATCACCCGATTTCCGTCCGTGGGAATACCGGGAAATTCCCTGGGCTTGGAGCCGGTTGCGATCAAGAGGTGGCGGGCCTTGATCTCCTCGGTCCTGCCCCGGTGATCGGTGACCTCCAAACGGTCAGGGCCGGAGAACGCGGCCCACCCCCGTTTCAAAGTCAGAGACCCGGGCCCCTCCCACTGCCCGGAAGAAAAGGATTCGATCTGGGAGAGCATCTGATACTGCTTCTCCTTTGCGGCCTTGATTACGGTGTTCCGCAGGGCGTCATAATCGACGGTGAGATCCCCGGCCCGGTATCCCCGGTCCACTTTGGCCGCGATCGCGTAATCCTTTGAAAGCTCCCACATGGTCTTGGAGGTGAGGGCCCCCCACATGACCCCCGCGCCGCCGATCTGAGCCCCCTCCACAATACAGACCTCCCTGCCCTGATCCAGGGCGTGCATGGCCGCGGCAAACCCGCCGGGGCCGCACCCGATGACGCAGAGGTCATAAAGATCATTTTGATTTCCGGCATCTGTTTCTGTCATGGGATTTTACCGTCCATTTCTGTTCATCCTGTCCATAGAAAGTCCCTTTGATATTCCATCATAGAAGAAAAGCCCGGCCCTCGTCAATGAAAGATCAGTTTCAAACGGGGAATACAAATCGTTTACAAGCAGATGAAGGCTCTGATATATTTGAAAGGAAAAGAACAGGAGAGGCTTTTTTTTTATGATGAGGCTTTTTTTATGATGAGGCTTTTTTTTATGATGAGGCTTTTTTTTATGATATAGAGGTGACAGGAGATTTCGATCCCGATGGAACCGACCGGAAAAAAGAAGTTAGAATCGAAAAAGGGATGGCGGGGCATTATCAATGTTCTCAGGCATCTGCCTGATTTCAGAAGATATTTAACGACAGCTCCCCGGGAGCGGCGGCTCTACACCCGGTTTCAGGTCAGCGATGATGTCTATGTGGTCTTCCGCCACCCCGTAACCCGGATCGGCCGGATCATCAACATCAGCCGCGGGGGGATCGCCTTTTCTGCAACGATCCCTCCTGAAAAAGTGGAGGAACTCTTTGAGATGGATATCTTTTTGGATCAGACGAGCTTCTGTCTGGAGAAGGTCAGGGGAAAACTGGTATGGAATGCCCCGGACTCGGGGGGAACCGCAGATGAACTGGCTCATCGGTACGGATTTCAGTTTACAGAGCTGACAGAGCGGCAGGTCTCCCAGATCGAACATCTGCTGAAGAATCATTCCCAAGGTGAGGATCACTCTCCGCCCTATCTGATAATTCCGGGCGGGGAGGGAGATGATGGAAGCTGACACTTTTTCCTGCTTTGGGACGGGCCTGGGGTATAGCCCACAGGATGGGAGCTGTCGAAATTCTGCAATCGTTTTTGAAAAGAGGAGAATCATGCAAAAAACAGGGCTGATCTGGGCGGTGATATTTACAATGCTTTCAATGATGCTGGTGATTTCCTGTGAAAAGGATTCCATCGAGAACGAGGAAGAGTTGGAAAGAGACTTTAGCCAACTCCCCTCTTTTACCGGATCTTCCTCGGGCTATGAAGTGTTTGAGCCCTTTTACAGCCCCGGAACCGATGTTCAATTCAGTGTCACTCACGCTGAAGATTCCAATTTTGCCCTTTATATAGTGGATGCAACGACCGGGGAAGTGGTGGATGCCCTCATATATGACCAGAGCGTCACTGATGAGACGACCTTGCGGTATGTTCCCCCGGGCGACTATTGGGTGGAGGTGGAGGCTGCGGGTAACTGGACATTTACGCTGACCGGCAATATCCATCTCTACCAGGACCCCAATAACCTGGAGACGGACTCTTCTCTTTATGTGGGCTGCGGCGAGGGGTGCTGTGAGGGCCGCGGCGGCGTGATCGGGTGCGACTGCACCACCGGGGAGTGCATCTGTGCAGACGATACCGTAAGCCTCAACTGCACCGAGTGCGAGTGCATCGGCTACGGCGATATGCCGAGCCCGGAACCGGAACCGGAGCCTTAGTCGGAATCGGAAGAGTGAAGAGCGGCCGTTTGAAAGTTTCTCAATCGATATCGATCCGCGCCGTATCCCATACGGAGAAAGGGATGGACTTGCCCTCTTTTCTCCGATTCCCGGCTATCATGCCGGTTCCGATCACGCCTTTTCTCCCTCGTCCGCATGGATCTTCTCGAAGAGGGCCTCGGTATCCTCCCGCCGGCAGAGTTCCGACCCCGGGGTCATGACCGCAGCCCCGCCCGCGGCCAGACCGAAGCGGACCGCAGAGATACGGGAGTTGCCCCGGGCAAGGCTCAATACCATCCCGGCCACCATGCTGTCTCCGGCCCCGACCTTGCTTTTGATGGCGACCGTGGGCGCACGCAGCCGGCGGGAATCCTTCTTGTCCACCATCATGGCCCCGGCCGCGCCCACGGAGATCACCACGATCTCGCTTTTGCCGCTCTCAATGATCTTTCGGGCCATCTCCGACGCGATCTCCTCCAGATGGGTCTCGTCTTCGATATCCTCCTCATGGCTGAGGTCCTTCAGCTCATTGAGGTTCGGCTTGACCAGGAAGACCCCCTCTTCGACGCCTGCGGCCAGGGCCTTGCCCGAGGTGTCTATGATCACTTTGGCCCCGGCCTTTTTCGCGGTTCTGGCCACCTGTGCGTAGAAATCGACCGGAACCCCCGGGGGAAGACTGCCGCTGGCCACCACGAAATCGGGATTTCCCGCTTTTTGGATTGCGTCGATGCAGGCTTTCCACTCCTTTTCCCTGATTTCGGGCCCGGGCATGCCGAACCGGTACTGAAGACCCGTGGCATTCTCATAGACCACCAGGTTCTCCCGGGAGGTGCCTTTGATTTCGATGGGCTCGTGGTCGATGCCCTCCTCCCGGAGCAGGTTTTTCAGCCGCTCTCCGGTCAGTCCGCCGGCCAGGTAGATGGCCGTTGCCTGTCCCCCCAGTTTGGCAACGGCTCTGGCCACATTGATCCCCCCGCCGCCGGGGTCATACTGGGGCCTGCCGCACCGGAGCTTCTTCTCCGGAACCACATGCTCCGCATTCGAACTCTTGTCCACGGCGGGATTCAGGGTAACGGTCAGGATCTTTTTCTGTTCCACCGGCTACTCCTCGTCGGCCCAATGGATACATTCCACGGGGCAGGTATCGATGGACTCCTGCGCACACTCTTCATCTTCCACTTCCGGATTTATCAACCGGGCCTTCTCCTCGTCCTCGTCAAATTCAAAGATGTCGGGGCAGAGTTCCACACAGCTCTCGCAGCCAATGCACTCGGGAATGTCGATGAAGATTTCTCTTGCCATGGTTTAGGTCTCCTTTTGGAATGAATAAAATAACATTATTTCAAGTAGATGCCTGCATACTGCTCCAGTCGGGCATGAAATTCGTCATGCTTGCCGGGGCCGATCCGCTCCTCTTCCACTTTGGCAAAATCCTTTTCCATGCTTTTGAGCTTTTCGGCCGGAACCTTGGCTTCGGCCATGGGAAAGAGGACCGTATTCTCCTTATGGATGTGCTGGCGGAGCAGGTCGATATAGTTTCGGGCCGCCTTCCGGAACCGTTCCCGGCCCTGCTCTTCTCCCTCCAGCAGTTCCTTGATTCCGGCCTCCATCTGGGTCACGAAATCCCGGCCGGCCTGGTGCTCCATGAGCATTACGCCGATGGGGCCTCCCTCCTTAGAAACCCCGGCCGCCTCCATCGCGGGAAAGAGAAAATCCTCCTCCTTGCCGTGGTGGCAGCGGTCCACAAAGACCCGAAGAAATTCAAAGATGCCGTCGAAGTGTTCCTTCGGAACATTTTCTTTGGCTTCGTTCTTATTCACCACCGCACCCAATATATCGAGCATGTGAAGAACTCCTTCATGCTCGGCCTTCAGTTCTTCTGTCGGTTTCATTTCCTGTATTTCCTCATTTTGGGTTTTCCTTTCCCTTCAGCTTCATGCCTCTTCTTTGCCTTCGGATGCTTTCTCTTTTTTCTCCAGCTCTCCCCAGATCAGGGCCGCGGCCCCGATGATCCCCGCACTTCCCGCGTCCAGCGCGGAGGGGATCACCTGGATCTTGCCCTTGAAGACCGGAAAGAGGTTTTCCTCCATATGTTCCTTGACCGGGTCGAGGATCAGTTCTGCCGCACCCATCATGCCGCCGAAGAGGACAAAGGCCTCGGGGCTGAAATAGGCAGCGGCATCGGCCATTGCTTCCCCCAGAATCTTTGCGGTCCGGCCGAAGGCCCTTTCCGCGACAGGGTCCCCGTTCTTTGCGGCCTCATGGATTTTGTCGCCTGTCATCTCTTCCCATTTCAGATCTCTCAGGCCGCTCTTTTCGGTCATCTCCGAGAGCAGCTCATAGATGGTCCGGCGCAGGCCGTTGACCGATGCATAGGTCTCCAGACATCCCTTTTTTCCGCAGTTGCACTGCCGCCCCCCCCGGACGGCCGTCACATGCCCCATCTCCCCGGCAAAGCCGTCGTGGCCGTAGATGAGCTTTCCCTCTTCGATGATGCCGCTGCCCACCCCTGTCCCCAGGGTGATCTGGATGAAGTGGTTCATTCCTTTGGCAGCGCCGAAGCGGAACTCTCCCAGCGCGGAGGCGTTCGCGTCGTTGGTGATGGCCACCGGCAGATCTATGTGCCTCTGGATCAGCTCCACGATGTCAACGGTTCCCCAGGAGAGGTTGGGCGGGGTTTCGATCATTCCGGTATGGTGGTTCGCGTTGGGTGCGCCCACGCCGATGCCTTTGATCTCCACTCCATCGGAAACATCCCCTTTCAGATCTTCGATCTTCCCGAAAAGCCGGTCGAAAAAGGCCGAAGCCGGCTGATCCGCATGGGTGGAGATGCGTTGGCGGGCAACGATGCCGCCGTTTTGCTCCACAAGGCCGAATTTGGTGTTGGTTCCGCCGATGTCGATGCCGAGAACTACGGATTTCATGGGTGCGCCTCCCAACGGTTTTGTCGGGGATTCAGATTCAGCTCTGCCGGTTTCATGCTCACTCAGGTTCCGTTTTCAAATTCTGTGCTCCGGTTCCGTGATCCGGTTCCAGTAGATACCGCTGATTCGTGTCCGTGATCTCAAAAGGTTTACAGCCCGGGACCTTTGCCGACATCGAAGGCGGTTCTTCCCGCCATGTGGCCGACACCTTCAGGAAAAGGCTTCCGTTCTCCCTTTCTATGAAGAGGCTGACAGGGCCGTAGGGCGTGGGGGTGGGGCCAAAGCAGACCTGCCGCCCGTCGGCCTCTTCTCTTTCGTTTGCCGATGCCTCCAGCCACTCCGGAAAGATCCCGGAACCGAAGATCAACCCCTCATCCTCCTCCCGGACAAAGAGGTTCCGGATCATCACCACCCATTCGGCCGCGGCCCATCCGTGGTGGCCGTCGCCCATGCATCCGCCCCGGGTGAGGGGGTGGATCGCCTCTGGCCACTGGCCCGTGGGGGAGGCAAAGTCGGCAACGGTGCGGATCAGATCCCGGTATCTCGGGTCCCCGCTTCTCAGCAGGGTCTGCGCGATGTCCAGGGTAAGATAGGCATTGATCCCGGAATGGATCATGTCCTGAAAGAACCCGCCCTGTTGAAAGCAGAATTCCATGAGAAATTCGGCTGTCTTCATGATGCGGGGGTAACCGGCCGGGGTGAGCCGGAGGGGATAGTCGGCCACCAGAGAGCCGATCGCGCCCGCGTCCATCCGCCGGTAGGGCGCGGCCGGAATGCCGCCCCGGCACCGTTTGTCGGGAATGGTGGAAATGCTCTTGAAGATGCTTCGCTCGAAATCGAGGGCCTCTTTGAGAATCTGCAGTGACCCGCGCTCCGATCCGAAGATCGAAACCAGACGGGCTGCTGATTTCAGCCCGGCAACGCCCCAGAAGTCGTCCCAATAATAGTAGTCATTGGGGCCGAAATGCTCCGCGCTGAAGCCCGGGGGCAGGAGCCCGTCATGGGGCAGGCCGTCTCCGTTTCGGATACGTTTTCGTTTGATCCATTCCGCGCCCGATACCACCGCATCCAGCCACTCTTTGCCCAGCCGGTCCCCGGTGAGTTGCTGATACCGGTCGATGATCCAGAGGGTCTGGCCGTTGGAGTCCCACTCGCCGGTCTGGGAGCGGAAATAGCCGGAACGGCGCTGCCGCGCCGGAAAGGTGGAAAGAATCCGCTCGGCCCGCTCGGTCAGGTTGACTGCCAATATCCCATTGAGCATGAAGCAGGCATCCCGGAACCAGAAGCGCCGATAGGTATAGGGCCCCGGCACCACATCCTTTGCCGAGAGCAGGATCAATGAACGGAGGGCCGCATCATAGAGAAACCGGATCTTGGGATCGGGGATCTCCAGCTCGGCCGCGCCCGACAGAGCACTGCTCCAGGTCTTGGACGACGGCGGGGGCTGTGCCGTGAACCGGGAGCGCACCTCCTCGCCGGTCAGCGGAACTCGGAGGCTCACCTCTCGAATCCCGTCCCCTGCCACCGAATAGATCGCGGCCGATGTGGCCATTCCAACATCACATTCCACCGAATGCCTGCGGAAGGCATGATCCCCGCCCAGGCGGTGGAGAACATCCCCCTCCTCGTAGTTGGAGAAGCGCAGCCGTTCCGGAACTTCGCTCAGATGGATATGGATCTTCTCATCAACGATCCAGCCGGGCCCGGCTTCCTGATCTTCGTATTCGATCTTTTCGATGAACTGGATGCCCTCGGGGTTGTACGGCCGCAGAGCAATCGCCAGCCATGCCGGGTCCGGGGATTCGGCCTTTGCCGTCAGAACGAGGCAGGGAGTCCCATCGCAGACCTCCACCCGGGCAGCACTGATCATCCGCCGCCCATCCTGCAGGCAACGGGTGCGCACCGTCGGGTTCTCCCGGATATCCCACATCTGCTCGGCCTCTTCCAAACGGGAGGGAAGCAGCGGCTCTCCGTTTTCGGGGATGATCCAGCAGTCGATGGACCACCCGTCAAAGAGCGGCGTCACCAGCCCCCGCGGGTCGACAATGGGATAGAGCGGGGCAAAGGGCTGGCCCACCGCGGTCCAGTTCCGGTGGGTCAGGTTGACATGGGAAAAGGAGAATGCCCTGGGGATGAAGGAGACGTCTTTCGGGTTGAACTGGCGCTCCACCCAGAAGGGCCAGACCCAGTCCAGGTTGTGCTGGATCGCCTTGGTGTTTATCAGCCCCCGGGCATGGAACTGTATGCCGGCCCGAAGAAGCTCGATCGGCTCCTGCACCTCCGAGGGCTGTGAGAAGCGGCGCACCTGGGCCATCAGATTCACCGGATCGATGATTCCGTAGGCCCTGGCGGTTCGTTTGACGAGAAATTTCCACGGTATCCACTGTGTAAAGGGCATTTTCAGAGGCATAATCAGTTCGCTGCGTTGGAGGAAGAGCCGGTTTCAATATCCTTTCCCATAACGGGAGAAGCGATTTCCGTATCGGAGTTCTTGAATCGGCCGATCCTGGTTTTTGAGGGTCTCTTTTGGATGACAAAAGAGGATTTCTCCGGAAATAGATCGGTAATCGGGTTCAATATGTGCTGCTTTCGAATGTTGGTGACCCCGTTTCCGGAGAAGCGCTCGATATCGTTTTCCATCATTTTTTTCTCCATTATCCGGGAAGGGACGGATCTTCTTTCTGGTCTTGATCCCCCCGATCTCCGGAGGGATCATCGACCCCAAAGGCGCTGAAAAGAGACCGGATCAGCTCGATCATATCGTCTGAGGTTCCGCTCCCTTTGGAAATGAACTCGTCGGCGCCGAACTGGAGTGCCGCCTTTTTGTATTCCGGAAAATCATAATTGGAATTGACAATGATCCCGATATCCGGATATCTCTTTTTAATTGTCTGGGTCAATTGCAGCCCGTTCTCTCCGGGAAGTTTGATATCCATCAGGATCAGATCCGGCGGCTGGTTTTCGATGGCTGCGAGGGCCTCTTTGCCATTCGATGCTGTGGAAACTATGATCTCTTTCAGTTTTGTTGTCAGCATCTCATGAAGAATCTTCACCAGTGCAGGATTATCTTCGATAATAAGAATCGATGCCATTTTGTACCTTTATGTAAAACATACATCAGCCGCAAAAGCTGTAAATATCACTTTACTGGATGGGGAAAAAGTGGTATATACTTATTTCACTGTATTTTAGAAGTGGTGATACAGTAGATCCAAACGATGTCAGCCACTCGCCGAAGCATGAAATGAATGGTAAAGCATTGCCGGCGACATCATCTTTCCAGAGGAGTTAGGCTATGGAGAAAAAGACCATCGTTATCGCCGAGGATCATACGATCCTTAGAGAGGGATTGCGCTCTCTGCTGAGTGGTGATGACGAATTCAAGGTAGTCGGTGAAGCCGAAGACGGGCTTGAAGCCGTACGCTCTGCTTCGAGCTTGACCCCGGATCTGATTCTTCTTGACTTGGCCATGCCCAAGATGAACGGGATTGCCGCGATCAAGGAGATCAAGAAACAGACCCCCCAAACCAAGGTTCTGGCACTCACCATCCACAAGTCCGAAGAGTATATCCTCGAAGCCTTCCAGTCGGGCGCGGACGGATATTGCCTCAAGGACTCCACCCATTACGAGCTGCTCATGGCCATCCGAAGCGTCCTTTCGGGCAAGACCTATTTGAGCCCGGACATTTCAGAGAAGGTGCTCACCGGGTATCTCGAGGGGAAGAAGAGCATCAAGACGAGTACCTCCTGGGATTCGCTGACCCAGCGGGAGCGGGAGATTTTAAAGCTCATCGGCGAGGGCTACAAGAACAAGGAGATCTCAGACTATCTCTGCATCAGCGTCAAGACTGTGGAGAAGCACCGGGCCAACCTGATGAAGAAGCTCGATCTTCATAATGTCTCGGCCCTGACGGCCTATTCCATTGAAAAGGGGCTCGTCATCAAGTAGCAAGTCTTTTCAAGACAAAAACTCCCCGAACAGCATCCCTGCGGATGTCACCATTCGTCTGAATCTGAGCGGGGAGCAGTTGCCTTTCGCTTTAACTGCCTTTAACTATACCTGCCTTTAAAAAGTCGTCCTGTCTTTAAAAAATCAAACGAGATCCAGGTCGATCCGGCAGATGCTTATTCGTAGGCCGACCGGAACCAGCCGCTCTGCTTGTTGATCTGGATTTTGTCCACCAGATCGCCCTTTTGGGTGACCACTTGGGCCTCGAAGAATTCCTCCTTCTCCGTCACATCCCCCACCTTCAGGCTGGGCATGGAGCGGAGGTAATCCTTGACCAGGAGGGTGGCCTTCTCTTTGGTGAAGCTCTCTTCGTAGGGCTGTTCCTGGGGATTGCCGTAGCCGTACCGTTGTCCTTGGGGATATCCGCGGCCGTTCTGGTCAGAATATCCGCGGTTCATCATTCCCGGTCCCATACCGCGGCCCATCATCCCGGGTCCCATACCCCGGCCCTGATGGTATCCTCTCATTCCGCGGCCCATGTCTCTGCCGCCATAGCCTTGCTGCATGCCCTCTCCGCACCAGGGGCAGTACCAGCCCTGACCCGGATCATAATCATCGTAATAGCCTCCCTGCTGCCCCTGCTGATCCATCATGGGGCCGCCGTACCCCTGCTGCTGGGCATAGAGGTTTCCATGGCCGATGACCATCAGGCCGAGTGACAGAATCGCTGCTGCAAATAGGACTTTCTTCATTTTTCTTTCTCCTTTCATTCGTTTTTTCATTTATGAAGTCGTGTCTGTTCCCGTTTCCTGTTGATCCGTCTCCTGCTCTTCATTTTGATTTTGATCGGCAGGGGCGTCATAGGCCGAGCGGAACCATCCGTGGTTCTTGTCCACCTGAATCCGATGCACGGTCTCGCCGCCCTGAGTGGTCACTTCCACCACAAAGTAGTTCCCCTCTTCGGTGACAGCGCCCATCTTCAGGTTCGGGTTCTTCTCCACATTGAGATGAACCTTCACCTGTTCCACGGCTTCATCCGAAGTCAGGGATCTCTTTTTGAGGGTAGCCATCATGCCGCTATGCATCATGGAGGGGCACTTTCCGCCCATACCCTTACGATTGCGGTTCATCATTCCCATTCCCATGCCGCCTTGGCCCATCATACGGCCGCGCATTCCGTCTTGACCCATCATGCCGCTGCGCATCATCTTGGGGCACATCTTACCCATTCCACCTTGACCCATTCCGCCTTGGCCCATCATACCCATTCCACCTTGACCCATTCCGCCTCGACCCATCATACCCATTCCGCCTCGACTCATCATGCCGCAGCGCATCATCATGGGGCACATCATCATGGGGCACATCATACCCATGCCGCCTTGGCCTTGTCCCATCATCCGGGGATTCATCATCCCCATTCCCATACCCCCTTGGCCTTGGCCCATCATTCGGGGATTCATCATCCCCATTCCCATGCCGCCTTGGCCTTGGCCCATCATCTGAGGATTCATCATCCCCATTCTTCCCTGACCCATCATCGAACCGCCATACTCCTGTTGGGATTGGGGCATATTTCTGTCGTCTTCCCCTTCAGGGGCCATCCCCATTCCATGTTGGCTCATTCCCTGCTGCTGTGCATATGCAAGGGTGCCGGCCAGGAGGAGCGCCAGCGCGATAACGATTGTCGTCAGTCCTTTCCTTTTCATGATCCATTCTCCTTTCGTTTGTTTGATTCGTTCTCGTTTGTTTGATTCGTTCTCGTTTGTTTGATTCGATCATTTTCAGGCTGCCGATTATTCCGATGGCGAAGAGCTGCTTTCCCCATGACCCTGCCGGAATTCCACAACCCGCATCCGTTCTCCCCACACTTTGCCGATGCCCCATGCACAGAACCCGAAGCCGATGGCCAGCACTCCCACTGCAATGGCATAGCTGCCGAAGAGGTCGGTCAGGGTGATCTGGCCCACATTGGTGGGATCATACAGAAGGGGAATCAGCACCTCGTGGAAGTGGGCAAAGAGCAGGGTTCCGGCAAGTCCGCCGATCAGCGCGAATACCGCATCCATCCTTCCCTCTCCGGCCGCTGCCCATGTGGTTCCGGGGCAATACCCCGCGATCCCCCAGCCGATCCCGAAGATCACCGCAGCAAGACCGGTGGCCACAAGGCTTGTGGGCAGCACCAGGGTTCTGCCTATGCCGACGGCCTGGAGCCCGAAAAGCCCCAGCGCAGAGAGGGCCGTCGCCAGAACCATGAACCTAGGGATGTCCGAATCCAGCATAAGGTGGGATCGGGCCATCCTGTGGGCATCGGTCGCGCCGATCCGCTGGATCACATATCCGAAGGCAATGCCGGAGAAAAGGCCGAGCCATACTTTTGTCATAAAATCTTCTCCTTATTCGATATCATCCATCGTTTCCGTTCTTTCCATCTTTCCGAAGATGAGCCGGGCCGTCAGCATGGCAACGCCGAAGATGATGACCCCGAAATAGAGGCCGCTGACCGCAAGCTGGGTCGATCCGGAGATGAAAAGCCCCAACGTGCATCCGCCCGCAAGCCGGGAGCCTAAGAGGATCAGGAAGCCGCCCAGAAAGGTCGCGGCATACCGTTTGATCCGGCTGGGCCCGAAACGCTTCTCCCAGATGGGCGGCATGTCCCGCACCGGAATCCGCTTCGATGTCCGGCCCGCGATGAATCCGCCGATGGCCATGCCGAGGACAAAAGCCATGAGCCATGAGCCGGGGCCCGGAATGGCCTGATAATGTGTCTTGTCTGCGATATATTCCGGCGCTGCGGCCTGAAAGAAGCCCTTCAGCACGCTGACGAATCCGCTGGAGGAGGCCGGAGGGCCGAAGGTGGCAAAGATGAAGACGATGATCCCGGCCAGTGCAAAGGATGTGGGAATCCATCTCCAGTAAGGGGGTGTTGTCTGATCCTGTTCCGCCATTGTTTTCATCCTCCGCATGAGACATAACCGCTCTTGGATCCGCCGGAACCGGACCCGGCCGATGAAGCGCCGGAACGATCCGTGGATGTGCCCCCGGAACCGCCGCCCAGAGATGGTCTTCCGGATGTGCCGACGCCTCCGGAGGCGCCCGGCAGCGCATCTCCTTTCAGCAGGTTCTCCCGGGTCTCAACCGGGTAGAAATACTTCCCGTTCCCCCATTCGTTCCAGGAGGGCTCGTAGATCATCACATCGTCGAAGCCCATCAGCCGGAGAATGAAGTAGGAAAAGGAACTCCGTCGGCCCGAATGGCAGTAGGTGACCACGGCCCGGTTCGGATCGAGCCCCCGGTAGAGCTGCTGTAGCTCGGCATAGGATTTCAGATTTTTGGTATCCGGATCGGCCCAGTTGAGCGTATAATCAACATTGTAGGCACTGGGCATGTGCCCCAGTTTGAGCACCTGCCCGTCCAGCCCCACGTTCGGGGTCTGGCCCAGATACTCGGCTTTGGATCGGACATCCAGGATCTGGTAATAGGGATCTTTCAACCGGTTCATGAGAAAGGCCGCATCCGCGCTCTTCCGCAGATCGATCTGATCTGCCGGGGCCTGGTAGAGTACAGCCTCCCGCTCTGCCGGTTCCGCTGCCGCGTCGCCGCCCGCGTCGATCCAGCCCTCGACGCCCCGCTCCAGCACCTTCTTCTTCTCATGCCCCAGCAGATCCAGCACCCAGAAGAGATAGGAGCTGGTGGCCCCGCCGTCCCGCTTCAGATCGTCGTATAGCACTACGGTATCGTTTCTGCCGATGCCGTGCTCCCCAAGAATCTCCTGTGCCCGCTCCGTCCCCACGAACCGGCCCCCGATATTGGCGGCCGCATCATTGTACTGAAACTGCCGCCAAGGCATGCGGATCGCGCCGGGAATCAGGTTGTCGTCGAAATGCTTGTCTGTCCTCACATCCACGATCACCAAACCCGAATCGTCTGCATGATCCTGCAGCCATTGGGCAGTGGCCAGAAAATCGGCATTGGGATAGCCGGTCTCCCCGGCCTTCTGTGCCTCGGCCAGGGACCAGTAGACGCCCAGGATCAGCAGAACCGCAATGATTCCGTATCGCAGCATCTTCATTGTCTAAGGCTCCTCCTTTTGATTGAATGTGGATTGATGGAATTTGAGATGCGCCCGATCAATTCAATGGCCTTCTTCCTCTGCATGGGGGCCGCCATCCTCATCACCTTCTTCGGATGCCGGCATCGGCTGTGTCAGCCCCCCGGTTTCGGCCGAACCATTGGAATGTCCATGTTCCGGCCCCTGAGTCTCCTCCTCGATTTCTGCGCGGCCATCTCCTTGGCCGCCCCCGCCATGATGCTCCTTCACCTCGGTGGATATCCCGGCCTTTCGGAGCAGATCCTTGTAGCCCGAGTCGTTCAGCTCCGGCATGCGCCGCACCAGCCCTGCCAGCCCCTGGATCTCCTCTTTGCTGTGGGTGGGGGAGAAGGCCGGCATCCCCGACATCTTGATGCCGTGTTCGATGATCCAGAAGATGTCCGCATCGGACCATTTCTGCTGATGGGATCTTTCGGCCAGATCCGGGGGGCTGGGGTAGAGGCCCTGGGCGAATTCGTTCCGGGGATAGCCGGGCGCGCTGTGGCAGAGGCGGCACATGGAGTGGAAATGGTCGATATAGGCTTCTGCTGCCTCGGGTGTTTCCGGCAGGGGATTGACCACGGAATCGCTCTGCTGCTTGATGGAATTCTCCGTCACCATCCCGATGAATTTATAAGTGACATCCCAGTGCTCCTGCGTCGCGGCGATGTTGTACATCCCGGACCATGCATAGAGAAAGGCCGCTCCCATAACCAGAATAACGATGATCAGCAGTGTTCTCATGGAGATTCTCCCTTTATGGAATTGATGGTGTCAGCCCGATGGTTGGGGCCCGCGGTCGAATTCGATGATCCGGGCAAATTTCGTATCCACCCCCGGTTTTACCTGGTGGTAGAGCGGACTTTTAGCGCCAACCCTTCCGCCCATATCATAGGTGAAGGTCGAGGTTGCCACATGGCGGAGCCAGTAGCCGGTCCATACATGGCCTCCGGCATCATGGCAGGAGTGGAAGTGCAGATACTCTTCCTTGGGTTCGGGACGCGCATTGCGCCAGGCTTCCGGCGCATCCGGAAAAAAGATCGGGTTGATCCGCAGGCTTTCGGGAATCGCGACATCCTTTTTCTCTAAGGTCTGTAGCACCGCATCCCCTTCAAAGAGCTTCGCGTTTTCCGGCATATCCGAAGAATAGAAGCCCCTTTCATTGAAGCATACGAACCGGAGGCGGGTCAGATCCTTTGGGTTTTCGGGCTTGAAATAGTAGCCCACAAAGGGGCCGAAGCGGATCAACCTGCCGTCGGTCTCGATTTCGAGCTGATGGAGGTATCCGTGGGGGATTTCAAGGGGCACGGGATCTGTCGTTTCTTCCGCAGGAGCGGTGCATCCCGCCAATGCAAACCCGATCAGCATGATTTTGACCGGTATTCCGAAGCGGGGATATCTCGCCATGTTTAAAAGAAAATGGATCGGTTTCATCAGTCCATTACGGCTCATCTCTATGTATTGTCCGATATTCGGCAGCAAGGCAGCAAGTTCATAATATACCATTATATCGGATGTACCTTTCTTTACAATCAGGTAAAGACTGTATTTTTCCTTGGACTCGCTTAATTTTTTGAAAGCATTCGGCATATTTTTTACTGAAATTTGAAAACAGAAGCGGAAAGGGCTATAATATAAAAAAGCAGGCATGATGATTCACTCCCATGAAGGAGGCATGAGATGACCGAACAACAGATCGACCTTCCCGTCACCGGGATGACCTGCGCCAACTGCGCGGCCAATATCGAACGGGGATTGAAAAAACTCGGAGGCGTCGCGGACGCCAATGTCAACTTTGCATCGGAAAAGGCGTCAGTCCGCTTCGACCCGGATGCGATTCCGATGGAGGAGATCCTGGAGAGGATCGACAAACTCGGCTACGGGGTTGCAAAGACGAAGATCGAAATCCCCGTCACCGGGATGACCTGTACCAACTGCGCTGCCAATATCGAAAGAACCCTGAACAAAAAGGTCTCCGGCGTCGTGGATGCCTCGGTCAGCTTCGCGTCCGAACGGGCGTCGGTGGAATACCTTGCGTCGGAGACGAACCTCGATGAGATCATCGCGGCCATCGAGAAGGCCGGCTACGGCGCGATCCGTCCCGATACCGGAGACGAGGACGGGCAAGCCGATGCAGAGCAGGCCGCGCGGGATGCGGAGATCAAAGATCAGACCCGGAAGTTCACTGTCGGATTGATCTTCACCCTGCCGCTCTTTCTGCTGAGCATGGGAAGAGATTTCGGCCTCATCGGCCCCTGGAGCCACGCGCCCTGGGTCAACTGGCTCTTCCTCCTTCTTGCCACTCCGGTGCAGTTCTACACCGGCTGGGACTACTATGTGGGCAGCTACAAGAGCCTGAGAAACAAGACCGCGAACATGGATGTGCTGGTGTCAATGGGCTCGTCCGTAGCATATTTCTACTCTCTGGCCTTGATGCTCTTTCCGATGCTCGGAGATCATGTCTATTTCGAAACCTCTGCAGTGATCATCACCCTGATCAAGCTGGGCAAACTGCTGGAAGCCCGCACCAAGGGCAAGACCGGCGGCGCGATCCGAAAGCTCATGGGGCTGCGGCCCAAGACCGCGACCATCATCGAAGAGGGCGAGGAAAAGAGCGTTCCCCTGACCCGGGTAAAGGCCGGAGACACGGTGATGGTGCGCCCCGGAGAGCGGATTCCCGTGGACGGCGAGGTGACATCTGGCGAATCATCGGTGGACGAGTCCATGCTCACCGGCGAGCCGATCCCGGTGGACAAGACCCAAGGCGACACGGTGGTCGGCGGAACCATCAACGGCGAGGGAACCCTCCGCTTCACCGCAACCCGCGTCGGCAAGGAGACGGCCCTTGCCCAGATCATCCGGCTGGTGCAGGAGGCCCAGGGGAGCAAGGCCCAGATCCAGGCCATCGCGGACCGGGTCGCGGCCGTTTTCGTTCCCGTGGTCATTCTCATTGCCTTTGTCACCTTCGGCATCTGGTGGGGGATAACCGGCGAGTTCGTCCCCGCCATGATCCGCCTGGTCGCGGTCCTGGTGATCGCCTGTCCCTGTGCATTGGGTCTTGCCACCCCCACTGCGATCATGGCCGGAACCGGCAAGGGCGCGGAGAACGGCATCCTCTTCAAGAAGAGCCAGGCCCTGGAGACAGCGACCAAGCTCTCATCGATAGTCTTCGACAAGACCGGAACCATCACCCAGGGCGCGCCCACGGTGGTGGATACGATCTTCTACCCCCCTTATATAAAGGATGAAACGGAACTGCTCCGGCTGGCCGCATCCGCGGAGAGCGGCTCCGAGCATCCCCTGGGCAGGGCCATTGTTGCCTCGGCAAAGGAGCGGGGCATCGAACTTGCAGAGGCGCAGAAATTCAAGGCTGTCAAAGGCTTTGGAGTGGAGGCCGAAGTGGATGGAAAGCCCCTGAAGATCGGAAAACCGAAGTGGTTCGATCAGAATGAGATCGAGCCGGAGACCGCGGAGAAGATCACCGCGCTCCAGTCCGAGGGCAGAACCGTGATGGTGGTGATGGCAGAGGGAGGAACCGCGGGCTTGATCTCCGTGTCGGATGTTTTAAAGCCCGAGTCTGCATCCGCGATCGCAAAGCTCCACGAGCAGAATATCGAAGTGGTGATGATCACCGGCGACAACGAGAAGGCCGCCAGAGCCATCGGAAAAGAGGTAGGGATCGACGAGATATTTGCAGAAGTCCGGCCCGAGGAGAAGTCGGAAAAGGTCAAAGCCCTTCAGGAAAGGGGCGGCCTGGTCGGCATGGTGGGCGACGGCATCAACGATGCCCCGGCCCTGGCCCAGGCCGATGTCGGCTTTGCCATCGGCACGGGCACGGATGTGGCCATCGAGACCGGCGACGTGATACTGTCATCAGGAAGCCTCACCGGAATCCCAAAGGCCATCGCACTGAGCCGCGCCACCATGAGAACCATCCGGCAGAACCTCTTCTGGGCATTTTTTTACAATGTGATGCTCATCCCGGTGGCCGCAGGGGTACTCTATCCCTTCGAGTTCTTTCCCGGCTTCCTGCGGCAGCTCCATCCGATTCTGGCGGCATTTGCAATGGCCTTTTCCAGTATTTCGGTGGTGACAAACAGCCTGAGATTGTATAGAACGAAGGTGATCGAATGATTCGGTCTTCTCGATTTCCGGAAGTCCGTTGTAATAGAATGGATTGAGGGAACATATAACAGGATACAATAATGACGCAACCGCACCAACAGCTCTCTCTGCTCCCTGATGAAGGGAATTCAATAAAAAGGACCCAGCGGTCCGGCAGTTTTGTGGACAACATGAAACTGCCGGTTCACCGATGGTTTCGATATTCCGCGGGTTTTTCTGCCGAATGGGTGGAAAGCCTCCTCGATGACCCAAAAAAGGGTCGGCCTCAATGTGTTTTCGATCCTTTTGCAGGTTCCGGTACAACCCTTCTTGCCTGCGATAAACACAATATCGAAAGCATCGGCGTTGAAGCCCATCCCTTTGTCTGCCGAATTGCCGGAGCCAAGCTCTTATGGGACAGTTCCATCGAAACCTTTGATAGATTTTCAAAAGAGGTCATTCGGTTGTCCCAGGAACTTCCGGACGGGAATGGTAATGGCAATTATCCGGACCTGATCCACAAATGTTTTCTCCCGGAGGCATTGAAGAAGTTGGACGGCTTGAAGCGGGCATGGCTACGTCTCAATGACGGCAGTACCGCTTCTGCGCTGACATGGCTGGTTCTGACTGCCATTCTGCGGCCATCATCTCATGCTGGAACCGCACAATGGCAATATATCCTGCCGAACAAATCGAAAAAGGCGATCCTCGATCCTTTGGAGGCGTTCTCGGCCCAGCGGTATCAGATGATGTCAGACATGCAGTATCTGCAGGGCAGGTCTTCAAAATCTCGATCAACACTCTTACAGGCCGATGCCAGGAACCTTGCGGAGATTCCTCCGGAATCGGTGGATCTGATTATCACATCCCCGCCTTATGCCAACAATTACGACTATGCGGATGCCACACGCTTCGAACTTTCCTTCTGGGGCCAGGTCCGGAGCTGGGGAGATCTGCACGACGCTGCCCGCAAGTATCTGATCCGCTCCTCTTCTCAGCATGCAGCAAAGGAAAAACTGAAGCTGGAGGAGGTATTGGCCGCTCCGGAACTGGAACCGATTCGAGCGGAGCTGACAGATGTCTGTGAAAAACTGGCCAAAGAGCGCCTTCATCATGGAGGAAAGAAGCATTATCACACAATGATTGCCGCGTATTTTGCAGATATGGCAAAGGTCTGGTCGGAACTTTCCCGCATCACCCGACCCGCTGCCATGTCCTGCTTTGTGATCGGCGATTCCGCACCATACGGAATTTATGCGCCGGTGGACAGATGGCTGGGGGAACTTGCCGTCGCCGTCGGATTCAAGCGGTACCGGTTCGAAAAGCTGAGGGATCGAAATATCAAATGGAAAAATAGAACCCACCGCATCCCATTGCATGAGGGAAGGCTCTGGGTGGAGAAATAGAGGAGGCGGAACAGACAGAAGATGGTTCGCAGATTCAATGCATCTTCCGGGCATAAGCTCGGACAGCTCGTCGGAGACTGGTTTGAACGGTATTTCGTCCTTCCGCTTCTTGAAAAGGTGAGCGATGAACTGGGGCTGTATCTGGATCATCGCTTCAAAAAACGACCGGCAAGAGGCGACAAGATCCTTTGGCGGGATGAAGACGGCAATATCGTAGATTATGATTTCGTTCTGGAACTGAAAGGAGCCGATGAGAAGATCGGCATACCCGTCGGTTTCATGGAATGCTTTTGGCGCAGAGGTTCCCGCCATTCCAAAGACAAGGCAAGAGATGACAGCGGAAAGTTGCTGCCCATGCGGAAGACTTACCCTTCGGCAAGATTTCTGGGCATCATTGCTTCTGGTGATTTTACCGCACCTGCCCGGGAACTGATCCTGAGCCGGAAGATCGACCTGTTCTATCTGCCGAAGGAGCGGATTGTAGAGGCTTTTGCCCATCATGGCCTGATCATTGATTATCCGGATACTGCGTCGGAAAAGGAAAAAAGAGCGATCGCGAAACAGTTCGGAAAGCAGTTTTCCGAATCGAGGAAGGTAGCTGTCAGCCAAACCCTTTATCAGCAGGTCGGACATGTGGCGATTGATTCCTATCTGCATCGGGTGCGGGCGACACTGAGTTCCCTTCCGCAGGAGATCCGTCTCATCCTTCGAGATGAGTACGCGCCGATGATTTTCGATTCCGTGGGCAAGGTCTCCGATTTTCTGGAAGGGCCGTCATTTGATAAGGCCGATCCGAAGGAGAATTATCTCTATCAGATCACCTACAGCGACGGAACCGACTTCGAAGGATATGCAGCGTCTCTTGAAGAATTGAAAAGGATGCACGAGGACATTGCGGAGCTGACGGACCATATGAACCGTTTGTGAGGTCATTCCAAAGGAATGAGCAAAAAATGCACACCTTTTCCATTATCGGAAAATATTTACCCACATACAGATTTAACGCCTTTTGAACCAGCTTCGACGAAATTGTCGAGGCAGATCGCCGATTGTCGAAGGGTTTTCCCATTTCCGAGGGGTGCGCACTCGCATCTTTCGGCAATAACAACCTCTTCCGGTAAATTGACCTGGGTTGGCATCCGATTTGCATGTATAATTTACCGAGAGTGAATAAGAAAGGTAAAACAACAATAACGATCAAACCAACGATCAAGGAGGTAAACGGTATGAAAATCAGATGGATGGTATTTTTTCTGGCGGTTCTGATGCTGGTTCCGATACAGGCGATGGCGCGGCAGGGAGGTCATCAGGGCGGTTATGGCGGAAATGACGGATATGGGCAGGGAGCCTACGGCAGCACGGTTCCCGGCACAGTCCCCTCTTCTCCCATGACAGATGATGACCAGAGCCTATATGGTCCTGGCTCCGGGATGGGAATTCCTCAGGACAACAGCGGAGATCTTAACAATTTTCATCACATGGGCGGCAACGGGTACGGCTGGCAGGAACATGCCGCGTATCAGACCCGCGGCCCTGTGGGGGCAGGAATGCAGCACTATTATGGATTCGATGTCTCGACCGAAGAAGATCCCTTTGTCCATCCGGGCCGGTTCGGCCAGGCGACCGGCGGCATGCGGTTTGTGGATGATAACGGAGACGGTATCGCGGACATCGTCCAGAATACTGAACTTTTCCATTCCTTTGATTTCGGCGAGTTTGTCGATGAGAACGGAGATTCCATCCATGATCCTCTTCAGACCTGGGAGACATATCAAGCACTTGGGTTGAAAAACTTTGTCGATGCCGATGGTGACGGCCTCTGCGACAATTATGTCGAGGGGATAGGCTTCCGCGGACAAGGGTTCCACCGGTATGAGAACTTCGATGTGGATATCAGCGAAGATCCCTTTGTCCATCCGGGCCAGTTCGGCCAGGTGACGGGCGGCATGCGGTTTGTGGATGAGAACGGAGACGGGATCGCGGACATCGTACAGAATACGGAGCTGTTCCACTCCTTTGATTTCGGCGAGTTTGCCGATGAGAACGGAGACACCATCCATGATGCCTTCGAGACCTGGGACATGTATAACGCGCTCGGGATGAGAAACTTCCTGGATGCGGACGGAGACGGCCTCTGCGACAACTATCAGTGGAATTTCTAATTCCGACTGCCGTAAATAAAGAGTTATAAGACAATAGAAGGGAGGGGAGACATCGGTTTCCCCTCCCTTTTTCCATTTATCCGATGCTGTTCCTCATTCTGTTCCTCATTCTATTCTTCAGCAAGAACCTTTCCCGCAGAGATCACGGTTCGAAATCCCACATCCTCATAAGCCTCCCAGGCCGACCGCCGCACGGATGTCTCAACATCGATCAACAGGCCTTGGAATTAGTTATATCGATGTATAAACAAGCACTTAAAATCAATTCCTTGTCGGATTCCCCAAGGGTATGATAATCTGAAAGATATTATGTAGCGGAATGCTCTTATAAAATACTACGCTACAGAAACCATAGCGTCAAGGAGGTGCTTACACGCATGCATCGCTGCCGCAGAGCGTCAAAACTTTTTTTACTGCTTCTTTTAGCTTTTTCGGTGATGTCGATTGATTGGACGGCTGATCCCGGCAGATCGGCGTTCCCTGGAATCGAAACAGTCCAGGCCGCTGACGGATCTGCCGATATCCAATGGTTCAAAGAGGAGATGAGAATCTCGCCGAAATACCTCGAAAAGGAGGAGGGGGTTCTCGGAATGACCTGGGCTCATTTCTTTACGATGCTCTTCCTTGTCCTCTTTCTGATCGGAACGCTGATCCTCTACTATCGCCGAAACAAGAGAACAAATGAAATTCTTCAATCCCTGTTGCAAGAGGAGAAATCATGAGTTTCACTGTTGAATTCAAGAAATCGGGAAAGAAGCTCCCGTGGGATGACAAATACGAAAGCCTGCTGGAGATGGCCGAGGAGAATGGCGTGGAGATCGAATATCAGTGTCGGGAGGGATACTGCGGCGAATGCAAGACACGGCTGATCTCCGGCGATGTGAAGATGGAAGATGACAGCGGACTGGAGGATACGGATGAGGGAATGATTCTTCCCTGCGTATCCAGGCCCAAAACCGATATCGTTCTCGATGCATAGCAGATTGGCATATCCACCATGATTGACGAAAAAAGAGTCACGCCGATCCTTTCCGCGGCCTTTGTCGGGCTTGTCTTCGCATTTCTGCTCTTCCCCTTGCCGATCGCAGGCGGCAGCTTTGTCGGCCACTGGATCGGCATTCTGGGAACGGTTCTGATGGGATTGACCCTGGTCTATCCCTACCGGAAGCGGATTCTCGGAAAGAAGGGAAAGAAGAACCCGCTCTCTTCCCATATCTACTACGGCCTCATCGGCCCTTCTCTGGTCGTGATCCATTCGGGCCATCGGATTTCCGCAACCATCGGGATGTTCATCTTTGTGGCGATGCTGCTGGTGGTCCTGAGCGGTATCGTTGGAAAGGTGCTCTTCAAGAAGGTGAGCCGTTCCGCCAAGGATCAGAAGAATGATCTGGAGCGGCTCAACCGGCTGTTTCAGGAGAAGCGGAAAGAGATCCGCCGCGAAGATATCCGCCGGTTTCTCGAGGGAGAGGCGCTGATGGTGGGGTATGAAGCGTCGGCCGCTTCTGATGCTCCCGAAGAGAATCCGTATCGGGATGCGGTATGGCAGCAGTGCGAGGAGCTTCAGCGGATCGGGGCCGCGGTCGCGGAAGAGGAGGAAGCCCTCAAAGCCATTACCTCGCTGAAGAGCTTCTTCACCTGGTGGATTCAGATCCACATCTACCTTTCGATCTTTCTCTTCGCGATGATTTTGGTTCATGTGCTGACAACCTTCTATTACGGCTTTCGGTGGCTATAGCATGGATTACAGGAAGCTGATCACCAAAATTGTTCTTCTGGTCCTCATCTTTTCGATCTCGCTGTGGCTCTTTTTTGATGAGGAGGCCGCACAGCCAGGAGCTTTGAGTTATTCCCATGCGGAAAATGCCGCGTGTGAAGATTGTCATGTGCCGTGGCGGGGCGTTTCAAATGACATGTGTCTGGGATGCCATGATCCGGAGGAAACAGCTCAGGCCAAGCCGAAACTTCGTTTTCACGAGACAGGCTGGCGCTGCCTCGAATGCCATACCGAGCATCAGTCTAGAATTACAGCGATGGATCATACCCTTTTAAACGGCGATCTTCTCTGCTCCCAGTGCCATCTCGATCCCCACGACGGCCTTTTCGGTGCGGAGTGCCGGGAGTGTCACGGAATAAGAACATGGAACATTCCGGCCTTCCGCCATCCGCCGGCGGATCGGGGAAATTGCAACCGCTGCCATCGACCGCCGTTTTCCCACACTGATCCGCATCTCTGGTCCCTGATTCAAAAAGAGCACGAGGAGACCGCGGGAAGGAGACTCGAATCTCCCGGGGACTGCCGGCGCTGCCATGTGACCCATGACTGGCGTCATCAGCGGATGAAGCATGTGCTCGCGGAAGACGGGAAGAACGGAAAGGAAGAATAGAAGATGAAATATTTTTGGAACCGTGCATTGCCGACCCTGCTGCTCTCATCGACAATGGCAGGATGCATGCACAGCAGCAGATACGGGGACCGGCATATGTTTCCGGGCTTTTCCGGAGGATGGGGGATGGGATTTATGGGTATTCTGTTCTGGATTATCATTGTTGCGGCAATCGTCCTGCTGGTCCGAATGGTCAAGCAGGGGCAAGGCGGCGGGAATCCAGTAGACCGGAAGGAGCGGACCCCGCTGGAGGTTTTAAAGGAACGGTATGCACGCGGCGAGATCGACAAAGAGGAGTACGAGTCAAAACGTAACGATCTTTTGGAATAGATCATCGAAGAGAAAAGAAAGGGCATGTTCATGGAACTCACCCGACGATCCTTCATCAGGACAGCGCTGGCCGCGGCTGCATACGCGGCTGCCCCAAAGGGAATTCTTCCGGTCTATGGACAGGGGGAAGCCAAGGTTCGGGAATTTTCCCTTTCCGCATCGGTCGCCGGTATTGACCTTGGAACAGGCCGGGAATTCAATGCCTGGGCCTATAACGGGCAGGTTCCGGGTCCGGAAATTCGGGCCAAAGCAGGAGAGATCATCCGGGTGAGGCTCAAAAACGATCTGCCGGCGGCCACGACCATCCATTGGCATGGGGTACCGGTTCCCAATGAAATGGACGGCGTTCCGGGTGTCACCCAGAAGGCTGTTCAGCCGGGGGAGACCTTCCTCTATGAATTCAAGGCCGACCCTCCCGGTTCCTATATCTACCATTCTCATGTGGAATATCAGCTCGATCAGGGGCTGTACGGGCCGTTGATCATCGAGCCGTCTGAGGAGAAAGAGTGGGATCGGGAATATACACTCACCTTGGAGGACTGGGTCATGAAGGATGGCGGCGGGGTAGCGGCAACCCCACGCAGATCCACGATGGGAATGGGGATGATGCATGGCAGGATGGGAATGGGACGCGGCTTCGACAGGGACAGTGGCCCTCTTCAGGAGCCGATCTATGATGCCTTTGCCGTAAACGGGAAGATATATCCGCATATGGAGCCCCTGACGGTGAAAAAGGGGGAGAAGGTCAAGCTACGGCTGATGAACCCCTCCTCTGCAACGATCTACGATCTTCGGCTGGCGGGCCATTCCCTCACCATCACCCATGCCGATGGAAGGCCCGTCCGGCCCTTGGAGACAGATGTGCTGCGAATCGGCATGGGAGAGCGCTATGATGTCACCTTTACCGCGGATCATCAGGGGCACTGGCTCCTGTCCGGAATCAATGCCGGCTACCGCGGCAATCCCGCGGTTCAGATCCCCATCCGGTATACGGGGATCCGGTCCGATTCGCCTGCCCCGCCCGCTTTCCGGGGCCCCGGGATTCGGTTTGCCGGATATTGGGACATGGAAGCGCTGACCCCCGAGTCCGCACAGCCCAGAGGAGAAGCGGGGAATGGCAAGGAGCCCGAATTGCTCCGTCAAACCCTGAGCGGCGGCATGCATTCCCCCTATTGGACCATCAACGGTCAGGTCTATCCGAATGTGGAACCGATCCGATTCCAAAGGAACGACAGGGTCCGAATCGCCTACTGGAACCGCAGCATGATGCCCCATCCCATGCATCTCCACGGCCATTTCTTCAAAGTGGTAAATGATCGATTGCCGCCAAGCCGATGGATCGAAAAGGATACCATCATCGTCAATTCCATGCAGGGGCTGATGATCGAATTCATTGCAGACAATCCGGGAGAATGGTTTCATCACTGCCATAATCTCTACCATCTGATGGCCGGTATGGCCAATGTCGTCACCATCAGATAGAAGACACATCCTGGGACAATTTTCTCTCTTTCTTTTCTTTGAAAACGGTTTATCTTGATCCTGTGAAAAACTTGTATTGAAAGAAGGGGGAAATATGGAAAGCGCCGACTTCAAAACGGATTCAAATCACCAGGAACGCTCCCGATTATACCAGCGGGCACTGATCCTCGCCTATGTCACCATCATATATAACCTCATCGAAGGTGTGGTCGCGGTCTTCTTCGGCATGGAGGACGAGACCTTGTCCCTTTTCGGCTTCGGCCTCGACTCCTTTGTGGAGGTGATCTCGGGAATCGGGATATGGCACATGACCCGAAGGCTTCGCCACGGGGACATCTCCGATACCGATCCCTTCGAGCGCCGGGCCCTGCGGATCACCGGGGCCGCGTTCTATCTGCTGACCGCGGGCCTGATCGCAACGGCCACCATCAATCTCATCCAGGGCCACCAGCCCGAGACCACCTTCTGGGGGATCGTGATCTCCTCCATCTCCATCTTCACCATGTGGCTGCTGATCCATCTTAAAATGAAGGTGGGAAATGCCCTCAATTCTCAAGCCATTGTCGCGGACGCCAACTGCACCCGGGCCTGCATGTATCTCTCCTTTATCCTTCTTTTTGCCAGCCTCGGATACGAGCTGACCGGGATCGGCAGGCTGGACGCGATCGGCGCGATCCTGATCGCCTGGTTCGCCTTCCGGGAAGGGCGGGAGTCCTTTGAGAAGGCAAGGGGGCTCTCCTGCTCCTGTTCCTCCTGCGGAACCGAAGCCGACGGGGAACCCGACCTTTGAGTCTTGCTTTTTTCTGTTTTTGCAAGAGAGCACTTGATATAATGGTGTAGGCATTCGTTTCGCAGAAGCCGCAGTCGGATCAGGTTCTTCTGTAGAAGTCGTTTCATGGTCATGAATGAAAAATTCGATTAGTCTGCAGCCTTAGGAGGAATACATGTCGTTAATCACTATGGGTCTCCTCGCCAGCTTTCTCGCCGGCCTCGCCACCGGCGTCGGTGCATTGCCGCTTCTTTTCTTCCGAAACATTCCCCACAAGGTTATC
>JAABSP010000183.1 GCA_011390345.1 Desulfobacteraceae bacterium
TCCTTGAAAGCCTGATAAGCTGCTGTCAGAGATTCTTCACCGGCATCCCGGGCTATCGATGTGCCCAGGATGCACTCATCACCGACTGTGGTGGCAATATAGACTTTATCGCCCTTGATCCATGTATGCTTTTCATCGGCTCCGATATCTTTCGGAATATCATCGGGTTTTCTGACAGTTGTTCCGACGATGCTGTTCCGGCCCAAAGCCTTTTCGGCTCTGTACCAGTACATCGGATCTCTGCCATATACTTGACTCAATGCCCAGAACGGCGCATCAAACTTTCTCATGAAAAGAGCCTTTTCCACTTCATTTACAGTTCCGATCATGTATGGCATCATAAAGGAGGGACGAATTGTGTAAGAAATGCCGTTAATATCGATCCGACGAATGCGGATTCCCTGTTTTTTGGACGTATAGTCGTCTTTCATCAGGTATCCTTTGCTGATTTCCGGCGGAAACAGTTCCGGAAACAACCGTATATGTTCATCAATGCATTTTCTGAAATCTTTGGCATTATTGATGCACTCGCTATAAGTTTCCTGAGAAAAGGGCAAGCATATGCTTCTGTTGTTTCGGGGTGCGGATTCTGCATTTTCTTTCAACATGATCAGAGCCTCCTTCAGGATTGTTTTTGCTCTAACCATATCAAAATATTAGAAAAAATCAACACATATCTGTATATTATACAATATCAAATATTTACGTAAGGTTAGGAGCTGCGCAATCCAGCTCCCCAAAATCAGTTATAACCAGCTCTTTTTTTCATCACCTCTGATGTAATGATATCCGTTAGGGTCGGTTTTACACCGATTAGGGGACGGATTTCAAGTCTTTCGATCATTTTTCCGAATGTTCGATGGATGGGACTTATGAAATGAGTACGCAGAAGCGGCCAGAACCGAACGGATCGATTCCGGCATTTTCGTCGGATGCCTTCCTTCTTGACTTTATCCGCAGAAATATGATACGGGTTGATACGGATATGGATTTTCAAGAAAGGATGAAGAATTGACCCTGCACATTACAAATGCCGCAAAAGAAATCGGAGTCGCCCCGATCACATTAAAAAGATGGCTCCTCTCCGGCAAAGTCAGCGATGTCAAAAGAGATCGAAACGGCTGGCGGATATTCGAGCAGATCGACATCAGGCGCATCAGGAAATACGCGAATGGGATTTCCAACGCGCCGACGCAGTTACAACTGCCGGATCAGAATCATATCAACGACAAAACCGTTGCATTCCGGGATTCGGCTTTCAACGGCAACAAAAAGCTTCCCTTTCACCGATGGGTTCCATGGATTGCCGGATTCTCGGCAGATTTTGTCGAGGATTGTCTTGAAAAATATCTGCCGGATCAAAAGCCTTCGGAACTGACGGTGCTCGATCCCTTCTCGGGCGTTGGCACGACGCTCATCGAAGGTTTTCTCCACGGCTGCAATGTGACCGGGTTTGAAATCAATCCCTACGCATACCTTGCCTGTAAGGTCAAGCTGAACGCACACCGTTATGACATTGCAGATATCGAGAAGACCCTGCAGCGCTTTGGTCGCTATTATAGAACCCGAACCGAAGATGAATCCTACACCCCCCGCGCAACGGCCCCGAACACATTTACGACCCGCTCGCCGTTTTACAGCCCCAAGGTCGAACGAAAGGTTTTAATCCTCTTCGATTTTCTTCCGAACATCAAAAACCTGGAGATCCGGGATCTCTTCCGGCTGGCCTTCGGCACGGTCATGGTCAGCTTTTCCAATTATTCCTATGAACCGAGCCTCGGGCGGAGGGCCTCCTCGGGAAAGCCCGATATCGAAGATGCGGATGTCGGCGGTGTCATTGAAGCCAAGGTCCGGCAAATGATCGATGACATAAAGGAATTCGATGAACTGCATGCGGAATCGACAAAAGCGCTTCAAACCCGCATCTACAACGAATCCTTTTTCGATGCCACCGAATTCTGCGACAGAGACAGCATCGACCTGCTGGTGACATCACCGCCGTATCTCAACAATTACCATTATCTGAGAAATACCCGCCCCCAACTGTATTGGCTCGACTTGGCCAGCGACAACCGATTTCGGAAAAAGATCGAACATGCAAGCTTCGGGAAATTCTGGCAGACCGTGAGAGACAAGGATACCATTGAACCGGTCTTTTCACTCGACCGGCTGAACAGAAAGCTTGAGATTCTCCGGGGGATCAACCCGGAAAAAGGGGTCTATGGCGGGCACGGATGGGCAAATTATGCAGCGACATATTTCAATGATTCCTACCGATTCTGCAGGGTCGCCAGTGAATTGCTGAAGCCCGGCGGGACCGCTGTGGTCGTTATCGGAAACAGCATTCTTCAGGGGCTTGAAATCGAAACCGATGAAATTTTTGCAGATATCGGGGAACTTGCCGGGCTGAAGAAAAAGGATATCGTCATGCTCAGAACGAAGAGGACCGGTTCCAGCATCATAGATTCAACAGTGAGAGCCGGCAAGACAAAGAGAAAGACGATCCTCTATGAGACGGCCGTAGTCATGACAAAGTAGCCGCCCAACGCAGAGATCGACTCATTTCAAACGGGCGGCATAAGCTTTGATTCTCGCGGCAAGATCATCAAAAGCAGGGGCTTTCCCCTTGCACTTTTCGGCCCAGGCACGGCCCGGATGCAGCACATCCCACCCCGACTTGGCCTGATCGAATCTGCCCATGCCGGGGGTGTGATTTCCGAACCCATCGATCACTGTGTTCCACAACGGCTGATATTTGCGGATCAGGGCCGCTTCCACAGGGCCGATCAAACCGCTTTCATCGCCGTCGAGAACCATATATTTCACCCTGAAATCAGCCGGATCAAGGTTTTCGGCAGCCAGAACACTTCGATAATGTTCCCTGATCCGGTGATATAATTTTCTGTCGGATGTTTTTGCGGCCCGAGCCGTCCGCCAGCCGGACGGATTGGATTTCCCCACATAGATCGGTATGGATTCACGGCTTACAGTTTCCAGACGCAACGCCTCATAGAGTTCGAAATCCCCCAGGTAATAAAGCCCGTAAACGCCGCCGCCGGTAAAAGGTTCCGACGGAGGAAAAGATTCCACCGGGGAGATTTCAAAATGAGCGACTGCATCCTCTACGATCTTTTTGAGCCGGTTCGATTCGAAAGAATGTACCATTCCCTCAACCCACTTCCACACTCATCCCAGGATCCGATACAAACGCATCATACCCAGCATTCGGGAGATGCCCCGCAAAAGCCAGGGACTGATCCTCATCCCCGAGAACCAGCGCGATCTTCTTGACCGCCAGATCGCTCTTCGCCAAAAATCGAAGCATCTCATCCCGGTCCCCATATACGCAGATGAGGGGCCTTCCTTCGGGATCTCTCCCCCAGAAGAAGCGCAGGTTCCGGAACAGCGCCAGAGAAGAGTCCAGGCCGTAGATGGAGACAAGATATCGCGCGGTCAACCGGCGGGTTTTCCCGGAT
>JAABSP010000048.1 GCA_011390345.1 Desulfobacteraceae bacterium
ATCTATGGATGAGATCATTTACGAGTTGAAGGATCACATGGCCGGGCTCAACTGCGGCCGGTGGGACTATATCTTCAGCTTCATCAAGCGGTTTAGAAATATCCCGACCTATCTCTTCCCGGATCGCGCCCAGATCACCATGACCCGCCACTGCATGCACTCCTATTCGCTGCTGTCGATTCAGACCTGCCACAAGCGCGGGGCTCACGCGATCGGCGGGATGGCCGCGCAGATCCCCATCAAGGATGATCCCGCGGCAAATGAACAGGCCCTGCAGAAGGTGAGAGACGACAAGATTCGGGAGGCACAGGATGGCCATGACGGCACATGGGTGGCTCATCCGGGGCTGGTTAAGATCGCAAAAGAGGAGTTCGACCGGGTCATGGAGGGGAAAAACCAGGTCCACCGGCTCCGGGAGGATGTCTCGGTGACGGCAAAGGATCTGCTGGAGCTGCCGGACGGGACCATCACCGAGGAGGGACTGCGGAAGAACATCGATGTTGCCGTCCGGTACATGGCCAACTGGCTGGCCGGGGTCGGATGCGTTCCCATCTATAATCTGATGGAGGATGCCGCGACAGCGGAGATCTCCCGCACCCAGGTCTGGCAGTGGCTCCACCACCCGGGCGGGGTGCTGCCGGATGGGAGAAAGATCGACCATGCCCTCTTTCACCACATCATGGGTCAGGAGATGGCCAGGATTCGAAACGAGGTGGGCGGAGACGACTTCTCGGCAAAGAAATATGAACAGGCCGCAAAGCTTTTTGAGGAGATCGTGACCGATAAGGAACTGGCAGAGTTTTTGACTCTGAAAGCCTACGCATATCTGGATTAGACGCTTTTGCTTAAAAGAAAGGAAATCTCGATGAACGAGATCGATAAAAGAGCCATTGAACAGGAGAAACGGGGCAAGACCAAGGCGGTTGACCCGGTCCGGGCCGCTCGGTTGAAAGATGAGTGGGAGAATTCCCCGCGCTGGAACGGGATCAGCCGGGGCTACTCCCCGGAGGAGATGCTCAAGCTCCGGGGATCGCTGAAGATCGAATTTACCTTTGCCGAGGCCGGCGCGGAGCGGCTCTGGTATCTTCTCCATACCGAAGAGTACATCGCCGCGCTCGGAGCCCTCACCGGCAATCAGGCGGTGCAGCAGGTGGAGGCGGGCCTCAAGGCGATCTATCTCAGCGGCTGGCAGGTCGCGGCCGACGCGAATCTGGCCGGGGAGATGTATCCGGACCAGAGCCTATATCCGGCCAACAGCGTGCCGGCCGTGGTCAAACGGATCAACAACTCGCTGCGCCGCGCGGACCAGATCGAGGTGATCGACTGCTGCAAGATGGGGCCCTACTGGTTTGCCCCCATTGTCGCGGACGCGGAGGCCGGGTTCGGCGGAGCGCTGAACGCGTTCGAGCTGATGAAGGCGATGATCGACGCGGGCGCGGCCGGGGTCCATTTCGAGGATCAGCTCGCATCGGCCAAGAAGTGTGGCCACATGGGCGGCAAGGTGCTGGTTCCGATCAGCGAATTCGAGACCAAGCTGACCGCGGCACGGCTCGCGGCCGATATCTGCGGGGTTCCAACGCTGCTCATCGCTCGCACCGATGCGGATGCGGCCAATCTGATCACCAACGATATCGACGAGCGGGACAGGCCATTTATCGCAGACCAGCCGAGAACCGTGGAGGGGTTTCACTACTACAACGGGGGGCTGGATGCGGCCATCAACCGGGGAAAGGCATATGCGCCCTTTGCCGATCTGATCTGGTGCGAGACCTCAAAGCCCGATCTCGATCAGGCCAAAAAGTTCGCGGAAGCCATTCATGCCGAATATCCGGAGAAGCTGCTGGCCTACAACTGCTCCCCCTCATTCAACTGGCAGCGACATCTGGATGATGCAACTATCGGGGTTTTTCAGCGGGAGCTGGCCGCGATGGGATACAAGTTCCAGTTCGTGACCCTGGCCGGATTCCACGCGCTCAACCTGGGGATGTTCGAGCTGGCCCGGGCCTACAAATCCGAAGGAATGCTCGCCTATTCCCAATTTCAGCAGCGGGAGTTCGACCAGGAGAAGGAGAGCGGTTATATGGCCACCACCCATCAGAAGTTCGTGGGGACCGGCTATTTCGATCAGGTGATGAACACCATCACAGCAGGGAAGAGTTCCGTGGTCGCGATGGAGGGCTCTACCGAGTCGGAGCAGTTTTAGGCTTCGGCATCAGCCAAAAGGGGAGCTGTCCAGGATCTCCCGGATCTCTTTGATCGTACTCTTCTCCAGCAGAGCCCTGGCATGTTCTTCGGCCTCTTTCAGTGTGAAGCTGCTGATCCTTGCCTGCACCAGGGGGAGATGCTTGGGCTCCACGCTCAGCCGTCTCAGGCCGATGCCGATGAGAAAGGGGAGAGTATCGGGCTCATGGGCCATCTCGCCGCAGATGGAGATCTCCTTGTCGGCTGCGGCTGCGGCCTTTACAATCCGGTTCAGCCCTCGCAGGATCGACGGGTGGAAGGGCCGGTAGTAGTCGGACACCTTCTCGTCGGTCCGGTCCACCGCGAGCATGTACTGGATGAAGTCGTTGGTTCCCACCGAAAGAAAATCAGCCTCCTGAACAAACCGGTCCACGATCTCGATGACTGCCGGCAGCTCGGCCATCATTCCGATGGCCGGGTTCTGGTGGTGGGGCAGGTTGTCCCGCTCCAGGGCCGCCATGCAGTCGTGGACGATGGCTTTGGCCTCTAAAAATTCATCCACGGATGAGATCATGGGGAACATGATCTTTAAAATCCCCGCGTCGGCCCCGGCTCGCAGAATGGCTCGGATCTGGATCTCGAAATGCTCCTGGTGGCGCAGAGAGAAGCGGATGGAGCGAAGCCCCAGCGCGGGGTTTGGGCCGGCCGTGGCATCGCCGTGGGCCAGGGTCTTGTCGCCGCCTACATCCAGGGTCCGGATCGTCACCTCCTGCCCCTCCATCTCGTGGATGACCCGCTTGTAGATCAGGTACTGCTCGGTCTCGGAGGGGAAGACCGGACGGATCAGAAAGGGGAATTCGGTCCGGTAGAGCCCCACTCCTTCGGCCTTCAATGCCTTGGCAGTGCTCAACTGAGCCAGCAGATTGATGTTGGCCAGCAGCCGCACCCGCACCCCGTCTGCGGTCTCGGTGGTCGGAGACATGATGTGGGAGAGCGGGGAGGCGGCCGCCTTGAGCCTGCGCTGGGACTGGAAGTTCTCCACCAGATCGTCCGGAGGCCGGATGTAGATGTTGCCGATGTCGGCATCGAGCAGCACCGGGGTTCCGGAGGGAAGCTTCATCAGCTCGGGACGGTTGGCGATCACCAGGGGGATCTGAAGGGAGCAGGCCAGGATCGCCACATGGGAGGTGACGCCGCCCCGGACCAGAACGATCCCCTCCACCTCGTCGCAGGCAAACCTGAGGACTTCAGAGGGGTGGAGGTCTCCGGCGATCACAACGGTTCCCCCCAATGCCTCCTGGTACTCTTCATCTCTGTCGGTCGTATCGGCATAGAGGTTTCTCAGAATCCGGCCTGTGAGATCCTCGATATCATTGGTCTTCTCCCGGATGTAGGCATGGGGGCTGGTGGAGAAGATCTCGATATACTGGTTGGCCACGCTCTTGACCGCGTCCGGTACCGGCTTTCCCTCCTTGATGCCCTGGATGATCCGATTCATGAATTTATTGTCTTTTAGAATCATGAAATGGGCCGAAAAGATGAGGGTGGCACTCTCCGGAAGCTGTTCGGAAAAGCGGGTTTGAAATGACTTTAGCTGGTCCTCGGACGCCTTTACGGCCCGATGGAAGTCCTTCAGGGAATAGGGGCTGCCCGAAAGAGAGGGGTCCCGAAGAAGCGCGGTATGGCTGCCGTGGAAGACCACGGCTCGGCCATAGGCATACCCGTCAGAAGCGGAGCGGCCCTGGATGAAGGTGGGAAAAGCCGCGTTTGCCCCGGGTTTCTTTCCTGAGATTGCCGGTGATTCCTCACCAAAGGCGCTGCCGTAATCCATCAGGAGCCGGGCGTTTTCCACTGCGCCGGCCAGTTGGGAGGCCGCGGCCTTGAGGGCCAGGATATCGAGATTGGTGAAGTGGTTCCGGGCTTCATGCTGGACCACTAGAACGCCGATCCTCTGCACCCCTCGGGAGATGGGAACCGCGAGAAAGGATTCAAAAGGGTCCTCATCGGCCTCTTCAAAGCGTTTGAACCGGGGACTCTGGCTTGCACATGCCTCGATGATCGGCTTCTGGCGATCAAAGGCCGCGCCCACCAGCCCCTCCTCGGGCCGCATGGAGACCTGGTCCACCGCCTTGGGGTTCAGCCCTACCGTGGATCTCAAGACAAGGTTTCCCTCTTCCTCGTCATAGAGGTAAATGGAACAGACATCTGCAGTTAGGTAGCGGGCCACGATCGCGGCTGTCCGTCGGAGAAAGCTTCGGATATCCGAGCTTTCCGTCAGCAGGTCCGACAGCTCGCTCACATCGCAGAGCAGATCGAAGTGGCGGTGATGCTTCTTCATCGGAGATATCTATAATATATCCGGAAAAAACTTTCAAGGATTATCCCGTGTGTGGAGGGGATATAGAAGGGGCCAAGCGCCGCGGGGGATTGCGGCGCTCGAATCGGGCGGTGGTGTAACAGGGCCGATGCTTCACAGAGCGGCCCATGAAAAAGCTTATTTGATCTCTTCAGTTCCGCGGAACTCCAGTGCGGCCATAATGGCCCGTTTGATCCGGGAGACCTGAAGCGGGGACTCGGCCTTCTTTCCTGTGCTGTCTTTGATGTAGAAGGTGTCTTTGACCCGGCCCCTGCAGGTGTCGATATGGGACATCCAGATGATGTAGCCGGCCCGGAAAAGGGCGTCAGCGATCTTGAAGAGAACCCCGGGCGCGTCTGTTGCAGCCACATCCACGGTGGTAAAGAGCAGAGAGCGGTCATTGTCCACATGAACCTGCGGAGAGATGTCCATCCCGGAACCCGGGGCTTTTCTGCCGGGGCCAGATCCGTTTCTTTTCAACTGCTCTGCAAGATCGATCCTGCCCGATAGGACCGACCCAAGATCCTTTTGGGCCTGCAGAGCAGCCGATTCTTTGAAAGGCTCTCCCGGAAGGGGACGGACCTTCAGAATATCAAGGGTGCTGTTTCCCTGCCGGTAGCTCTTGGCCGAGACGATGTCAAAGCTGTTCAGGGTGAGGACCCCGACAATTTTGGGGAATACGCCGGGACATTTCTGGGCCACCACCGTCAGGGTACGGGTTTCTCGGTCCAGGGATTGGGCCATTTTCCAGGTGAAGTGTACCGGGACTGCACTTTGGGATTCCCTGTTTTCGGCTTTTTTTCGCGGTTTCGGAGGATCTCCGGTATCACAGGATTGGCCCACTGAGGTATAGATCCCGTTTTTCCCCTCCAGCCGCACCAGCCGGGAGACCGCATCGAGGATCTCGCCGTCCTGGTGGTTTTCTGCAAGGATCTCCACTTTGGCTCTGGGGATGGGGGTGTCAAGGTAACAGACCTCTCCTCGATGGTGGTATCTTTTCCGCTTGTCGATGTTGTTCTTCACTTCCGATATCATGATCTCCTCGATTCCGCTCTCCAGTAGAAAGTCATACAGCAGCGCAACCTCATCGAGGTTGATGAGCAGCTCGAATTTCTTCATCATCCGTTTTCCTTCATCCTCAACTTCCTGGGCCATCTTCATCCTTCTCTTTCTTCGATTGATCTTCTATGACCGGCAGTACAGCGGCCACGGCCTCTTCAATGCTGCGGATTCGAGCCGGCTCGTCCACTTTCTGTCCCTCCAGATCCCGCACATAGAAGACATCCACGGCCTGATCCACCCTTGTGGCGATCTGTGCGCTCCGGATATCGAGGCCGCACCGGAAGAGCGCGCTGGTGATCCCGTAGATGAGCCCGGGCCGGTCGTGGGTATAGACTTCGATGATGGTGAAGAAGCTGGAGCTGTTATTGTCCACTACGATCCTGTTGGGTACTTCCTGTTCCGAGATGGGCAGGGGCTTATGGCCTGCGCCATACTCCTGCATCACCTCATCCACATCGATTTTGCCCTCCATCGCGGCTCTCAGTTCCCTTTGAACCCGCTCCCACCGATCCTCTTCAAAGAGCGGGTCCGGCGGCGGCGTCACCGTCAGAATATCGAGGGTGATCCCGTTTTTCCAGGTGTGGAACTGCGCATCGAGAATCCCGATGCCATTGACGGTGAGAATCCCTGCAAGCTTTGCAAAAAAACCGGGGCTGTCCTTTCCGCAGAGCGCGATCCGCCGGGCATCCGCGCCTTGAACCTTCTCAATTTTCCAGAGGAAATTCCCATCTCCCAATTCCCTGTACAGGTCAATGTGGGAGAGAATATCCGAAACCATTGTATTGACCAGGTATCTCGGCGACATGACCGCCAGCAGGGGTTCCAGATTCTGCCGCTGTTGCGGGGCCGCCCCCTCCAGGATCTGCGCCTCCTTCTCCCGGAGGATCTCGATCGCCTTTGCCCCCCCCAGATCTCCGTTTTCCAGAATATTGAGGATATTGAAGAAAAGATCCCGCAGCAGGATCGCGGTCCATTCGTTCCAGGCTTTGGGGCCTGTTGCCATGAGATCCGCAACCGTGAGGAGATAGAGCATCTTCAGCAGGTGCGGGTCTTTGATCCGCCGGGCGCAGGCCATTACGGTCTCCTCGTCGTTGATATCCCTGCGGGTGGCGTTTCGGATCAGAAAAAGGTGCTCTTGCACCAGAAACACGGCCGCGGCGATCTCCTTGGGCCGCATGCCGATCCGACCCAGAATCCGCTCGGTGATCTCCGCGCCCGACCGGGAATGATCCGAGTCGGGAATTCCTTTCCCGATGTCGTGGAGGAGGCCGGCCCAGAGCAGCAGACGCTTTTTCGAAATCTCCCGGAAGAGCTGGAGAGAGAGCGGGTCGATTTCACCATCCTCACCGGCAGCGAAGCGCTTCAAGGTCTGCACCGTGCGCAGGGAGTGCTTGTCCACCGGATAGACATGGTAGGCATCATATTCGATCCGGTCGATGATCTCCTCGAACTCCGGGATGAATCGCTCCAGAAATCGGGTGTTGAGCATCTCGTTCAACACATTGAAGGTCGGCGCGGGGAGCAGGAGGATCTGCTCGAAGGTTTTGACTGCAGGTTTGAACCGGATGAAGTTCTCGTCGATGAGACCGGAGAACTCCCGGATCAGCCTGCTCGCCTCGGGGCTTAAGGGAAGCTTGAGCCTTGCGCTCTCCTCGAAGATCTTGATCAGCAGCATCGGGGTCCGGACGATGTTTTCCGGCGCTGAAAAGCAGAGCTGATCCCGTTTGATCTCGATCCCCTCTGTCCGGGCCCCTTTGGATGAGCGGCGCCGGATGCTGAACCACTTCTTTGCCGCGCCCAGTTCATGGAGAAACATCATATGGCGCTGTTTCACCCGCTCCATATGGCCGTGGAGATCCCCCAGAAAACGCTCCACCGGCTTCTGCCCGTTCTCGACCTGGTATCCCATGACTTGGGCTAGCCGGGGCTGGTATTCAAAATGGAGCTGGTCATATTTCCGGCCGATAAAACGGTGCAGAAAGTTCCGGGCCCTCCAGATGAAAGATAGCGCTTTTTCAAGAGCCTCGTACTCTTCATGGGAGAGAAAGCCCCGGAACTCCAGATCCCGGGGACGGCGAAGGCCGAACTTGACCTGTGCGATCCAGAGCAGAGCATGGTAGTCCCGCAGCCCTCCTTGGCCCTCCTTGAGGTTCGGCTCCAGCAGATAGGCTGAATCGCCAAAGAGCCCGTGCCTCTCCCGGGTCGATTCCACCAGCCAGGAGATGACCCGGTCCGATTTCCGGAAGAGCACCTTCTCCCGAAGCCGCTCCAGCATCTCGGAATAGAGGGGAGACATTCCGCAGATAAAGCGGGCATCCAGCAAAGAGGTGAGTACCTCGTAATCCTTTGCCGCAAGATGAAGGCATTCGGAGAGGGAGCGGGTGGCGTGTCCGATGTCGATGCCGATGTCCCACAACGGGAAGATCATCTCCCGGATCAGTCCCTCGGCCTCGTCCGGTATCCGCTTTTTGAAGAGAAAGAGGATATCCACATCCGAATGGAGGCACTGCTCCTGCCGGCCGTACCCCCCTACGGCAATGATGGCATAGGGATTCCGCGCGATTCCCATGGTGGGCCCCACCATGCTCTGGGCAAAACTCTGGCAGAAGTATTCGTCCAGCAGCCGGGTATGTTCCTTTTGGAAATCGACCGGCGCACCCGAAAGAAAAGCGGCCGCAAGCTGCTCCCGCTCTTTGAAAAGCCTTTTTACCGCATCGATGTAACGATCTTGTATTTGCATATCAAGCATGATCTTTTCCTTTTCTCCTGCAAATAGACAGCAAGAGGCGTACCAACGGAGAAAAAAGAGCCGGGATATGATTTAACTTTCAGAAATCTATGGGTATTTCAAAAAAAGATGGGGAGAGAGGGGGAGGTTGGGGGTCGGACAAAAATGTATTTGATTGAAAAATTGGAGACAAAAATGTTTTCTCTGGAAGGGTCAGACCAAGGTCGGGATGACGGTGCGGAGAAATTCCCGGTCATCCTGTTCGATTCTGCGGAGGCCCTCGATGATCAGAAACATGAAGTCGCCGATCTCCGAGGCCTGCATCTTCTCGGGCGAGAGGCCCGGGAAGTATTTGAACCGTCCCCGCTTCAGCTTGAGCAGCTCGAAAAAGGCCTCCTCCCCTTTTTTGTTTCCATACTCCACATCCACCAGCCGGCCCTCCCGGAAGGAGAGCTGTGCGGTTTCATTGGGGAGCCGCAGGGTCAGCACTCCGGTTTTCTGATTGATGTTGAAGGTCTGGAAGAGGTCCGGCGGAGGCAGCTCGGAGATCTTTCCGGCCAGATTGGAGGAGAACTGCTCGGAGCGGGCTGCGTTGATCTCGGCCATCCTCTTGACCAGCAGCCGGGTGAAACTCATCTGGAGGGAGGGGAACTGCTTCAGGATCTTTTTGAAATGATCCGCGCCGATCCGCAGCAACGTGGTCGACTCGGCCACCTGCACCGATGCCCCCACCATGGAGCCGCTCAGGATGCTCATCTCGCCGAAGACCTCCCCGTTACCGATGGCGGCGATGGGCAGGCCGTCTTCGGAGAGGACATGGACGCTGCCCGATAGGATGATGAAGAGGTTTCGCCCCGCCTCCCCCTTGCGCAGGGCCAGATCCCCCCGGTTGAACCTGTCGATCCGCAGATAGGAGACGATATCCTTGATCTCCGATTTCTCCAGCCCCTCGAAGATGGAAAAGGTGCCCAGGTACTGGGTCAACTGCTCGGTATAGTCATGGTTCCGGCTCTCCATCCGGGCCTTGTGGATAAAGCGTATTCGGCCCGTGCAGCCGCTGCACTCATAGAGCTTGAAGGGGGTCTCCGGCTTCTCCTCACCCGATTCCTCCTGGAGGATATACCGGACGTCTCTGGCCAGAATGAGACAGGGAGCCTTGTGGGAGGGGACCAGAAAATCGCCCCCGGAGAGCTGGAATTCATCCTCCAGGGTATAGAGGGGGCAGTCCCGATCCTCGATAATGGTGAAGATGGGCGGGGGAACCGGGGATTCCTTTTCCGGCTCCGGATGAATGGTGATGAGATTGCCGCACTGGGAACAGCGGAACCTTCGCCCCTCTTCCTTTACAAGGGCGTTCCGGATGGAAAAGACATTTTTGCATTTATCGCATTTGACCTTCATAAACCGACCTGATCCTTAAAATCTATTCATCTTTGGCCTACCCTAAAGGAGTTTCTCTGTTTTGTAAAGCAAACTTAGAAAACCGGATCGATCGGAGGGAATCTGACATTGCGCAAAAAAATCGAAAAAGCCGCCCGGAAAATGGGGAAACCGGGCGGCCAGTAGTAACCATTCATTTGGGATGGAGGTTGAATGGCAATTCCGATTGTCGCCGCCAGCCGGCGACGACAATTTGTAATATGAGTATCTTTTCTTTAGATGTCAAGGGCATAACAGAAGACATGCCTTCCGGAAACAGAAGAGCCGCCCTGGAAAAAAACAGGGCGGCTGTCGCGTTAAAGGAGGAAAAAGATGAATTAACCTGGCGATTTTCCTACCAGATTAAACAGAAGATAATCCGCATTTGCTCTCTGTCAAGGTACTTTCCCGGATCGGGACAGGTTGTTTTCCCGGATCAGGCATGTTTTCAAGCTATCCCTTGCTGTCGGCAAGGGCTGCAACAGCGGCCTTCAGGCGTAACCGATCCGCTAGGGTCGGATTCTTCCCGGGATAGTGGAGAAGAACCGTCTTGGCCCGGCCCGTCTGGCCCGAAACGATCTCCACCCCGGATTTGGAAACCCCGAGGCATTTGGCCAGAAATTCCGCGCACATCTTGTTGGCCGCGCCTTCCACCGGTGGGGCCGTCAGCTTCACCTTCAAAGCATCGCCGTAAAGCCCCACGACCTGGTTTTTTGAAGAGCGGGGCTGGACATGGATGCGGAAGAGGATGCCTTCGGGCTTCTCCTGTACAAAGAGCATGGCAGATTCTCCTTTCAACCGGAATCGCGGTTTCGGATGTGGCGGATGATGGTGCTGGCCGAGATGTTCTCCTGCAGCGGAATCAGAACCACTCGTCCCCCGAGGCTTTCCACCAGCGCCCGGCCCTCCACGGTCTCCTCGGAATAGTTGCTCCCTTTGGTCAGCACGTCGGGACGGATCGCCCGGATCAGATTTTCCAGTTCCCCGTGTGAGAATAGGGTCACATAGTCGATCGCGTCGAGCGCACTCAGAATCCGGATGCGCTCTTTCTGCCCGATGACCGGTCTTCCCGGGCCTTTGAGTGCCCGGACCGCATCATCATCGTCGATTGCGGCAATCAGTACATCCCCCTCTTTCCGGGAGGCGGAGAAGAGGAGGATGTGGCCCGCATGGAGCAGGTCGAAGCAGCCGTTGGTGAGTACGATCCGCTTTCCCTTCCGCTTCAGGTCGGCCACGATCCGGGAGAGGGCTTTCATCGACTGGAACTTCCCGCTGAAGGAGTCTGTAGAGCCTGCCGAGGCCAGTTCCTCCCGGGTCACGGTCGCGGTTCCCACCTTTGCCACCACCACCCCGGCGGCTGTGTTGGCCAGAGCTGCCGCCTCTTCAAAAGAGAGGCCCGCGGCCAGCCCGAGCCCCAGCACAGAGATCACCGTATCCCCTGCGCCAGAAACATCAAAGACCTGTCTCGCTTTTGCCGGAATCAGATGGGGCCGCTTTCCCCGCTCAAAGCAGACCATGCCGTGGGCTCCGCAGGTGATCAGCAGGCGGGGGGCCTGGGTTGCAGATAATATCTTCTCTGCTGCCCGCTTCAGGCTTTGGTCATCTTCGATCTCGATGCCGGAAGCCACTGCGGCCTCTTTCCGGTTGGGCGTCAGCAGGCCCACTCCGGCATATTTGGTGAAATCGAGCCCCTTGGGATCGCAGATCACCTGCCGGCCGTGATTCCGGCCAATGCCGATGATCCGGGAAAGAAACCGGGGGGAGAGGAGCCCCTTTGCATAGTCCGAGAGGAGCAGGAGGTCGCTGTCGGGAATCCTTTGATCAAGATAATCGGCAAGATGATTGAGGGTCTTCTCTGTAATTCCTTTCCGGGTCTCCCGGTCGATTCGGAGTACATGCTGATTCCCCGCGATGATCCGGGTCTTTCGGGTGGTGAGCCTTCCCTCTTCCCGGACGATACCGTCGGTCTCCACATCGAGTTCGGAAAATGCCTCGATCATCCGGTCTCCGTCGGGGCCGTCTCCGATGACGCTGGCCGCAAATACGGTTGCCCCCAGTGCCCGAAGATTGTTGATCACATTGCCCGCGCCGCCCAGGGTATAATCCTCACGATTCACGGAAACGACCTGCACCGGGGCCTCTGGAGAGATCCGATCCACCGCTCCCCAGACATATTGATCCAGCATGAGATCGCCCACAACGAGGATCTTACAGGTTTCAAAGTCGGGGATCTCCCCGCGGTATCCGGTTTTTGATTCAGGATTTAATTCAGAATTTAATTCAGGATAGGAGTGCTGCAAAGTCATTCTTTTTTGTCCGTAGGAGATATTCTCTAAAGCGGTATCCGTCGCTATCCGTTATGGTTGCGGGGCTCCAATAAAAAACCCGGCCTTAAAAAAAGCCGGGCCGGGGGATATTTTCGGTGGCGGAGAGAGAGGGATTCGAACCCTCGGTGCAGCTTTCACCACACACTCGCTTAGCAGGCGAGCGCCTTCAGCCGACTCGGCCATCTCTCCGCAATGATCTACTCTGTTTCATTCTCTGGGTTTTCCTGACTGGCGTTGCACCAGGCATCTCTTTCAATCCTGGCGGAGGGAGTAGGATTCGAACCCACGGAGCTTTCGCTCAACGGTTTTCAAGACCGCCGCCTTCAACCACTCGGCCATCCCTCCTGCACGAAATCCATTTTATACTATTTTTTCCGAAGCGGGTCAACCGTTTTTTGGCGGACCCGATTTATTTCTCCTTCATATGTTTCACAATATGGCCCAGCTCCGGAAAGATCAGCTTCTCGCAGGCCAGTCTGCATGCTTTTTGGCTGCCGGGCATGCAGAAGATCGCGGTGCTGCCGATGATGCCGGCCGTGGAACGGGACATCAGGGCAGCCGAGCCGATCTCTTCATAGCTCAACTGGGAAAAAAGAGGTCCGAAAGCGCTCAACTCCTTTTCAAAAAGGGGGGCCAATGCCTCCACCGTAACATCCTTGGGTGAGATGCCGGTGCCGCCGTTGAGCAGCAGCACATGGGGCCGCTTCTCCTCGATCACCTGCAGAACCGTTCCGGCAATCGCTTCGGCCTCATCCGGGATCACCTCATGATAGATCACTCGATGCCCCAAATCCCTGGCGGCCTTTGCGATCCATTCGCCGCTCCTGTCTTCGGCCCTGGTCCTTGTGCTGGACATGGTCAGAATTCCCATATCCACGATCGGGGGCCCCTGCTCCTTATGTTCTTCTGTTCCCATCTTCTCCTCCTTCTCCTGTTGCTGCGGGTGTAATGGCGCAAATCTTCTTGATTTTAGACCATGCTTTCCCTATGATCAAGAGGGGAAATATCGAAGAAGGCAAAGGAGCGGACATGGCATTCCCCTGTACCGGCGTCATTCTGGCCGGCGGACGCAATTCCCGGTTCAACGGAACCAACAAGGCATTTCTGGAAGTGGGCGGAACGCGGATTCTCGATCAACTCTACGGTCTCTTTACGGAGATTTTCGAAGAGGTGATTCTGGTGACAAACGATCCCCTGGCCTATCTCGGATGGGATCTCACCATTGTAACCGACATTTTCTCTGAACGCAGCTCTCTGACCGGCATCCATGCAGGGCTTTTTGCAGCGAGCCATCAGCGGATCTTTGCGGCCGCGTGTGATGCCCCCTTTTTGAACAGGGATCTGGTGGTCCGGCTGCTGGAAGCGGCCGAGGAGAATTATGATGTGGTGATTCCGGTTACAGCCGCGGGCTATGAGCCTTTGTGCGCGGTCTATTCCAAAAGATGTTTAAAACCCATGGCCGCGCAACTACAGCAGAAGCGGTTCAAGATCATGGGATTTTTCAAGAGTGTGCGGGTAAGGGAGTTTAGCGAGGCGATGGTTCGGGAGATTGATCCGGATCTTATCTCCTTTTTCAATATCAACCGGCCCGAGGATCTGGTTCGGGCCCAAGCTTATCTCAACGGAGAGCGGGTCTCTTCGAAAGAGGCCATATAATAAGGAGGCCATATGAAGATCACCGAGATCATAGAGGCTATCAAGGCGCATCCGGATTATGGGAAGGCTGGAATGGTACTCTACCACAACGGAATTGTGCGGGAGACCTCCCGGGACGGCCGGAAGGTCAACGGACTTCGGGTTGCGGTGGATCATGTAAAGCTGGCCCGGATCGTTGGGGACGCCAAAAAGCGGCCCGGGATCGTGGAGGTTCAGGCCTGGATCAATGAGGAACGGGACCTTGGGGTGGGTGATGATGTGATGTTTCTGGCGGTGGCCGGGGATGTGCGGGAGAATGTCATTGAAACCCTGTCGGAGACGTTGAATGCGATCAAGTCTACGGTGACGAGCAAGACGGAGTTTTACGCGTGAAACTCCCTTACGGCATCGCCAACTTCGAAACCATCCGCACCGAAGGCTACTTCTATGTGGACAAGACCCGGTATATCCGAATGCTGGAAGAGCGTCCGGAGCGGAGCATCATTCTGCTGCGGTCCCGGCGCTTCGGCAAAAGCCTGTTCTGCAATATGTTGGGCTGGTATTACGACCGTCGCCATACGGATCGTTTCGAAGAACTGTTCGGCGGAACCGACATCGGCACACACCCGACGCCGAAACGCAATTCCTATATGGTTTTGTCGTTCAACTTCAGCGGCATCAACACGGAAACCCTCGAGAACGCTAATCAGGGCTTTTATCGGAAAGTCCGCTCCAGTGTGGATCTCTTTCTGGGGTTGTATGCGGATCTGTTTTCTCCGGAGGACTGCCGGGAGATCGTTACACAGCCGAAAGCCAACGATATCCTCGATATTCTGTTCAAGACGGTCAAAAAAGAGGGATTGGGCAAATCCATATACGTCATTATCGATGAATACGATCACTTTGCCAACAATCTCCTCTCTCAGGGCAAAACCCTGTTCAAAGATATGGTCAAAACTGACGGTTATGTGCGCCCTTTTTACGAGGCGTTGAAAATCGGGGCCGAAAGCGTTGTGGATCGGATCTTCATAACAGGCGTCCTGCCGGTTCTGCTCGATTCCCTGACCAGCGGGTTCAACATCGGCACGAATCTCTCCACCGATCTCTACTTCAATGAAATCTTCGGCTTTACCCAGGCGGAGATCGAACCGATTCTTGAACATCTCGAGGAAGGGGTGAGCCGGGAGGATATCCGTACCTATTATGACGGCTACCGCTTCAGTCCCCATGCGGAAAAGACGGTTTATAACAGCGATATGGTGCTCTATTACGGCACAAGATATGATCCGGTGCATCAGCGGATCGATTCGATGATCGACACGAATGTGGTCAGCGATTATCGAAAGATTCGGGCGGTGCTTTCCATCGGGGAGAGCGCTGTCGAAGAGGAGATACTGACCCGGATCGTGAATCGGGAGGAGATTGTCCTCAATGACATCACACAGCTTTTCGCTCTGACGCAGGAGACGGAATTCCGCTTTGATGCCAAAGCACTGATCAGCCTCCTTTTTTATATGGGGTATTTGACTATTGCTTCGTGTAGCCGTTTAGAGATCAAATTTAAAATTCCGAACCTTGTTCTTGAAAGCCTTTACCTCGATTATATGCAGAATCTGTTGATGCACCGGGCCGAGATTCGGATCGACAGTCTGAAACGGGATAAAATGGTTCGGGATCTGCTGGACGGAAAGATCGACCTGTTGGTCCAACTGACGGAGAAGATGTTGAAAGGGCTTTCCAACCGGGATTATCAGCAGTTCGATGAGAAGTACATCAAGGTCGTGATGCTCAGTCTCCTCTCTGATGTCAATTTCTACATCCCTCACAGCGAATACGAAGTCGGGGCAGACGGCTATGTGGATCTCTATCTGCAGGCCGCGTTCGACCCGGAACGGTCGGCGCACCATTTTATCGAGCTGAAGTATGTGAAGGCCCGGGCTTCGAAGTCGTCACAGGAGCGCAAAGAGCAGGAGGGTAGGGCAGCACTTCGAACTTATCTCGATACCGAGGTTGCGCGTCGGATTCCCAATCTCCATGCTTCTCTGCTGATTTTCCGGAAAGACCGTTGCGCTCGTATAGTTTCCGATCCTGAAGAATAAAACAGAGAACAATTGAGCCCAAATGTGCGGAAGATTCGGCCAATACACACCCATCGAGGAACTCCGCAGGTTCTTCCGGATCGACACCGTCACCTGCGAAGCCGAGCCCCGGTACAATATCCCGCCGGGAACCGATATCCTTGCGATCATCAGGAAGGGGGAGAATCATCGGCTGGGAAAGCTCCGCTGGGGGCTGGTTCCCGGCTGGTCCGAGGATCCCTCCATCGGAAACCGGCTCATCAATGCCCGATTCGAGACCGCTGCTGAAAAGCCTGCCTTCAAAGACGCGTTCCGATCCAGAAGATGTCTGATCCCCGCAGACGGCTTCTATGAATGGGAGCCGCGGAAGAGCGGAACCAAACAGCCCTGGTATTTCACCCTTCCTTCAAAAGAGCCCTTTGGATTTGCCGGTCTCTGGGAGACATGGCGGGACAGGGAGGGAAACCGGCTCAACACCTGCGTGATCCTCACCGCGGATGCAAGCCCTTCGGTTGCAAAGGTTCATGACCGGATGCCCATTCTGCTGGAGCCGCAATACCGTGAAGGGTGGCTTGACTCGGAAGAGAAAGATCCAAATGTCCTGACGGATCTGCTCCGGAATGGCCGCATCCGGGAGCTGCGGGGATATCCGGTTTCGGATAGGGTCAATTCCCCTCGGAAGGACTCCCCGCGGCTGATCGAACCGCTGTAGCGCGTTATTTCTTCTCATCATACCCCTTCTTGAAGGCATCCATCTGCTTCCGGAAAAAGGTTTCTGCATTTTTGCCGACGGTCGCGGCCTTCTTCACGGTTCCCTGCGCATCCAGAAAGAGGTTGAGCAGACGCACCGGATCATACCCCAGATCCCGGACCTTTCTTCCCGCATCCAGCAGCCGCTTCTCCTCCGGTGAGATTTCATTGATATAGACGATCTCTTCTTTTTCCATTGTTCTGTCCGCCTTTGTTTTTTCGGGTTCAAGTGAAGGATCTGCATCTCGTTTTTCCATACTATTCAACCGATACCGGAAAAATCAAGGGGAGAGAAGGGGAAAATTCCTTTTCCCGGCCCGTCCGGATGTGGTAAATAGAGGATTCGTCAAAGGATTTTGTTAAAAAGATACCGATCTGGAGGTGAGGCCGTTGCCGGAACCATTGACTGTCGAAGGATATCAGAAGGCCGTGGATGAGTGGATAAAAACATTGGGTGTGCGCTACTTTTCCGAGCTGACCAACACCGCGATCCTGATGGAGGAGGTGGGGGAGGTGGCCCGGATCATGGCCCGGCGCTACGGGGATCAGAGCTTCAAAAGAGCGGATGCGTCCCATGATCTTGCCGATGAACTGGCCGATGTCCTTTTCGTCGCGGTCTGCATCGCAAACCAGACCGGGATCGATCTGACCGCGGCGCTGCAGAAAAACCTGCAGAAGAAGACGGACCGGGACAGCCGCCGCCACTGGAACAATCCCAAGTTGACGGGAGGCGGGGCCGGAGAAGGAGAGAAGCGATGAAGCTTATGTTCGGAGATGGGAAATGGCAGATCCGGAATTTCCGGGAGAATGATCTTCCCGCGCTGGTCAAGTACGCGAACAACCGGAAGGTCTCCATCAACCTCCGGGATATCTTTCCCTATCCCTACACCGAGGCCGACGGCCGGAAATGGCTGGAATATGTCCTGAATCAGGAGCGAAAGACGAACTTTGCCATCGCGTCGGATGAAGAGCTGATCGGCGGCATCGGCCTCACCTTTCAAGACGATGTCCACCGCCTCTGGGGAAGGCTCGGCTACTGGATCGGGGAGCCCTTCTGGGGGCAGGGGATCGTGCCGGAGGCGGTCGGGCTCTTTGTGCCATATGCCTTCGACACCTTCGGATTCGTCCGGATTTCAGCCGATGTCTATGCCAGAAACCGGGGGTCGGCCCGGGTGCTGGAGAAGAACGGCTTCACCTTCGAGGGGCGGATGCGAAAGGCCGTGGTCAAGGAGGGGGAAATCTGCGATATTCTGATCTATTCGGTTCTGGCCGAGGAGATATAGGCCGTTGCGCGGCGAACCGACTCAAAACCGCATGAAGATCGAGGATTTCAAAGCCGGGGTCTATTGGCAGCAGTTCCGGTACAAAAGCTTTCTGCCAGCGCGGGTCAACCTGGAATGGATCTGGGAGGACCCGAGGATCAATGTGCTGCTGGAAAACGCGATCCGGGGTCTGGGGGAGTTGAACGCGTTTTCGCTGATCGTTCCGGATGTGGATCTTTTCATACGAATGCACATCATCAAGTAGGCCAATACCTCCAGCCGCATCGAAGGGACCAAGACCGAGCTGGACGAGGCGGTTCTTTCAGAAGAGGAGATCTCCCCGGAGCGGCGGGATGACTGGCGGGAGGTGCAGAACTATGTCCGGGCCATGAACATGGCCATCGAGGAGCTGTCCCGGCTGCCCCTCTCCCTGCGCCTGCTGAAGATGACTCATGGGATTCTGATGTCCGGGGTGCGTGGGGAGGGAAAGACGCCCGGGGAATTCCGGCGGAGCCAGAACTGGATCGGCGGCGCGTCCATTCCGCCCCATCATTCGGATCTGCCGGATCTGCTGTCGGATCTCGAGGCCTTCTGGCACAACGAAAAGATCTTGGTTCCCCATCTCATCCGGATCGCGATTAGCCATTACCAGTTCGAGACGCTCCACCCTTTTTTAGACGGCAACGGCCGGATCGGAAGGCTGCTGATCACGCTGTACCTGGTGAGCCACGGTCTGTTGAACCGGCCATCTCTCTATCTATCTGCGCATCTGGAGAAGTACCGGGGGGAGTATTACGATACCCTGACCCGGGTGCGGGTATCGGATGATCTGGGGCACTGGATTCGGTTTTTTCTGCAAGCGGTGGTGAGTACGGCGGAGAGCGGCAAGGAGACCTTTCAGGGGATTCTGGTGCTGCGCCGGGAGATGGATCAGAAGATGGAGACATTGGGCCGGCGCGCGGAGAATGGAAGAAAGCTGATCTCGCACCTCTACCGGAATCCCGCAATTACCGCAAAAGAGGCTTCGGATCTGCTCGGGGTGCGATATGATGCTGCCAATCAACTGATCGGGGCGCTTGCGGAGATGGGGATTCTGGTGGAGAGCACCGGCTATCGGCGGAACCGAATCTTTGTTTTCCGCCGGTATCTTGATCTTTTCGGGGCTCAAAACCGGATATGATTTTCCATATTCTGTTTTCGAGCCCCTAAAAGTGAATATGGATTTCCATATATTGTTTTTATCCCCTGAAAACAACATATGGAAATTTGGTATCGAGGGCCTTCATTATTTTATATCTTACGCTTGGTGCATCAGGCAGATTCCGCCACCTCTCGCGTCGGCATCACCAGCATATGATATCCGTAGTCCAGCAGAATATCCAGAACCTTGTCGGAGGCAAACTCCCGCATCTCGATCTCCCTGTCCTCATCTTCAGGCGCGGTCACTTTGATCCACAATGTCGAAGGGTTTTCCGCACTTTTCATCACCCTGACCAGTTCGACTTCCGGATATCTTTCTTTGATCTCCGCGATCAGTCCTTCGAATGGAGGTCAGCGCCTTTCTTACGCTATAGGAAATCAATAATCCTCGACGTATTGCTTCACCGATATTTTGCGGTGATCTCCTGTGGTCAGAATATGGGCCAGCCATATCGTGGCCGTCCATCCCCAGCTCAAATCCCGCTGCTTCCAATGTCGCGGAATGTGCCGGTCCAATATCTCCGGCAGGCCCATCTTTATCATCTGAGCGATCAGCAGCTCCACATCATCAACCCGTTCGGTGATGATAATCATATCTTTTTCGTTAATGACCTGCTGATCTTCTTCTTCTAAATTGATTAACAAGATTGCTACCTAAGCATATCGTACTAGTTGATTGAGGAGACAACAGACTGTGTTAAAAATGCATGTAGACTTTACAGGAAAATTATCATATAGTCAATCTGATATAGCGAATGGTAAGATAGCAATGCTGTTAAAACTGATATTAAGGAAAATTATGGTGAATGAAATGAATGCTGATATTTTATTTACCATTTTTCATCCTTTCCTCTAAACTGAATTTTCTTTCACATTCTAAAAAGGTATTATTAAAAATCCGATCACTACCGAATATTCCATGATGCGTTACAATGCTACTAATGAATTTCCTATGATCATTGAAAGAAAACTCCTCCGGCCGTTTTTCGAGCCTGACAACCCTGTTCTCTTTGTCAAACCCTTCCCACAGCCCGACGCCGCATTTGTAATACCGGTTCCAGCAGACATAGCCGCACTTGTAAACCGACAGGTGGGGGTTGTCCGACGCGAAGACATGCCAGTCCCAGAAATTATCGATCCAGACCCTTCCCCGGGCGTCCGAGACGGTTTCCACGACTCTTCTTGCGACCGGGATTCCGCTGCCCCCTCCGCCGAGGCCCCCTGCGGACATCGAACCCCACCAGACCGCGAGTGCGACCGCGCCTTCCACGGGCTCGCCGGTTTCCGCATCCACGATGACCGCAGTCGGTTCGGGTTCCGCACCCCCGGTTCCCGGGAGTCCGGCGCAGGAGAAAGCTGACAGCAGCAGGAATGCGGCAAAAACGAACGCTGGTTGTCCTTTTTTCATACCGATTCCTTTCTTTCCGCGTTAAAAGCTCTCGATATACCAGAGCCCGCCGATCCCTTTTGAAAAGCGGATGCAGCAGGTGATACAGCGCATTAGTGACGGGCTGGCCGGTTGCACTGTCAGGAATAGGATGGGGCGCAAGGCAGGACCTCCGCCGGCACAGGAGGCCATGAATAATGAACGGATTCGATGGGCTTGGGCGGATCAGATCGGTCCGCAGGTATGATGCGTTGAACCACTGAGAGAAACCGCCGGGTACGTCGCCCCCCGCCCGGTGGGGTGAGAGGGGGGGAAACCGTGAGGAATCCCCCTGCTCAATCGTCTGGATCAGCCATGAAATGTGCGTTCACGGCAAACGGCTGTTTATGCCGCCTCGCTCTCCGCTTCCCCGCGGGTCGTTCTGAAGACCATCTTCTCATCACCGCCAAGATCCGCAATGATATGGCTGCGGTCCGGGATCTCCCCTTTCAGGATCTCCATGGAGAGCGGGTTTTCCAGGTACTTCTGGATGGCCCGCTTCAGGGGACGCGCGCCGTAGACCCGGTCATACCCCTTTTCCGCGAGAAAGCCCGTGGCCGCCTCGGTCAGCTCGATGGTGATGTTCATCTTCGAAAGCCGCTCCCGGAGCCGGTCCATCTGGATCTCCACGATCTGTCCGATCTGATCCGGGTCCAGGTTCCCGAAGAGGATGATCTCGTCGATCCGGTTCAAGAACTCGGGCTTGAAAGTGCTCCGCAGCGCCTCGTTCACCCGTTCTTCCATCTCTTCCTTGCGTGAGGCGTCCATCTCCTCAATCCAGTGGCTGCCCACATTGGAGGTCATGATGATGATGGTGTTCTTGAAATCGACGGTCCTGCCGTGGCCGTCGGTCATCCGGCCGTCATCTAAAATCTGCAGCAGGACGTTGAAGACATCGGCATGGGCCTTTTCGATCTCGTCGAAGAGGACCACCGAATAGGGCTGGCGCCGGACCGCCTCGGTCAGATAGCCGCCCTCTTCATACCCCACATATCCCGGAGGCGCGCCGATGAGACGGGCCACCGAGTGCTTCTCCATGAACTCGGACATGTCGATCCGGATCATCGCGTTCTCGGTGTCGAACATGAACTCGGCAAGGGCCTTGCCCAGCTCGGTCTTGCCCACGCCCGTGGGGCCCATGAAGATGAACGATCCGATGGGCCGGTTCGGGTCCTGGAGTCCGGATCTGGCCCGGCGCACCGCGTTGGCCACCGCGTCGATGGCCTCCCGCTGTCCGATGACCCGCCGCTCCAGCCGGGATTCGGTCTCCACCAGCTTGGCCCGCTCCCCCTCCATGACCTTGCTCACGGGGATGTTGGTCCAACGGGAGATGACTTCTGCGATATCCGCATCATCCACCTCCTCCTTGAGCATCTTGCTCTCCTTCTGCAGATCCGTCAGACGCTCGTGGGCCTCCTGAAGCTTTCGCGCGAGTTCTGTGGTCTTTCCGTACCGGAGTTCTGCCACCCGCTCGAGGTTTCCCTCCCGCTCGGCCTTCTGCTGCTCCACGCCGACCTGCTCCTGCTCCTCCTTGATCTTCCGGATCTCCTCGATGAGCGACTTCTCGTTCTGCCACCGCGCCTTTTTTTCGCGGATGGTGTCATTCAGGTCCGCCAGCTCGGCCTCGATCTTCTTCAACCGCTCTTTTGAAGCTGCATCCTTCTCTTTTTTGAGGGCCTGCCGCTCGATCTCGAGCTGGGTGATCTTCCGCTGCACCTCGTCGATCTCGGCCGGCATGGAGTCGATCTCGATACGGAGCTTGGACGCGCACTCGTCGATCAGGTCGATGGCCTTGTCCGGCAGAAACCGGTCCGTGATGTACCTGTCCGACAGATTGGCTGCCGCGATGATGGCCGAGTCGGTGATCCGCACCCCATGATGGACCTCATACTTCTCCTTGAGCCCCCGCAGGATGGAGATGGTGTCCTCCACATTCGGCTCCCGGGTCATCACCGGCTGGAACCGCCGCTCCAGGGCCGCATCCTTTTCGATGTATTTCCGATACTCCTTGATGGTGGTCGCGCCCACGCAACGCAGGGTTCCCCGCGCCAGGGCCGGCTTGAGCATGTTGGATGCATCGACCGCGCCCTCGGCCGCGCCTGCGCCCACCAGGGTGTGGAGTTCGTCGATGAAGAGGATGATGTCCCCTTCGGCCTTTTCGACCTCTTTTAAAACGGCCTTGAGCCGGTCCTCGAACTCGCCCCGGTATTTGGCCCCGGCAATGAGCGAGCCCATGTCCAGAGAGACCAGACGCCGGTTCTTCAGGCTCTCGGGAACATCGCCCTCGATGATCCGCTGGGCCAACCCCTCAACGATCGCGGTCTTGCCCACGCCGGGCTCGCCGATGAGCACCGGGTTGTTCTTGGTCCGCCGGGAGAGGACCTGAACGATCCGCCGGATCTCGTCATCACGGCCGATGACCGGGTCCAGCTTGCCTCTTCTGGCCAGATCCGTCAGATCCCGGCTGAACTTGTCCAGGGCCTGGTACTTCTCCTCGGGGTTCGGGTCCGTGATCCGCTGGTTTCCCCGGATGTCCAAAAGCACCTTCAAGACGCCGTCTCTGGTGATCCCCTTTCCCTTCAAAATCTTTGCGGCCTCGCCGCCCTTCTCCTCGATAAGGGCCAGAAAGATGTGCTCGATGCTCACATACTCGTCCTTCATGGCCGATGCCTCGGAAAAGGCAGCGTTCAAGACGCCCTTTGTCCGCTGGGAAAAGTAGACATCCATCCCGCCGCTCACTTTGGGCAGCCGCTCAAGGGCCGCCTGGGCCAGCCGGAGAACCTGGTCCGGCGAAGCCCCCAGTTTTCTCAGGATCGACCGCGCCACCCCCTCCGACTCCGACAGAATGGAGACGAGCAGATGCTCCGGTTCGATCTGCTGGTGGTTTCCCCCTGTGGCCAGACTCTGGGCATTTGCGACCAGTTCCTGGGATTTGATGGTGAATTTATCAAAACGCATAAAATGCCTCCTGTCTTATATAACCTGTCTTTATATAAATGGTTGCAAAAATTATGGATGAAACTGAATAAGTGTCCAGACTTATTTAAGATAACAATAAACAAAGGCCGGGGGTTGTCAATCCTTGGGCATCGGGAAAAAATTATAAAAAATTAGAAGGAAAGGGGGTTGACGGATCGAGAGGGATAGGTTATATTTACACCGTTATCGACGCGATCTTTATCATAACTTCTTTACGCTATTCCGTACTGGGGGCGAAACGGCTTCGACGGAGGCAAAGAAGCATCGACTGCATACCGAGGTTCTGCTGCTCGTAAAACGGCGGAAAATAAACTTAATCGCAGACGATTACGATTACGCATTGGCCGCTTAATTGCGGCTGACGTTCTGGCGGACTCTCCTCCCGTGGAATCGCCGGAGCGACGACTTAGCGGGATAGCAGATCATGGATTGCCGGTTGCCCGATCTGCGAAATTTTAGACTGGCTGGCGGTTGTCGGTATCCTGCCTGAAGGAGATCGCAACTGCGAGAATTAAAATTCAGGATAAGTATGTAGATGTCGCTGTGGAATGTCTTCGGACGCGGGTTCGACTCCCGCCGCCTCCACCATCCCCAAAAAAATCCAAAAAAATTTCTGTATCCTTCCCTATCCCACACCGATGAGGATGCCTGCGGATTGGTGCATCCTTTGGCCCCTATCCCACGCAATCTTCCATGTTTCTTCATCTCTTTTATTCTGGTAAGGTATATCTGCTGTATGGATAAAACCAAAATGAAATTGCAGGCATCCTTGAACATCATTTTTCAATATGGCAAGGAGAAATATTATGAAAGCATATGAATGCTATGCAGATATAGCCGCGGATGGAAAGTTGTCGATTCCATCAGAAATCTTCGAAAGATTGACAAAGCAATCCAAAATCCGATTGATGATTCTGGTCGAGGAAGAAGACTCTGAATGGGATGAGTTTGCCATGAAACAATTTCTGGACGGCTATTCAGAGGAAGACGCCTTGTATGACGATTTATAAATTCGGCCAAATCGTGTTGATCGGATTTCCGCATACGAATCTGCGCAATATATCCAAAAGACCTGCCATTGTGCTGTATGACGCTGGAGATCGTGACATTCTTGTTGCAAGGATTACTACGCAGAAATATTCAACGGAGTCGGATTATACAATTCAAAGCTGGAGAAAATGCGGCTTGATTGCGGAGTCATGTATTCGGCTTGGGAAAATGGCTACAATCGAAAAGCGATATATTTTAAAGGATATAGGCATACTGCTCGAAGCAGAGGCCCAAGCGTTGAAAGCAATCTTGAAGAGGGTATTCGATTTTTAGATGAGAAGGAGAAGATCAGCGGATATACTGCTTCAGCACAGCATCGTAGGTCCCGTTCTCCTTTATCCGATCAAACGCCTGTCGGAGTTTTTCCACAAGAGCCGGATCGGTCTTCCTGTTGATGGCGAAATGGTAGTCGCTTACCCCGGCCTGGGTAACGTCGAAGACCTTTTCCATATCCTCCAGGCTGTACCCCTCGTTCTGCAGATTGTAGGAGAAGACCATTTCGTTGTTCGGAATCAGATCGAAGCGGTTTCCGTATAATTTCCGGATATTCAGGGTCTCATCCACAGCTTTTTCCAGGTTCTCCTCCGGAATGCCGATCTTCAGCAGCTCGGTTACGGAGGCATACCCCCGGACAACACCGATTTTATACCGCAGGATATCTTCCAGGCCATCGATTTTGATATCGGAGCGGCTTTTCAGCCTGTACAATGAGAGTGTCCGGGGATAGACCGGACCGATCCACTCATACAGATCCTCGCGTCTTTCGATTCGGGCGCAGAAGACCATTGTGTTTTTGTCATGGTTGAGCATGGTCTCGGCCCTTTTCCAGGGAAAGGTCTTCATTTGCGCCTGAACGCCGGCCTCCCGAAACATTTCCCGAAGGATATCGATGGCAAATCCGGCCGCTTTTCCCTCTTCGGTATAGGTAAATGGCGGATATTCGGTATCCAGAACGGTCATCCTTCCGTAACCCTCTCTCTCCGCTCCGACCGTAATTGCGGAAGCTATCAAAGAGCAGATAAAAAGGCCAATCAGGGTTTTTCTCATCACAGCACCTTCCTTTTGATTCCCGAACATTCGGTTATGTATCTTCTTCCAGCCTTGCCTTCCACTCCTTCATCTTTCCGTGGGGCCACCGCACACAGAAGGCCGGTTTCTTCTTCATCACCAGCTTCATGCAGGTGTGGTCCCAGCCCGGATCAGACTTGATGATCTCGTTCTCTTTTCCCCTTTTCACCAGCGTACTTACGGTTCCCCCTTCTCCGGCATAACCGAGATAGAGCGGGGCCATGGTCAGCCGGTTCTTCAGGCCGATTCCTGAGATTTCGATTTCGGAAAAGAGATGTTTGTACATGGCCGGCCTCCTTGTCTTTTGCATATGAATGCCGTCTTCTCTTTGACTATCAGAAAATCGGGCCCATGCCAACGCCATTTTTTCAACGGCTCAATTCTCCAGAAAGCACTCGGAGAAGGTTTGGCTTTCAAAGGGGCCTCGGGCCGATCTCTTTTTCCGGATTTGCGATGAAAAAAAATCCTGCGGCCCCCAGTGTCATCAGCAGAGCGATCCCCAGAAACCGGTCATACCCGCTGACATCGATGATCCATGCCCCCGCGAAGGGGCCCAGAAAAGAGCCGACATGGACCGTCAGCATCATCATGTTGGCATTGTAGCCCCGGTATCGGGGCCGGGTCACCAGATACATCAGCGAGTTGAGCGGCGGGACGCAGAGCCCCATCCCCAGCCCGAAGACAATCGCGATGGGAAGAATCCAGGCCGGGTCCGGCAGCCACAGCAGGAGAGCGAAGCCCGCACCAGTTGCGATCAGCGCCGCAATCACCATCCCGACCTTTGATACCGTATCGAAGATGCGTCCGCCGAAAAGGCGGATTACAACCATGACGCCCATCTGGATGGTGAAAAAAAAACCGGGGTTTTCCATCCCATTTTTCACGCCGTACCCTTCAAAGAGAAAAAATAGGGCCGAAAAGAGGGTGAAGTAGAGGCTGTTTACGAGCAGAATGTTGATCACCGGCTTTCGGAAGAGGTTCTTCCTCTCTTCTCCCGGGCCAAGTACTTCTTTGGATTTGCTGCCCGAAATTTCCATTCGAAAGACCAGCCGGCGCTGCATGCCGAAGATCATGCTTGCGGCCGTCAGCATAAGAATACCCGTGGCCATATAGATTTTTGTCGGGGAATCGATCATCGGGGAGACCAGCTCCGTCACGGCCGGCATGATGGAGTAGGGCGACAGCAGCGCCACTGAATAGAGGCTGAAGCCCATCCCTGTCTTTTCCGGCGGAAGGATCGCCACCAGGATGACCATGCAGGCGGCCATGACCAGGAATAGGCCGGCGCCGTTGGCCATCCGAAGGATCACCAGGGGCCAGAAGCGATCCGCATAGAGGTAGGCGATGCCGCAGCCGGCCACTATCAGGATGCCGGCCATCATGCAGGAGAGAGCATTGGAGAGGCGGATGTGTCGGCTGACTGTCAGGTAGAGGGCCATCGCGGCCAGGGAATAGATGCCGATGATAAAGCCTGCGGCTTTTCCCCCGAATCCGAGGTGCTGTAGATAAAGATGGAAGTTGAAGAATACCGAGACATTGCAGATCGCCAGAAAGGTGATGATGCAGAGTGCAATGAATTCGTAATTCAAAAAATCGTTTTTGTTCATATCCCGGGCTTCAGGCCTCCTCCATGTTTATCCGGTGACATTTCTGTTTTGACGGCGGTTCCGCACCGTGGTTTTTAGACAAGACGGTTCGGATTGTCAATTGGAATTGACGAATGTTTGAAAAGCTTTATAATATCCGGGTCGAAGATGGCCGGTTCAACGTCAGGGAGTGGCGGTGAAGACATGAAGAAATACTGTGTCGATATGAACGAGGGTAGCGCAAAAGTGATCCGGACGAAACAGGATATTTTTACAATATTCAACCGGAACAGATCGAGCCTCAAAGGGATGGGGGTAAAAAAGATCGGGCTGTTCGGTTCTTTTGTCCGTGGGGAACAGGGCCCTGACAGTGACATTGACCTGCTGGTCATCTTCGAACCGGGGCGAAAAAATTTCGATACTTTTATGGAACTCTCCTTTTTTCTTGAAGATCTGCTGCAGCGGAAAATTGAGCTTGTTACGGTGGAATCGCTTAGTCCCTTTATCGGCCCTCATATATTAGAAGAGGCAGAGTATGCGGATGTCGCCGGATGAATACCTCCGACATATGCTCGTTGAGATCGACTATCTTTCGGATTCCGCACAAGGGGTGAGCAGAGAGCGGTTTCTTCGGGATGGAACGCTCAAACGTGCTTTTGTTCGAAGCATCGAAATCATTGGGGAAGCATCGAAGAATATACCTGCTGAACTGAAGAAAAAGTATCCGGAGGTACATTGGCGGGCCATTGCAGGTATGAGAGACCGTCTGATTCACGGCTATTTCGGCGTTGATTACGAGATCGTCTGGGATGTTGTAAAAAACAAGATCCCCGATCTTCGTGAAAAGATTCGGCAGATACTGGAACAAGATTTCAAGTGATCAGCCATCTGTCCCTTTTTGGCCATGATCTCGACTTCCAAAAGAGCGAGTATGAGCAATTTTTACCACAACATCTTCTATTATTACCGGGGCGCACAGGAATCGGATAAGAACCGGGAACGGCAATTGGAGGATAATACCACCAAAGCCCTGATCAATACCCTGGAGTACGGCGGCAGAAAAGTCAGGAATGGCTTTTTGGAATGGATCGGCGTTGAGAAGCCGGAAAACATACGGTTCGAACTGCAGAAAAAGACCATCGGAAAGGGGAGGATCGAGAGAAAATCGAAACGGGTTCTGCTCGCTCTCGTTCCCGCAGAAGGCAAGGCTACGCCTCTGGTTGAATCCGGAAAGCAGGAGAGCCGTCCCGACGCCTGGATCTACGGCGATGATTTTGCTGTTCTCATCGAAAGCAAAGTGGTCGGATACCTCGATGCCGATCAGATGCGCTACCATTTTCAGAAACTCACGATCGGTGAGAAGAGGTTTCCGGTATGCGAAGAGCGGACATGGGCCGAGTTACACGCCTTTTTCAAATCATTGACCCCGGAGCTTACCGAGAACAGCCGCTGGATCGTCAACCAGTTTATGCGGTATCTGGAGTATTGCAATATGACCGATTTTACGGGTTTTGAAAAGGAGATTTTCGATTTCTTCTTCATCCACGACAGCGAGGAAAGCAAAAAATGGGTCAAAGAGACCATAAAGAGTTTTGCCGAGGAGACCTCGCAGAGCCTTAAAGCGGTAGAGCCCTTTTATGAGGATTACGATGTCGGCAGTCTCAGCCTGAAAAAGATGCAGACCAAAGAAGAAGAGAATCACGCTTGGGCGGCCTTTGGGCCCAAAGACTCAAAATACAGAAACTACGCCCATCAGACCATCATCTTGAATTCTCAGGGGATAGAGGTGCTTGTCAATGTTGAGCTGAAAAGTGCTGTTGACAGGCTGAAGGAAAAGGTGCTCCGGGATAAACAGACCTTTGTGGAGATTATCAGGAATTTGAAGCCGGAAGCGTCGATGGTTGTCCAATTGCAGGAACGAAAGCAGATCCAGGCAAGTCTCTATTCATACCATCAGGTATTTGCAATTGAAGTCGATTATCTGAAAAAGGATGAACTGGGAGAACACGGCTTTGATTATCTCGTCACGATGCTGCAGAAAATCCCGCTGCCCTACTTCACCGTCAAGGCAAAGATCAGCAGGAGTGCGGTTCTTTCCATGAAAGACCAGAAAAAGCAACTGGTTGAAAAAGTGATCCATATCATGACGGAATTCCATTCGATGGTGCGGTATATCAACGAGTAGCAGAACGGTTGTTCCTCTCTTCGCTCTTTTCGGCCCACAGCTCTCCCAGGATTCGTTTCTCCTGCCAGTCCTCATTGGAATACCGATCCGCGCCCTTGTACTCCACGACGAAATTCCGGCTCTTTTCAAAATGTCTGAAGGCTAGGATCTTCTGGACGTTCGTTGATTCCTGTGCTAAATGGAGACAGGATATCCTGTATCGGAAGAAGATAGAAGATGATCTGTGAAAGCGTACAATGATGAGTACTATGGATGAAATTGAACAGGCATGGATGGATGAAGCAGAGCGAAGGTGGCAGGAGATAAAGGAGGGGAGGGTAGAGTGCATCCCGGCCCAAGAAGTCATGAAACGGGCAAAGGCCGCTTTGGAAAAAGAAAATCGTCTTTCGGCCCATAGGAGCGGATCGGATTCATGACCAAGCGCATGGCAGACCTGCCGGCAGAGGACCGCCCCCGAGAGAAGATGCTGAAAAGAGGCGCCGGCGCCCTCTCAGACGAGGAACTGGTGGCCCTTCTCCTCGGCTCCGGCATCAAGGGCCACGACGTCATGACCGTGGCCCGGCGGATCGTCCATCTGGTGGACGAGCGCCACGGAAATCCCAAGCTGGAGCATCTTCAGAGCCTGGACGGCGTGGGCCCCGCAAAAGCGGCCATCATCGCAGCCGCGCTGGAATTCTCCCGCCGCCGCATCCGTCCCGAGGGCATCCGGATCAGCACCCCGTCCGACATCCTCCCCCTGATCCGCCACTACAGCGACCGGAAACAGGAGCACTTCCTCTGCATCTCCCTGAACGGCGCAAACGAAGTCATCAGCACCAGAGTCGTCTCCATCGGCCTGGTCAACAAGACCCTGGTTCACCCCAGAGAGGTCTTTGCCGACCCCATCACGGACCGGGGATCGGCCATCATTCTGGCACACAACCATCCGTCGGGGAACATCGAGCCGAGCCGGGAGGATATCGCGCTCACCCGGCGGCTGAAAGAGTCGGGGGAGACGCTGGGGATTACGGTGCTGGATCATATCATCTTCGCACGGAAGGGGCATTACAGCTTTTTGGAGAATGGGAATTTATGATGAAAAAAGAAAAAGAAAGGAGAGGATTCGAAAAAATGGAACACATAGAATTGCACAAAATCCTGGCAGATCAAGGCATCAGAGTCTTTGCATTTACGTTGAGTTTAGATCCTCTTTTCCTGATCCATCCCAACAAAACCGTGGAAGAATGGCGGTCCGATACCAGAAAAATCATCGCGGAGATCGGCGCTCTTCAGGACGAAAACGGCAATGTCGAAGACAAAATTTACAATACGCTGCTGAGTAAATTCAACGATGCAGGCTATTTTGAAATTGTCGACATCGTTGCCGATGTCTTTGAAGGACGCATTGCCGCTTACAGCGCCGGAATCGAAGATGATCCCTCACATGAAGATCAGGCGGACGGCTTTGGCCATTTCGGATGGGAATCAGAATAATCAAGCCGTACAAACAACGGGAGGTGCTGGCAGATGAATCTGTGAAAGCCGGCAGAAGAAGTTATGAAAAGGGCAGGAGACGCTTTGAAAAGATGACCAAAAAGCAGATTACCAAAGCAGAGGCGATTGTAGATGTTCTGATGGAGAGCGGCGCAGTATGCCCTTCGGCGATGGCCGAAAAGGTGAATCGGAAAACGGATTTCTCCATGTCTGAAAATGAGGCGAAGTCATTGTTGGCTCATATGCGGGGAGGTACCGATCTGGGCTGTTTCATAAACATGCACCGGGATGACAGAGGACTGGTTTTCGAGATGATGGAAGAGGCCAGGGTGCTGACCCCGAAGCAGGCACTTGACCTTGTACAGCGGGTGAAGGAAAAGGATGATTACACGCTGGATCAGGCTGCTGAGGATTATCCGCATCTCGATCCCATTATCCGGGAGAAGCTCGCAGAAAGGGCGGCGCTGAAAAGACGGCGCAGGATGGAAATGATATGGTATAAAATACGCCGATGGTCGGTATATGGCTCTATTCTGCTGTTGATTCTCCTTTACCTGTTTTTTTAGATGATCGGCCCAAGGAAACCACGGAAGGGAGAGCTTTGACAGATGAATATAGAGAGCCGGTTTTCCAAATACCTGTCCCGTTTCAACAGCCTCATGGGCCTGATCGGCGGCATATTGCTGATCTGCGTTCTCCTGTATGCAGGGTACATGATCGCAGATAACATGTTCGCAAACAGAGATGTCCGCAACATCGTCAACGTGCAGACCGACGGCGATCTGGAAGAAGAGTGGCAGATCGGCTATATGTCATCGATCCAGGGAACCCCTTATGTCATGATTCCGTTGAACTCGGACCAGCGGTATGCCCAGTCCTACTACAGCAAATCCGCATCTTCCGTTCGGAACTATCTCTTCATCGATGGCCAAAACAACGAACGACACTGGCTTTTCGACACCAATGAATACCTGGTCATCGAGATGGATCTCCTTTCAGTCGGAAATGTTCAATCGGACAAAGATGAAGTGCGGGCGATCCTCTACAGAATCGTTAAGGCCGACACGAACGGGGATGAGCGGCTGACCCATGAAGATATGCAGAGCATTGGCCTCTCATCTCCGGACGGGAAGAGATACAAGGAGATCCTGGTCGGAATCGATCGGTTCATCGGCCATCGGCTGATGGATGAAAAGATCCTGCTGCTGGTTTTTCAGCGGAAAGAGACCGGCTTTTCCGCAAATGTGGATTTGGCAGCCTTTGAAGTCTATAATGAAACGGAGCTGCCCAAAGTCGGCTCCGAAACGATCACCCCGTAAAGGAGCAACCGTGGCGCTCTCTATCGTCGATATCTACCAGAAGCTGCTGCCCAAAACCAACTGCCGGGAGTGCGGCTTTCCCACCTGTCTGGCTTTTGCCGGCATGGTGGTCTCGGAGAAGCACCCGCTGGAAAACTGTCCCCACATCCCGCCGGAACTGCTGGAACCGGCCAAAAAGGAGCTGTGGGCACAGTATGCCGAAGGAAAATGGCTCAAAAAGGACCCGGCCGAGAGCGCTCTGGCCTGGGCAAAGGAGCGGGCCGCGTCCATGGCCGTCGAGGATCTGCCGGGCCGCATCGGCGGCGAGATCATCGAGACCGATTCCGGACCGGCGCTGCGGCTCCCCTATTTCAACGAGTTCCTGATCATCCGTCCCGGGACCCTGGAAAAGGCCGATGGATCGCCCCTGAACCGGTGGGAGCAGGTCTTTGTCTTCAACCATCTGGCCCAGGGGGGCGATGCGGTCCCTTCGGGGGAGTGGAAGGCGTTTCAGGAGTTTCCCAACACGGTCTCCAAGGTCAAATCCATGATCGCGCATGTGGAGGAACCCCTGTCAGAACATTTTGCCGGAAAGCGGGAAGAACTCAGGTCCGCCGGGCAATCCGTCGGCGGCGAAGATGTGACGGATCAGTATCCTTCGGCCGATCTGGCCATGAAATTCACGCCCCTGCCGAGGGTTCCGGTGCTGCTAATATATTGGGAGGCTGACCCGGCTGAAGCGGTAGCGGCAAAAATCAAGCTCCTCTTTGACGAGACCGTTCCCCGGCATCTGGATATCGAGTCAATCCTGTTTCTGAGCGAGCGGCTGCGCCAACTGCTGCGGGAAGAGGAACCGGAGCGGATATAGTATCGTCGCTTTTGTTAATCAGACCAATTTACCATCAGGAGATTTATAATGGATTTTTACACATATATTCTCAGAAAGAGTGCAGGCTACTGGGTTGCGCTGTGCCTTGAAAATGGGATTGCAGGCCAGGGAATGGAAAAGGAGGAGGCCGTCGAAAAAATGAAAGAGGCCATCGAATCCTTCAAAATGGTTTCCGAATCAGAGCCGGATCTCTTTACCGCTCCGATTTCCATAAAGGAACTCCACGAATTTCTGACCATTGAGGAAGGGAAACCATTGGCAGAAGCCTATGAATTAAGAGCGATCCATGCCTGATGATATTCCCTCTCTGCAATATCCCAGTGTACATGAAATGTTCATTACCCATTCACGAATGGCTGTTTTCCACCGCTTCCTTTTCTGTTCCAAGACGATCATATTCTCGTAAAATATCTGTAATTCATATGGGTTAAGCTTTAGCTCCCCTTTCCGGCACGATTCTTGATATTCTTTTCGGCAATCGCGTCGGAGGTGATCCGATTTTGGAGGATGAAAGTCGGATCGACGAAAAAGAGAAAGCCCGGAAAGGAGGCGGCGGATGAACAATGCAGCAAAATGTGGGATCGGAATATTGGCGATGCTTTGGCTGTTCACGGCTTCCGGCTGCGGAACCGGCTTTACCATGATGGCGTCGGAAGGGTTCGACAAACAAGTCGCGGCGGCAAAGGCATCGGGGAAAGATCCGAAGGCAATCCCGAAACCTTCGGCTCCGACTCCCTTTCCCTTACCGCATATTTACAGCGGAACGATACTGGATTTGACGGCCTTTAGCATATCGTTTTTCGGGCTCTTCAGCGGTGATCCGTTTCTTTTCTATGCCTCTGCGGCTATTCTGCCGGCTTCCGTCGTCGATCTTCCGTTCAGCTTTGCAGCCGATACAATGCTGCTGCCTCTGACGGTCTACAAACAGGTGGTTTACGGAAATATCACGGCCCGGAAAAGCCGGCCAGCAGTTCCGGAGAAGGTTTCCAAAAAGAAGGAAAAACCCTCCTCTCCGCCGCTGGTCCATTACGAAGAACCGATACTTGTTCCGGTCTATCCTGCTCCGAAGTCGTCAGCGTTCGGGGCGATACCCGTCCATCCTTCGATCCAAAAGCCTCCCGAAGAAAAATCTGCCGGAAAGAACCGCACCATCGGTAAATAGACCGATACCATTCATCTGCATCAACGGATGCCTGAAAGCATCTGCAGCAGCATCAGCGCATCCGCCATATCGATGCGCTCGTTGCGGTTCCGGTCATTATCCATGAGGTTGTCTGTAGAGACCGCAATCCCGGCCAAAGTCTTCAGCACCATGATGACATCATTCAGATCCGGCTTCGGGATTTCCAGATCCTCCTGAAGCCGGAGCATCAGTTCGGCCGGCTGATCTATCCGATCCGATTTCAGATCCCAATGGTCGAAGCCTTCGAACCAGCGGGTCTTTCCCACGCCGCCGTTCAGGTAATCCGCGCTGTCCGTCGGCACGAGGCCGTCGTTGTCTTTGTCATACATCTTTTCCAGTAGAACCCCGCAGAAGCAGAGCTTCATCCGAAAGGTGAAGGGGCGGTTCGAATCGTAAGGGCCTTTAAAAACGTACATGTAATTGTTTTTTCCGGGCAGAATTCCAGAGGGTGCGGCTCCTTGCATTATAAACTTGCTCAAGTATTATCAAGCACTTAAGCAATAGTCGACAATAAAATCCTTGATAATTTTGGCGGCTTACGATATGAAAGATTTTTCTCTTTTCTATCCACCCTGAATTTGGAGGTTCAAAATGGTACAGCTTGTAAAAATAAGCGATGAAAAAAAGCAGCACTATGGCGATGCAGTTGAGGCCTTCGAGAAACTCATCGAAGAGTTGTCCGATTCAGATATTGCCGCAGGAACTTTGGGAGACGCCGAAGAGTTCATTCAGCAGAGGAATATGGAAATCAAGCGGAAAATGGCGGAGGGATATCTGAATGAGCGCAGCGCCAGAGAGGAGAAGCTCAAGAAGCTGGAGAGCGCAGATGGCCAAGCCCGTACACACAGGGTGCCGAATCGTCGCCATCAGATCGAAACAATATTCGGCGAGGTGGAGTTCAACCGTATCGGCTACCGGGGTCCGGGGCTCGGCCTTCTCTACCCGTTGGATGCGGAGCTGAATCTGCCGCCGGACAAATATTCCCATGGACTGCGCAGGGAAATCGCCCACCTGATTGCTGACCAGTCATTCGATGCTGCGCTGGAAACCCTGCAACGATATGGAGGCGGAATGATTCCCAAGCGCCAGTTGCAGGAGCTTACTGCTACCCTGATCCTGGATTTTGGAGTCTTCTACAGCCGCCCTCTGAAGATCCTGAATCCGAACGACCGTATCCTGGTGATCACAGCCGACGGCAAGGGGATCTCGGTCTACAATCAGGACCTCCGGGAGGCGACCCGAAAAGCAGCGGAGGCGGATCAGAAGAAGAAGAAAAAGCGGCTTCAGCCGGGAGAAAAGAGGAGCCGCAAGCGCATGGCCACCGTGGTTTCTGTGTATGAGATCGCCCCCTATATCCGAACGCCCGAGCAGATCCTGGGGGAAAAAGTGGAGAAGCCGCCTCCTCGTCCCAAGCCCCAAAACAAGCGAGTCTGGGCGGATGTGACTGAGGATATGGGCACTCTGATCGAGCAGGGCTTTGAGGAAGCGCTCCGCCGGGACCCCGATCAGAAAATGCACTGGGTCGTACTCATCGACGGCCAGCCGGAACTGATCCGGCAGGTCGAAAAAAAGGCCGAGTTGTACGGAGTGAATGTCACCATTACCCAGGATTTCATCCATGTCACAGAGTACCTGTGGAAGGCCGGCCACGCTCTTTACCCGAAAAGCGCTGAAAAGCGGGAGGAGTGGGTATACGGACGCAGCAGGGAACTCCTGCGCGGCAATGCCCAGAATGTCGCCACCGGCCTCCGCAGAACAGCCACCCTCTATAAGCTGAATGACGAGCAGCGAGTCCCGGTGGATACAGCCGCGGACTATATTGAAAACAGCCAGTCCCGGCTGCGCTACGATATATCGCTGAAGCATGGTCTTCCCATTGCAACGGGCGTAATCGAAGGCGCATGCCGTTATATTGTCAAAGATCGGATGGACATCACCGGTGCCCGTTGGCGGCTGATATCCGCCGAAGCTGTCCTTAAACTGCGTTCACTGAAGGCCAGTGGTGATCTGGATGATTACCTGCGGTTCCACTTCCAACAAGAGAAAGATCGGAACTATTTTTGGGTGGTGAAGGGTGAGAAGCAGGCAGTCAGATGAGTTGACGGCAAGAATAAGTTTCTATGAAAAAGAGCCGCACCCAAAAGCATACGATTAAAATCAGTTAGAGAGTGGTTTGTGGGGGGTGATGCTCTCACCTGACAAAATTTTCCTCCGCAGTTCACTTAATCGTTTCGACCAATGCGACCCCGTTTTTAAACCTTTTCTCGCTGCATCCAATGCGAGATCTCTCCGCCCCATAAATGCCAGGGCTTCTGTCAGGTAAGACCAAACCTTCCCATCTTTCGGCGCACCGCGTAAAAAAACGGTGTAATCATTGACGGCATTTTGAAACATTCCGAGCGCCATAAAGCAATCAGCCCGAAATCGGATTGCATGCGGATATTTCCTGCTATTCACAAATCGATTAAAATCCTTTATCGCACGAGCATACTGTCCTATGCGGCCCAATATATGGGCACGCTTATAATATAAATCAGCTCTTTTCGGTTGTAACTTAATAGCGTTATTTATGTAAGCTATAGCTAAAAAATGTTTTCCTTTTTGCCTACTGTACTGATCAGCCTGTTTAGCAAAATTGTCAGCACGCTCCTGTCGTGTTGCAGCTTGAGAAGGTATGCACCCCAAAAAAACGATACTGATCAGAACAACCAGCGCTAAATAATGTTGTATCATGAGCTATCTTCGACTCAATACTTTTCCTGTTTAACACTTGCAGATTTTTCCTAAGTCAGATTGACGTCAGGCAAAAAACACCTATCATCCGGGCCTGTCCAAACCCTGTCGCCGAAGCCAATCATTCTTTACAATCAAAATCTTACCATTTCCAGTTCTTTCCGCGGCCCCCCATTCAATGGTCCAATTGACATTTTGGTCGATCTTATTCTTTAAATATTCTCTCACCTCATCTTCGCTGAGAGTAAAGGAAGCCCCCCTCTTTAGGTTCACTTTGATATCATTTGGTCCTGTCTGAATGAACTGATACTCCAGCAACCCTTCAATCCACCGCATCACGAGGGTCAAGCCCGGCATGGTAATGGTCTTATCCCCCAGATAGATGACGTCACCCGTACGGCCATCGACCGGCCCGATCCTGGGCCATGTTATCCCGGATTGGGATCGATCAAACGTCTTCCAGTGGAGCTGATCCCCTGTATCGTAACGAATAAAAGGAGTTGCAAAATTTGTAAGGGTTGTCCCAATCCCCCTGCCGATTTTCTCCAACTGGTCGATTTGCATCCCTTCATCATCCACGATTTCGAGTATGCCGCGATGAAAAGATACATGAAGACTATCTTCTTCAGGCCCTTCAGAAGCGTGCAAACCGCCGTCATTCAGGCCCCACTGGTCCAGCACATTCTCAACTTTCAATACCTCCTTTATCCTATCCCTGACTTCCGGCCTCAAAGGTTCGGCGGTGGTCACGACCCCTCTCAATTTAGCAGGCCGGATTCCAAGTTCATCAAGATGCTCACAGATTTCCCTGATCGCCGTCGGATACCCGTATATAAGCCGAATTTCATTAAAATGCCGACTTCTGGTCAACGCGATCACGCGATCCCGGGTGATATTCGATCCACTGCTGACCCAACGGCTCAACAACCGATCTCTCCAAGTCCGCTTGTCGCCCAAACCGACCCCCACCGATTCGCCGCCTACAATTAAGAAG
>JAABSP010000007.1 GCA_011390345.1 Desulfobacteraceae bacterium
GGTGAGTCCGGAGACCGTTTCAGGAAACGGCTGCCTCTGGATTGCAGGATCTGCTAAGACCGCTCTGCCAAGAGATCAAAGATCATTCAAAGATCATTCGATGCCGAACTCAGAAGGACTCACTCCCAGCTCATAACATATCTCTTTGACCACGGCCTGCTCATCCGGGTCAAAATCCCCGTCGGCCGCGCCGATAGCAGCACAGACCCGCACCAGCAATCTCGCCTCGTCCGATTTCTTCTTGATCTTGCCGATGCTCTTCAAGGCTTCGGCCTTTCCGATGGAATGGTCGAACTCGAAGCTTTTCACATGGTGTTCAAAGCTGTCGATGACTTTTGTCATGTCAAAGACGCTCAAAGCCTCGTTTCGCTGGATGAAGCCGGCCATCTTGGCCTTCTCCTCGGGCTTGATGATCCCGTCGGCATAGGCCACCAGCGCGCAGCCCGCAGTCACCGCCTCCATGAAGTTCTTGCTCTTGAACCGCTTGACCTCATCCTTGGCATTCGTTGTCTGGGTTTTCAGCCAGTCCATTACGCCCATCTTACCTCCTTACGGTTTTTAAGGGAACAATTCTATCGGAAAAAAACATCTTCCATACATCCATGACAGAGTATAATCATCTTCAAAGAATCGTAAACCGGATCGGGATAAGAACCGCGTTGAACCGGAAGTCATGGACAGACCCTGTCCCTTCAGGTTTTTTATCCCTCCAGCTTCTTCTGTAGCAGCTCGTTGACCAGCTTCGGGTTGGCCTTGCCTTTGGTCTTCTTCATCACCTGCCCTACGAAAAAGCCGATCAGCTTCTTTTTGCCGCCCCGGTATGATGCCACCTCGTCCGGATTGGCCGCCAATATCTCATCCACCGTCGGCTCCAGGGCCGAAGTGTTCGAAACCTGGACCAGTCCCTTCTCCTCCACGATGGTCTTTGGCGGTTTCCCGGTCCGGGCCATCTCGTCGAAGACGCTCTTAGCTATCTTTCCGCTGATGATGCCGTCGTCGATCATTTTGAGCAGATTTCCCAGCTCTTCGGGGGGAATGGGAGATTCTTCGATGGTCTTCCCCTCGGCATTGAGAAGCCCCAGAAGGGTTCCCATGATCCAGTTGCCGGCCGGCTTGGGGTTTGGATAGACCGAAAGGCACGCTTCGAAGTAGTCCGCAATCTCCTTTGCCGATGTCAGCACTTGGGCATCCATCTCCGGAAGATCGTACTGGGAGATGAATCGTCCCCGTCTCGCCTCGGGAAGCTCGGGAAGTTCGGACTTCACCCGTTCGATCCACGCCTTGTCGATCTCCAGGGGCAGCAGGTCAGGGTCCGGAAAGTACCGGTAGTCATGGGCCTCCTCCTTGCTCCGCATGGAGGTGGTGACGTTCCGGTTCGGGTCCCAGAGCCGGGTCTCCTGCACTACTTTCCCGCCCTCTCCGATCAGCTCGATCTGGCGGCGGATCTCGTACTGAATCGCCTTTTCCACATTTTTGAAGGAGTTGAGGTTCTTCAGCTCAGTCCGGGTGCCGAAGGTCGAAGCGCCCCCCGGCATGACCGAGACATTCGCGTCACACCGGAAGCTTCCCTCCTCCATATTGCCATCTCCGATGGCCAGATACCGGATGATGGCCCGGAGGCGCCGGAGATATGCCCCGGCCTCTTCTGCGGAGCGGATGTCCGGCTCACTCACGATCTCCATTAGCGGGACCCCGGTGCGGTTCAGGTCCACCTTGCTGAAGGGAAGGTCCGGATGGTGGATCAGCTTTCCCGCGTCCTCCTCCATATGGATCCGGGTGATCCCGATCCGCTTTTTCGAGCCGTTGCTCCCGATCACCAGATGGCCGTCGGTGGCGATGGGCAGCTCATATTGGGAGATCTGATATCCCTTGGGCAGGTCCGGGTAGAAGTAGTTCTTCCGGGCGAATCGGCTGATGGGCTGGACCGTGCAGTCCGTGGCCAGCGCCATCCGCAGGGTATATTCCACCACCTTTCTGTTCAGCACCGGCAGCACCCCGGGCATCCCAAGGCAGACCGGACAGACATGGGTGTTGGGCGGCGAGCCGAACAGGGTAGAACAGGGGCAGAATATCTTGGTCTCGGTGTTGAGCTGGGCGTGAACCTCCAGCCCGATAACGGATTCGAACTCCATGATGGCCTACTGCTTTCTCTTCTTTTCGTTCATGGCCTGCTGCAGCTTCTCTCCGAGGGTTCCCAGGGAGGAAGAGGAAGGTGAAGAGGGGGCCGATGCGGCCTTGGGCTTTTCCGGGTTCACATATTTACGCCAGTCCCCTTCATCCCCCTTGTCTGTCGGGGCCAGGGTTATCTTCCGGGCATCGGTGTCGATCTCCTCGACCACGATGGTGATCGGCTCGCCCACCTTCAGCTTTTCGATGGATCCGGACAAAGGCGATTTGCTGATCTTCGACTTGGGCAGCAGCCCCGTGATTCCCGGCTCCAGGGTGACAAAGCAGCCGAACCGCTCCCACTTCTCCACGGTTCCGGTGATGGTTCCGCCAATGGCATATTTCTCTTTCATGCCGATCCAGGGATCGCCTTCCGCGTCCCGGATGCTCAGGGAGACCCGCTTCCGGTCCGTGTCGATCTCTTTTATGAGGACATCCGTTTCCTGTCCTTCTTTGACTACATCCTGGGGCTTGACGATTCTGCGGGTGTAGCTCATCTCGCTGATGTGGACCAGCCCTTCGATCCCGGGCGCGATCTCCACAAATGCCCCGAAATCCGCGCACCGGGTCACCTTTCCCCGAACCTTCTGGCCGGCCGAGAAGTTCTCTTCGATGCTCTCCCACGGGTCCCGCTCAACCGCCTTGATGGAAAGAGAGATCCGGGTATCTTCGATCCGCTCCCGGGGCTTTATGTCGAGCACCTTTACGGTGACGCTCTGGCCCGGCGAGAGGACATCCTGAGGGTGATCCACCCTGGACCAGCTCACCTCCGAGACATGGATCATCCCTTCGATGCCGGGGAAAAGTTCCACGAACGCGCCGTAGGGGACGAGGCGCATCACCCGCCCCTCCAGCTCCGCGCCTTGGGAGAGCTTCTCTTCCATGAATTCCTTCTGAGCCTTCTCCTGCTCCTTTTTGAGCAGCGTGGACCGGCTGACCACGATGTTCCGGCCATCCTCCTCGAACCGGGTGATCAGAAACTCGAAGACCTGGCCCGTGTACTCCTCCGGGTTCTCCACATACCGGATGTCGATCTGGCTGATGGGGCAGAAGGCTCTTCGGCCCAGCAGATCGATGTGGAAGCCGCCCTTGCAGGGCGCCTTGACCTTCCCCTCGACGGGCGTGCCGGTCTCATGGGCCTCCTGCAGCATGTTCAGTCCGCCGACGCCGGAGATGGCCCGGGAAAGACGGATCTCGTTCTCCTCTGCGGCCACCACATACAGTTCGACAGTATCCCCTACGGAAAGCGGAAGCTCGCCGTTCTCATCCACCAGTTCCGACTTCTCCACCGAACCGTCGATCTTGGTTCCGGTATTGACAAACACGGTGTCTCCGCCGATGGAGATAATCTCTCCGGTGACTTTATCTCCGACCTGCAGCTCTCCTTCCTCCCCGTCACCGGAGTAGGATTCGACCAGTTCGGCAAAGCTTTTGCTTTCGTTCTCCTCCGACATCATTTTTACTGCTCCTGAAATTCGTTATTCGACGATTATCACCAGCCGCTCGGTTGCGTTCTCCACCTCGATGAGCTTTCCTTTGGGCCCCTGTTTGGCAAAGAGACTTCCCAGCTCGGACAGATCGATCCCCTCTTTATCCAAGGATTCTTTGGCCCTTTTGGGCAGCAGCTTCTCGGAAATATGAAGCACCGAAAGGGGAATGGAGATCTTTGTCTCCGGCTCTGTCTTGCCCGGTCTGTAAATATGTAGCTTTAACGTCTGCATCATTGACCTTTCCTCCTGAAATAAACCCTACGATAATCTTATCACTTTTACCACAAACAGAAACTTTTGCAACCTGGAATCGGTGATTTATTCGGAAATCGGGCAGGTGAATAATCTTCAGTTGATATGGTGGGATAAATCTGCTAAACATGATTCCTGAACTCAAGGGAGGTGGCTATGGAATATGTCATTATCGGTAATGGGATAGCAGGAGTATCAGCGGCAGAGAGCATTCGCCCGATCGATCGGGAAGGTCGGATCACCATGATCGGCGATGAAACCTTTCCCCCCTACTGCCGGCCCATGATCAGCATGGTGCTGGAGGGGGCGGTGGGGTCTGACAGGCTTCCCATTCGAGGGGCCGATTTCTATGAAAGACTCGATATCCGGCCGTTGTTGGGCGCCCGGGTCTCGGAGATCGACGTGGATGGGAAAACGGTGATCACCGAAAAGGGGGAGGCTGTTTCCTTTGATCGGCTCCTGATCGCTTCGGGCGCAGATCCGCGGCCGATCAAAGCCGAAGGGCTCGATCTGAAAAACATCTTCTTCATGCGCACCGAGGCCCATGTCCGGGGAATGGAGCGGGCGCTGCCGGATGTCCGGCGGGCCCTGGTGCTGGGCGGGGGGCTGGTAGGATTCAAGGCGGCATATGGATTGATGTGCCGCGGAATTGAAGTGACCCTGCTGATCCGATCCGGCCATCCCCTCTCCATGCAGGCCGATGCCGCGGCCGGAAAGATGATCCTGGAAAAGCTGACGGGCCGCGGCCTGGATGTCCGCACCGGCCTTGCCGTAACCGCCTTTTCCGGAAAGGGTCGGGTACGTCAGGCTCATCTCACGGACGGATCGGAGCTTCCCTGCGATCTGGCCGTGATCGGAAAAGGGGTTCTTCCTTCCCGGAGCTTTATCCCGAGAGATCATATCGATTTGGATCTGGGGGTTCTGGTGGATGATTATCTGGAGACGAATGTGTCCGGTATCTTTGCCGCGGGAGATGTGGCCGAAACCACGGATATTGCCAGGCGCAGCCGCTGGGTCAACGCGATCTGGCCCGAAGCCGAAGCCCAGGGAAGGATCGCGGGGATGAACATGGCGGGGCAGAAGATCCGTTATGGGGGAAGCCTCAGCCGGAATGTCATCCGAATCTTCGACACCGATATTCTGACGGCCGGGATCGTCACCCCGGAATCGGATGCAGTTTATACGGCCATCCAAAGTAAAGATCCGCTCTACGGGACGTATCGGAAGATGGTCTTTCGGGAGGATCGGCTCGTCGGGGCCGTTCTGGTCAACCGGATCGAGCAGGGCGGAGTGCTGACAGCGCTCATCCGGAGTCAGATGCCGATCACAATTGAAAAAGAGCGGCTCCTCGATCCTCTGTTCAATGTAAAGATGCTGATGAAACAGTGATCATGCCGGCTGGGAAACCAGGTTCGAAAAAGAGTTCAAAAAAGAGTTTGAAAAAGGAGGCGCTATGAAACAGATCATGATTCATCCGGAGCGATGTGTGGGCTGTATGCAGTGCATGGCCGCATGTGCTGCTGCCCACTCCCGATCCGGACACCTATTTGCCGCAACTCTGGAATCACCGCTTCCCAAGCCGAGAATCCATGTGGGGTCGGGGCTCTGGGAAGAGGGGTTTCCGAACCGGTGCCGCCACTGCGACCCCGCGCCATGTCTCTTCGCATGTCTGCCGGGCGCGATCTTCCGCGATGAAAAGACAAATACCGTGCGCGTCGATCCGGATCGGTGCATCAACTGCGCATCCTGCGCGATGGCCTGCCCCTTCGGCGTGATCCGGTACCATGCGGTTCCCTTTAGGGGGGGGAAGAAGGTCGTTGCGGTCAAATGCGACAACTGCATCGAACGGCAGGGCAGGGGGGAGATACCTGCCTGTGTCGAGGTCTGCAAGTCCGGAGCCTTGACCTTCGAGGAGAGCGGGGAAGCGATGAAACGGAAGACGGATGCGGTTTCCAGGAGCGTGTCCGCCGGAGCTGAGGGAACTGAACTTCCCGAGGGATTTTCTCTGCTCAGGGCAATCAAAAAGGCCCGACTGCAGTTGCAGGAACGAAGATAAACATTTTATCAATGAGGAGGATATCCATGAGCCGGAAAGAGGAAAACAGAACCATTACCAAAGATGGTCAACTGCTGCTGGAGAAGGCGCATCGGGACGGCGTGGTGACGGCGTGGGATCGGCATGAGGCTCAGCAGCCCCACTGCGGCTACTGTGAGATGGGGTTGAGCTGCCGCATCTGCGTAATGGGGCCCTGCCGGATCGATCCTTTTAAAGAGGGCCCCCAGGTCGGGGTCTGCGGCGCGGATGCCGATATCATCGTGGCCAGAAATCTGGGGCGGATGATCGCGGCCGGCGCGGCCTCCCACTCGGATCATGGCCGGGATCTGGTGGAGGTGCTGGAGAATGTGGCACTTGGGAAGGGCGAGGGATACGGCATTAAAGATGAGGCAAAACTGAAGAAGGTCGCGGCCGAATACGGGATCTCCGCAGAGGGCAAGGATGTGAGAATGATTGCAGGAGAATTGGCCCATGCTATGCAGGAGGATTATGGGACCCGGAAGAAGGCGCTGACACTGATCTCCCGGGCTCCGGAAAAGCGCCGGGATATCTGGAAGAAGCTGGGGATCGTTCCCCGAGGCATCGACCGGGAGACTTCGGAGATGATGCACAGAACCCACATGGGGGTGGACAATGACTGGGTGAGCATCCTGCTTCATGCCATGAGAAACGCGCTTTCCGATGGATGGGGCGGCTCTCTGATCGCATCGGAGGTCTCCGACATCCTCTTCGGGACCCCGCAGCCGAAACCGACGTCGGCCAATGTCGGTGTACTCAAAGAGGATCAGGTCAATATCATTGTTCACGGTCACAATCCGGTGGTTTCGGAGATGGTGCTGCTGGCGGCCGGTTCCGATGCGCTGCTGGATCTGGCAGTGGAGAAGGGGGCAAAAGGGATCAATGTGGCCGGGGTCTGCTGCACGGGCAATGAGCTGCTGATGCGCCACGGTGTTCCCATGGCCGGGAATCATCTGACCACGGAGCTGGTGCTGGCGACCGGCGCGGTCGAGATGATGATCGTCGATTATCAGTGCATTATGCCCTCACTCGGAACGGTGGCATCCTGCTATCATACGAAGATGATCAGCACCAGCGACAAGGCCAAGTTTCCCGGCATGGAGCATCGGGAGTTTTATCCGGACAATGCCCGGGAGATGGCCCAGACCCTCGTGAAAGAGGCGGTGGAGAACTATGGAAGGCGGGGGGAGATATATCTGCCGGTGGCGCCGGTGGATGCGGTCGGCGGGTTTTCGGTGGAGGCCATTCTGGGGGCGCTGGGCGGAACGCCGGGGCCGCTGCTGGATGCCATCAAAGCCGGGAAGATCCGGGGGGCCGCAGGTGTTGTGGGCTGCAACAATCCGAAGATCAAGCAGGATTACGGCCATGTGACGCTGATTCGGCGGCTGATCGAGAATGATATTCTGGTGGTGGATACGGGGTGTGCGGCCGTGGCCACGGCAAAGGCGGGTTTGAAGACGGCCGAGGCGGCCCGGTTTGCAGGGCCCGGGCTGCAGGAGATCTGCGGTGCGCTGAAGATTCCGCCGGTGCTCCATATGGGCAGTTGTGTGGACAATGTGCGGATTCTGGTGCTGGCTTCGGCGCTGGCTGATGCTCTGGGGACGGACATCAGCGATCTTCCGATTGCGGGGGCTGCGCCGGAGTGGTATTCTGAAAAGGCGGCCGCGATCGGGACCTATTTTGTGGCTTCGGGGGTTTATACTGTGCTGGGGCCCATGCCGCCGATTACCGGGAGCATGAATGTGGTGAAGCTGCTGACCCAGGGCCTGAATGATGTGGTGGGCGCGACTTTTGCAGTGGAGCCGGACCCGGAGAAGGCCGCGGTGCTGATTAGGCGGCATATTGAAGTGAAGAGAGAAAAATTGGGGCTCTCTTCGGTGAAGGTGTAAAAAAGGACAAACGACCAAAAAGACAAAAAGGACATAAGGGACAAAGGACAGGATGGACAAAAGGACGGAGAGAGAGTCGGAGAGAGAGTCGGAGAGAGAGTCGGAGAGAGAGCTGGACAAAAGGACGGACAAAGAACCGGAGAGAGATTGTGGTTGAGGGGTTTGTTCCGCCCCTCCAGCCCCTACCTCCTCTTAGTCCTCTTAGTCTTCTTAGTCTTCTTAGTCTTCTTAGTCTTCTTAGTCTTCTTAGTCTTCTTAGTCTTCTTAGTCTTCTTAGTCTTCTTAGTCTTCTTAGTCTTCTTAGTCCTCTCCCCCCGGTCCTTTGGGTCCTTTTGTCCTTTTTCAAAGGAGAGAATCGCATGAGAACCACCGTGGAAATTTCCTACGCCGGCGGCAAAAAAGTAAACGCACTGATCCAAGACCACCTCATTCCAACCGACCAGTCCCCCGAAGACGGCGGAGAGGGCACCGCGCCGGACCCCTCACAACTGATGCTTGCAGCCCTTGCCACCTGCTCCGCAATCACGGCAAAGGCCTACTGCGAAGTCAAGGGAATCCCCACAGAGGGCCTCGGCTTCCGAATGGTCTGCGACTACGACCAGGATGCAGGCCGCTACACAAACATAAAAATGGTGCTGAACCTGCCCCCGCTATTCCCGGAAGAGATGAAGCCCAAGCTGGAGCGTATCCTGGATCGATGCTTCGTCAAGCGCCACTTCATCATGCCGCCGGAATTCGAGGTCGATTTCCAGGAGAAATAACGAGAAATAACAAGAAATAAGGGCAGGGATCAGCGGTTCGGCTGAAAATCCTTTATCTTCTCCTGAAAGGCTTTCATCTTGCTTTCATCTCCGCCGCGCCCATATCGAAGCTGAACATAGAGATCGATAATCTCTTCAGATTTCCCTTTCAGATCCGGCCGTTTTTCCGAGATCAATGCCCCGTAATCCTGAGGCCCCTGCCCCGGGTTTCGGGACATCCCGGCCCTTGCCAGTTTCTGGCAGAATCTTTCATAGCTCTCCTGCGCCAAATCCCTTTTCCCAACATCCCGCCTGAGAATCCCTGCCGCAAACAGTCCGGCAAACAGCCCCGCAATAAAAAGCCCCAACAGCAGCGCCTTGACTGGCCCCTCCCAAGATCCCGCATCGATACCGATCCGCTTCAAAAGGCTCTGCTGCTGTTCGAAGGAGTAACCTGCAAACCAGATATCCCACCGGGTATTCACCGCGTCCCAGCCATATGTGATATTCTCCCAATATCCCGAGAACGATCCATATTTTCCTGATGTGAGAAAATCGGGAATCTCCCCCGGAGAAAGCGATGCTGCAACCCCCTGCTCGATCCGCTCCGGAGAGACCGCGCCGGTCGGGTCCACCCGCACCCATCCCCGCTCATCAAACCCTATCTCCACCCAGGCATGCGCGTCCGACTGGCGCACCGTCAGATAATTTCCATAGGGGTTCTTCTGCCCTCCGAGATAGCCGCCCACCACCCTGGCCGGAACTCCGGCCGCACGCATCAGAAAGGCAAAGGATGACGCGTAATGCTCGCAGTACCCTTTCCGGGATCTGAAAAGAAAGGAATCGATGACATTCACCCCCAGAGGAGGGGGATTCAAGGTATAGACAAAGTTGTTTTCGCGGATGTAGGCCAATCCCATTTCCACGATCTCCTCATCGGAGCCGGCACTTTCCCGCCACACCCGGGCCAGTTCCCGGGCTTCGGGATTTCCCGCGGGGGGAAGCTGCAGCCCAACGGTTTTTTCCACCTGGGTTAAGGGCCCGGTATCGTAATCGAGATAGGAGACCACCCGATAATGGCGCCTTCGGGAGACCCTCGATGATGAGATCATGGTATAGTCGCTGAACCGCTTTGCCCCCTCCGGCGCACCGGCCGGCAGCTCCAGGGCAAAGAGCCAGCGGCTGTCATGAGGCTCCAGGCTCACATTGTATTCGGCCCGCTCTTCCCCGGTCAGAGCCGGCATGGGCAGCGGCGCGCGCAGCTCCCAGTGCCAGGCCCTGCCGTCAAATTCATGAAAGACGATCCCCCGCCAGTACCGTCTGTTCATCCGCGGAATCTCTCCGCTGAACTCCGCACGAAACGCGATCTCCTCGCTTTTCACCAGACTGGTGATATTCCCCGGACTCAACGTATCGCTGAACCCGGACTTCCCTTCCCCCTGCCGAGGCATTCCCCAGAGGCTCCCCTGTATCCGGGGAAAGAGGAGAAAGAGAACGATCATCAGAGGCGCAGCCTGTGCCATGATGATCCCGGCCAGACGGAGATGGCTCCGGATGCGGCCTCCGGGATGGTTGATATGAATCAGCACCGTGCTCGTCACCAGCACCGACAGGAGCATGTAAAGGGTCATCGCGAGGTTTTCATAGATGAAAAGACTGGTGATCACGATGAAATACGCGATGAAAACCGTCACCATCCGATCCCGGTGATCCCTGGTCTCCGAGGGCTTCAGCCCCGCCATCACCGCAAGGAGGCCCGTAAAGGTGTTTCCGCCAATCATGAGCCCCCCCAGAGTGACCATTGCCACGACAAAACCGGCACTGGCCAGAAACAGACGGAGATACTTTCCGGGCCGGGCCCATCCCCGCCCTGCGCCGATAAAGAGATACCCCCACAAAATTAGACACCAGAGGATGATCCAGGCCGGTAGCCTCAGAAAATGGGGCGCGATGGCCACCAGCAGCGCAATGATGATGGGCCGAATATAGGGATCAACCGCTGTTTTCATCCTGCCCCTCCCGGATGCCGAAGATGGCCAGCGCCTTCAGGCATCGGTGTTTATGAGATTGGCTGTTGTCCGGCTCGATCCGGATACCCGGCAGCATCAGTCCGTAGTTCTGATGGTATCGGCTGGCGGTCAGCACCATATGGCAGAGGCGGGAGAGCCGCATCTCCGGATCGGCTTCGGGAACCGCGGACCAGTCGAAAAAGAGGGATGCGCCCCTCTGGCCCACGAACTCCTTGGTGAACAGCCCCTGCCCCCGGGAGTATGCCTTCCAGTCGATCTGCTGGAGCGTATCTCCGGGCTGATAGGTCCGAAGCCCCATAAAATCCTCAGCACCTGGCCCTCCTGCGCCCTCATTTTCTCCTTCTGCTGCCTCTCCCTCCACCGATCGCAGGGGGCCCGCTGCTGGCCTCGGATAGACCACACAGTCAACAGGAAGATGAAGCCGGGACCATGCCCGGAACAGCCCCAGCGGATATCGGGTGAAGATGTAGAGAAGCCCGGGCCGATAGATCCCGCGGCCCTTTGTCTTTGCCCGCACTTCGATATGCTGGCCAGAACCTGTATTCAGATCCCGGCTCGACCGCCGCTCCTCGTCGGTGAATGAAAAGTGGATCATGGGCCGGGGGGGCAGCGGGGTTTTCACTAAAAATTCAAAGGCCGCGATCTCCCCGGAAAAGACGGGTCTGGCCTTGGCCGACAGGATCTCCAGACCCGAAAGGTTTTTCACCGTGTAGAAAAGGGAGATGAAGGTCATTCCCCCTAATAAAAAGGTGAGCAGAAACCCGAGGTTGTTGTTGTAGTTGACCGAGCCGATCAGCATGGCTCCGAGAACGGCAATGAAGAGAATCCCGTGGCCTGTGGGCAGAATATAGATGTTTCTCCGGTTCAGCGTCACCGGAAAGGAGAGCAGGGGGGGGGGGCGGAACTTCATTTTCGATTTTATGCGGCCGAGTAGTTTCATCTTTCAGAGAAAATTAATCCTGTTTACATCGGGTGTCAAACCCAAAGAAGTTATTCCTTTCAAATGATGCAGAGCCCAGATCTCCGGACCTCTTTCTTGATCATCTGCTCTTGAATGTGATATTCTAAGATTTACGGATACTGTCTATCATTGCAGCTTTTGGCCTGTTAGGGCAGTATGCGGGCCGCATACCGGCGCTGCTGCATATCCATCAGAAAAAGGGAGGAGATTATGTCAGAAAAGTGGAAGACATCGCTGACCTGTGCGCTCAATTGTACCCGGTGCGGAAAGGATCTGAAGGGATCTGAGGAACGCATCCTCTCGGTCTATGACCATGAGCCCATCTGCATGCCCTGCAAGAAGGAGGAGGAGAAGCGCTCCGACTACGAGGAGACGACAAAGCAGATGATCGGCAACTGCATGGCCGAGACCGAGGTGCTGTACAGCGATCCGGGCGGGTACTGCTATCACCATTTCTATCCCTTCAAGTGCTGAGGGATCGGCCGGGGAAGCGATTCCCCGGCTTCACTCCCTCGGGCTGATCTTTACAGCCCCGCCACCCTTTGTAAAATATAGATCACTTCCACCAGTTCGATCACGCCGTTTCCATTCACATCGGCCCCGGAATCGGCATAGTTTTCCCGGATCTGTCCCGCGGTATCGATGCCGCTCAGCACCTTCAGCCCCAGAATTGCGTCATTGAGATCAACGACCTCATCCCGGTTGAGATTTCCCTTTTGAACCCGAGTGATGGTGTATTCGCCGACCGAGATCTCGCTGGGCTCCCAATCGGTTTTGAATGCCTTGGCCTTGATTGTCATGTCCGTCAGCACCGGAATGGGATCGGTATAGATCGGATCGTTCTCCGTGGGATCGCTGCCATCCATTGTGTAGCGGATGACCGTACCCGTTGTCACGCAGGAGAGGGTGACATGGATCGGCTCGAAATAGTTCCCGGGCTCCGGAGCGAAGTAGGGTGCGTCAACCTTGCCGGTGATGACATAGGTTTCCCTGGCGATATGGCTGGGAATCCAGCCGGATTTGTAGGCTTTGGCCTTGATGGTGGTTGTTTCGGAGACGGGAATCGGTTCCGTATATAGGGTCGAATTCTCTGTGGGATCGGTCCCGTCTGTTGTATAGCGGATCACCGCATCCCTGGTGCCGGAGAACAGCGAAACCGTCTGCGCGGTTGTATAGATACCAGTATCCGGCGACATGAACGGTGTCAGAACAGTGAGGGCGATGCCTTCGGTGACGGTGAATACCGTGGCCGGGGAGATCGCCATGGTGTTGTCTTTGCTTCTGGCGTAGAAGGTAAACAGATATTCGCCATTGTAGGTGAAATCGGTGTACGCGGCCTCGAATCGTCCGTCTTGGTCCGGGTCCGTCAGGGAAACCGTCGGCAGATTGACCGGTGGCGCCTCGAGATCGTCCGTGGTCTCCGGCGGGACGTAGTATGGCGGAAGAACAATGGCCCATACCGCCTCCACGATTCCGGGGTCCGAAACCACTGCATAGACGGTCCTGACGATGTTTGCCCTCACCGTTTCATCCGATGGGGTTTCAGTGATCTCCGGGAAAACGGGGTCTATGGGAAAATCGCCGCCCGGGACAATGGCCGCGGCAGTTTCCCCGGAAAGTCGGGGCTGCATGGTGTCGAAGGGAACGCCCATTTCCGAGAGTCTGGTTTTCGCGCTCTCCCAACTCTGCTGCAGTGAATCTCCCGCCAGAATCCGATCCATGAAGAACTGGGTGAAAGAGGCGCTTCCCTTCAGTTGGATATAGGCGTTCCCCTCATCTGCTGCCGTGATGACGACCCGGTTCTCTCCGGAGAGATCGTCGATGAAACTGCCCGATTTTGGGGATTCGATCATCACCACAACCGGACGGCCCGTGGCGCTCTGAAAGGTATCGAGGAATCCGGAGAGCTGCGCGGCCGTGAGGATCTCCTCGGGAGCGATCATGAAGGTGTCGATGCCGCCGTGATCGATCAGGTAGAGGTAGAGGGGGCCGTCGCTATTCTGCTGCGGGGCCCATTCGGTTATCGCGCTGCCGAATTCCGATACTGTAGGAGTTGCGTCGTCCACAATGCCGTTATCCAGGCCGTCGCGGTTGAGGTCATGGAAGGGGACCGGATTGAAGTAGCGGATGTCCTTCTCATTGAAAAACCGGTCTTGAAACCGCCGGTAGACCAGATCGGAGAGATACTGGGTCGATGCGAAGAGCGGATCGGCCGGATCGGTTCCGCCGCCGGCCCCTATGATCAGGTTGCCCCGGTGCTGAATGATATCGGCCGGGGGATCGCCCACGGTGATGTCGAATCGGCCGGCCATATCTCCGTGGGTGGCAATGATGGCCGTGGTTCCGGCTCCCGCGGCCGTGACCTGTCCGGAATCATCCACTGCCGCGACTCCGGGGTTCAGGGAAGTCCATGTGGGGGCGGAAATCGGCTCTTCAGTGGCGTCCGAATAGACCATAGCGGCGGAGAGGGTCTGGGCTCCATCCAGGGCCATCTCACGGCCCTCCCCGGATACGGCGATCGCGACCATTCGGCGGAGCCCGGTCAGGGAGACCGTGCTGCTGATTTCCAGTTCATAGGGATGGTCCGGATCGATGCCAATGCCGGGTTCGATCTCGATATGGAAATCGCCGGCCGGAATGTCGGCCGAAAAGCTCCTGTCTGCACCATCTGTGGACATACCCTGGGTCATGACATTACCGCTGCTGTCCATGATCTCGATGAAATAGTCGCCGGTGGTGGTTGTCGGTCTGAAATCCAGGGAAATGGAGGCGGCCTCCGGGACATGGAATCCGAAATAGTCCGTGTCCGAAGCAGAAGAGATGGTGCCGCTGATGGGGATGTCGGGTTCGATCGCGCTGGCGAACTTGCGGGTGTTGTTGGACTCGATCTCCAGATCGGTTCTGTCGGAATTCTGCAGGGAAAGAGTGTAGAAATGGATGGTTTCGGCCTCGCCAAGGGGAGTTATCCGGATGAAGTACCTGCCCATATTCAGGCCCATGTGCAGGGAAACATCCTCTCCGTCTTGGGTCTTGATTGCCCTGATCCGGTTCGCCACGGCATCTTTGAAGATGTCGATGGCAAAATCCTTTTCGCTTTCGGGGCTGGAGAAGGTCAGTTCGAGGTATTGGGGCACGGCCAGGTCAAAGGCGAAATAATCGACGTCGGCCGAATCCGAAACGCGGCCGGTAATGGAAGATGCCGGATGGAAATCCGTGGCCTCTGGGGCCGTGTCATTGGGCTCGGACTCCAGTTGCTTCTCACTGGGGTTCATGGAGATGGTGAAGGCCGCTGCGGCATCCACCGCATCGACCGGAAGCACCCGGAGGGTGTAGTCGGCCGCGCGGTATGCGCCTTCCATATAGACCGGCCCATGCTCCAGCGCATCGACGGTGTCGATGATCCTTCCGGTGCTGTCCGTGAGTTCCATCCGGTATTTTCCGATGCCTCCCGAAGGCGACAGCCCGATCCGAATCGGCTGTGTTTCCGAAAGGCTGAAGGTAAAGACCGATTCATCCTGGAGATGATAGATAAAGCTCTGCGCAGTTTGGCCCATCTCCAGAGGGGTCGGCGACTTTAAAGAGAGGTCGTCTTTGTTCTTGTAGGTGATGATATAGGGATGGGTGACGTCGATCTCGCCGGCCGATGTCACTTTTGCATAGTAGGTTCCGGCGGTCATGCCCAGGGGAAAGTTCATGAATGCGCCGTTGAAAGATGTCCCGGAGGCCATGAGGGTTCCGCCGGCATCAAGGATTTCGACCTTCAGATCCGCACTCCTGCTTTCGGAGAGAAAGCCGACAACCACAACAGCATCCGAAGGCAGGGAGAACTCGAAAACGTCGGCGTCGGTTTCGGCAAGGAGCTTTGCCTCGTAAAATGCCCCTTCCGAGATCCCAAAGGCTTCCCCGGCTGTGTCGTTGGGCTCGCTCTCCATGATGCCGTCGCCGGTGTAGACAAAGACGTCCTGGACATAGGTCTTTTCGATGTGGGATGCAAAGACTTGGACCCATCCGCTTTGAAGCCCCGTGAGAAGATCCCCATCGACTTCAGCAACCGCGGGGTCAGAAGCGGTCCAAGCGGTCTCGATGGGAAGGATGCCGTCGGTGCATTTTCCGTTCAGGCGCAGGCGGTATCTATCGGGTGTTTCGATCGGTTCCGCGGTGATCCAGGCGTTTTTCAGCTCGCAGATGGCAAATAGACTCTGAGTGCTTCCGAAGGCCGGTCCATCGACCGGTTCGATTCGGAGGGCGCAATTCAGGGATTCCGGCCCCGTGACGGTCCAGGGAAAACTGCCGCTGTTTTCGGTGGTCTCGGCAATCGTTTCGAATGTCTCCGGCCTTCCGGCCTCCCGGGAAAGGGAGATGCGGACATTGCCGGCGATCTCCCGGGCCTCCCATGTGATCGTCTTCTGCTCATCCACATACCAGCGGGATGCCTGTGCAGGGGCTGTGATGAAAATGCCCTCGGAGAGCCGGGGCTGACCCCCGCGCACCGCGCGGACGTATCGGTTGTAGGATTTCTCATTGTAGTTGTCATAGCCGGTTTCAAAGTTCATATTCCAAGCATATTCCGGATTTTTGAAAAAGGTCGTTGATGACCAGTAATTGGCGGGGAGCGTATCCGGGAAAGCCTTTCCGTCTATCGCTGGATTTCGGCGGCTAAGATCCAAAATCGCGGATAATTCCTTCAGATTCGGCAGACGCCAGTCCGTATACCCCCCGAGAGAGAAGTTTTCGCAGTGCTCCAAGGCATTGGACCAGTTCATCTCCATATCCGTTGACTGCTGCCACATCAGACCGGTTCCCGTATCCGTAACCGTTCCGTCATCATTGATGATCAGGTGTCCGGTAGTCTGTTTTCTCTCCCCGCGCACCGCGCGGACGTACCCGTTGTACCCCTTGTCAGCGGGAAAGTCGTTGCCGAGATTGAAGTTGATATACCATGCGTTGCTCATGTCTCCGGCAACTGAGGTGGCGGACCAGTAGTCGGACGGTACGGAATTTGGAAAATAGGCGGTATCGATGGCCGGATTGATGCGGTCATAATGGACGATGGTCCGGAGTTCGTCTCTCTTCGGTATCCGCCAGTCGGAAAACCCGCCGAAATTTTGGGCATTCAGTGCATAGATGAAATCCTGGGTATCGGTTCCATCCCCCGGATTTCCCGCGCCTATGCCTTCGAGATGGCTGTCATACCAGGTATATTGATTGTCCGCATCATGGGGATTGTCATGATTGATCTGATTGTCCTGATTCTGCTTCACCTCCCAAATCAACCCGGTCACATTGTCTTGCACCATGACCCATTCCGTGGCATCGTCCGTCAGTTCATTCCCATCGACATCCATCTTTGTATAGGATGGGGGATGGATGAGATAGGTGGCGTCCTGTCCGTAGAAAGGAGACCCGGGCTCTCCGCAGGAAATCTCCCCGGTCGCATCATAGCACCCGGTCTGACCCGTATCGACAACGGGCCCCGCAAAGACATTGAAAGGAAGGGCCAGACAGATCGCCAGGAAAATAATATGGAATTTGCTTTTCATGTTTTCACTCCTTGACAGGTTATCCATATGATGAGGAAATGATTATTCAAATGCTCGATGCTTATTATCCGGAAAGGCATGGGAACGCAGCCTTTCAAACTCCTCTGACAGATAGAAGGAGAACAGGGATGCGATGCGGATGGCCAGTTCGAAATGACGCAGACTGCCGTCGGCTTCGGTTTCCGAGAGAAAGTTTTTCAGACCTTGGGACCTGGCCGCCGGCAGCGATCTGATTCGGCTCCGGTTCGATTTGAACATGGCCCGGACTGCGGCGTCTATATCGGCGCATAGCACCAGCCCGACCCGGTCCGCGGTCAACTGCATGACCCGGAACGCGCCCATCAGCTCCTCTTTTTCCGCATCCTTTTCATCCATCTGCCGGCCCTCCTTCTCATCTGTTCCCAGTTCGGTTCCCACATACCGGCCATAGTAGTCCGTGGCCGTGGAGGCCACATCCCGGGCCTGGGAAAGATATCGGTGAATCCCGCCGATCCTTTTTGCCGCGCCCGCGGCCTTTGCGAACTTTCCCAATCGACCCAGTTTCTCCATGTATGTCCCGAAGACCGGAATCACGCCCATCACCGACAGGGTTTTGGAGAAGACCCCCTCCCAGACCTCGCGGGAGGTGATCCGCTCATGGCCGAACCGGATGTGTCCCAGCTCCGCGCCGATGAGAAAGCGGGCCTCCGCGGCATCCAGAAGAAAGGGGGAATCGGTTTGGGTATGCTGCCCTCCGATAAGAATGAAAGGGGGCTTTCCCTCGTGTCCCCGGACTCCGACATCGAGATCGCCGTAGGTGATATATCCCTCCGCATCTCCTGCATCTCCCAGGTTGAGCATCTTTGCGCCGTCTGCGATGGCTTTGAACAGCTCCGGATGCTCATTTGGCGTCACCCGCTTGGCAAAGGATTTGAGCGCGCTGTGATCGGGCGCGTGCTTTTCGGCCAGAAACCCCTGAATCCGGTTGAAGGTCGTCCCCTCCCGGGCCGCGGGATGGCGCAGGCCCTCTTCCACCTCCTTTGCGGAGAGCGGAACCGCATCTCGGGCCGATACTTCATGGGGCTCCCCCATTCCAGGTTCGGCCAGCATATGAAAGGCTGCCTGCGCTCTTTTTCGGATTTTCCCTTGGCCATAAAGGCTCAGGGCTTCCAGCCGTTCGGAGACCAGGGGCTGAAGCACGGCCAGTTCCGCCAAGGTGTCGGGATCGGCCATTTCCGGATCTCCCCGGAGATCGATCAGCAGCTCCAGGATTCTGGCCCGGACGAGCTGCCCGCCCTCTCCCTGGGTCAATCGGGCATCCTGTTCCGGGAGCAGATCGCTTTCGCGCTCGTCCGGAAGGGCCGAAAACCGCCCCTCCAGGATCTCGGCCGCCTCTTTTCTGCGGCCCTGTCGGGTGAGATTTTCCGCATAGGCAATATCTGCAATGGTCTGGAATTCAATGGCTTTTTTCGATTCCTTCTGCCTCCGCTCCCGGGCCTCGAAGATGAGCTTTTCCGTCACGCGGGCGTGGGGAACTGATTCGGGGTGCGCGTTGCCGATCCAGCCGCCGATGGTGAGCCGGTCCCAGGTGTTCATGTTCCAGGATTTTGCCCATTGGAGCAGTTCCGTAGCGGTGAGACGGTTCGGGAGAGGGGCTGTGATCCCGGGGAAATCCGGGGGGAGAACCGCCCCGTCAAACGCGCCGTTGGAGCCTTTTTTCTGCCGGATGAGGGCTTGGACATAGAAGCGGGCCAACTGGTGCAGGGGGTCATTTCGGCGACGGCAGAGGCGGTCCATCAGGGTCAGGGCATGCTTTCCCTGCTGGCTTTTGGGATCTCCCTCCTGCAGGACAAGACGCGCGGCCCCGGCCATCCGGCCCTCGGGGTCAAGGTCCGTTATCTCGGCAATCCTTCGGAACAGATGGTCGTTGCTCAGTTCTGTTCTTAAGGTGACAGCGTCGATGGTGGCCGTATCCCGTCCGAACGCGTTGGTGACATGCATGGGAGAGTGGGGAATCTCTTTGCCAGCTTCCAACCCTCTGGCAGAGACGGCGGCAAGATATATCTTTTCCGAAGTGAGGGCAAAGGCCCACTCCTCAGAAAGCCCCTCCTCCCGGGTCGATGTCTTCAGCCAGGCCAGCAGGATCTCCCCCGGCTTTAGGATGCTGTCGATCCAGTTGGTCTCCATCATCGAAAGGGGCTCGATAAAGGGGGAGGGATGGTCGAGCCTTCCATCGGTAGCCGGAAAGTTTTTTCCGATATTGCGGCCGATGAATTCCAGTATCTGGGTGAACGTATTCCTTTCGGTCCAGACGTCGCCGATGCCTTCTGCCACCTCTCCGGCCAGTCCGGCCGCACGGTTCAGGGCCCGGGACGCGGTTCCGAAGATCCCGCGGGAATCCTCCTTTTCCGAAGCTTCGGATGCAGCGCCGCGGTCCGGGAAAGAGACCGAAAGGATTCCATCCCCGCGGACCAGGGCCACGGCATATCCCGAAGCCTTCCGCCGCACCAGCCGGGAGACCGCGCTTCTGGTATGCCGGGCTTCTACCTGAAAACCACCGGGGATTTCCCGGATATCGCTCTCCATCCCCTCCTTTTCCCGGAGCCAGGAAGAAAGGTCGGCCGCAAGCTTTCCATGATCATATCCTTCCGGGATCTGGAATCGCCATTCCGCTCCATTTTCATTTTCTGTTTCCATCAATTCCCTTCCTCACCCTTTCCATCGGAAAGTGCCTGCCACTGCAGGATGTATTTTTTGACGGTGCGGCGGTCCAATCCTGCGGCCTTTGCCGCGGCCTCATATGTCCCGTGACGTTCATAGAGGAGCGCACAGTAGCCGGTCAACACCGCCTGTGCTTCCATCTCCCCCTTTTCGATACCCTCAGCAAGGTGTGCCGCGATATCCTGATCCGCAGCCCGCAGATCCCCCTGGTAATCCCGGCGCAGCAGCACCCGGCGCACGCACTGCTCCAGCTCCCGGACATTGCCGGGCCACGGATATCCCTTTCCCAGACGGGTGTCGATCACGTTCCGCACCATCTCCGAAAGTTCGGTGGAGGGGCTCCCGACGATCCGGCAGACCGTGTGTGCGATGAGATCATCCAGCTCTCTCTCATTCTCACCGATCCGCTGCCGAAGCGGGGGAACCGTGATGATGTCCGAACAGAGCCGGTAGAAGAAATCGTCTCTGAAGATCCCCTTTTGACGGATATGGGTCAATGGGCGGTTGGTCGCGCCGATGACCCGCCCCTCGAACCGGCATCCCTCGTGGCTGCCCACCGGCGAGAATGTCCGCTCCTGCAGCACCCGAAGCAGCTTGATCTGCACCGGAACCGAGACCTCCCCGATCTCGTCCAAAAAGATCGACCCGCAGGGGCTGCACCGGTGAAAAATTCCCTTGTAATCTTCGGTTGCGCCCGTGAATGCTCCTTTTTTGTGGCCGAAAAGCTCCGATTCGATCAGGGTCTCCGGGAACTGAGAGAGGTTTAGAGTGATGAAGGTCTTGACAAAGCTTTCGGCAAAGCTCCCCTTTTTTGCGTCAAAGGGTATGAATCCGGACTGGCCGATGGCCGCGGCCGCGGTCCCCTTGCCGGTTCCGGTCTCTCCCAGCAGCAGTGTGGAGAAGTCCTCCATCCGGTTCCAGAGGTATTGGTCGTAGAGGCCGATGTCGTGGGTGAAGACGTTGTTCCATAGATTGCGCCGCAGCCGCTTCATGGAGGGGCTGCTGCCCACCAGCCGATGGTCGATGAAGTAGTAGGCTCGCCGGAGCTGGAAACAGAGGGAGAAGTACCTTGCGGCCCCATCCGGGTCGAACCCCCGCTGCCGGAGAAGCCGAAGGGCCTCGGCCGCGAAGGGAACCGGAACGGGTCTGTCTCCGGCCTCGATCTGTTCGGGGATGAGCCTGTCGAACCGGTCCAGGTACTGGTGGAAGAAATCGAAGAGAAAGACATTCTCCATGAGCTGCCGATCCCGTTTCTCGAAATCATCGAGACCGATCCTCCCGCGGCTTTCCAGCCGGGCGATCCGACCGTGAACCTCGCGCGTGATGGCCGCCACCCGGTCCGGCGCAGGGGTCTCTGCAGGCAGACCGCTGATCGAAAGATCGATCTGCACCCGCTCATCGCTGAAGGGATTGGCAAAGGTGGCCTTTCGGACCAAAGAGAAGAAGTCCCGGTCTTCCGGGTCGAGCTTTCGGAATGCGGCCATTTTGGATTCGGAGGCTTTGGATGTATGCATTGCCCTCTGTTTTTTTTTAATCATCCTTTCCAATCCATCTATACCTCTTCCTTGACAGGGATGTCAAACCTTTGGCTTCTTTGTGATTTTGGGTTTTGGGCTTGCGTTTCTGCGGGAGTTAACTATAATTATATAGAAGGAATTAAACGGGTTATCGTTTAAAGACTTTCATTTTTACCCCTTTTAAGGAGGTGAATTGTATGGGAAATCAATTAAAAACGCTCTTTTTGCTGGCACTTTTGACCGGCATTATCATCGGTATCGGAAATCTGATCGGAGGCCGCGCGGGGATGGTGATCGCGCTGGTCCTGGCCGGGGCCATGAACTTCTTAAGCTACTGGTATTCGGACAAGATCGTGCTTCGGATGTATCGGGCAGAGGAGGTGGCTCGGAGCGACGCGCCCGATCTGTACGGGATCGTGGAAAATCTGGCACGGGATGCGGGAATGCCCATGCCCCGGCTCTACATCATCCCCCAGGAGCAGCCCAACGCGTTTGCAACCGGAAGAAATCCGTCCCATGCGGTGGTTGCGGTGACTCAGGGGCTGACGGAGATCATGGATCGGGAGGAGATCCGGGGGGTGTTGGCCCATGAGATATCCCACGTCAAGGACCGGGATATTTTGATCAGCTCCATTGCGGCCACCCTTGCCGGCGCGATCATGGTGATCGCCAGCATGGCCCGCTGGTCCGCGATTTTCGGCGGGTTCGGCGGCAGCGATGAGAGAGGGGGGTTTTTCAGCCTGATCCTCATGTCGATCTTTGCGCCCATCGGGGCCATGATCATCCAGATGGCCGTCTCCCGCTCCAGAGAGTATCTGGCCGATGCCGAAGGGGCAAAACTTGCGGGCCATCCCGAGGGGCTGGCCCGGGCTCTGGAGAAGCTTGGGGCCCATTCCCGGAGGGTTCCTCTGCGGGGCAACCCTTCGACCGCGCATATGTTTATCGTCAATCCCTTCGCGGGACAGCGGCTTGCCAGCCTCTTCTCCACCCATCCGCCCCTGGAGGAACGAATTGCCAGACTTCGGGGCACTCGGCCTCCTTCCGGCCGGATTCGGGAGAAGGAGGAGATGGACCCGGAAGAGCGGCAGAAAGCCCAGGGCGAGGCCATGTGGGATCGTCTTCGATAGCCATTATCAGAAACAGGGGATCTTATGACGACACTGATCGATATCCGTGAGCGCTGTCCGGAGAAAGTGGTGACGGCAGAGGAGGCCATCGGGAAGATCCGGCAGGGAAGCCGGGTCTTCCTCGGCTCCGGGTGCGGGGAGCCCCAGCACCTGATCCGGACCCTGGTGGAGAACCGTCAGATGCAGGATATCCTGCTCTACCAGATGATCTCCTTCACCCTGGCCGACTACATGGATGACGAGGATTTTCTAAAGCGCTTTGCCGTGAAGCTCTTCTTCATCAGCCAGCCCATGCGGAAGGCCGCGTTCGAAGGGAAGATCGACTATCTCCCGGTCTATCTCTCGGAGATCCCCCAACTCTTCGACAGCAACCAGATCGGCTTGGAGGCCGCGCTGGTGCAGGTGAGCCCCCCGGACAAATTCGGCTACTGCAGCCTCGGGGTTTCGGTGGATGTGACCAAGCCGGGAGCAAAGAACGCACGATCCATCATCGCGCAGGTCAATCCGAGGATGCCCCGCACCTGGGGAGACTCCTTTCTCCATATGGATGAGATCGACTACTTGGTCCCGTATGAGGAGCAGCTCGTGCAGGCGATCCCCTCCATCCCGGACGAGACCGTGGCGCGGCGGATCGGCTTCTACGTCTCGGAGCTGGTGGAGGATGGCGCGACGCTTCAGATCGGCTTCGGCCGGCTCCCCTATGTGATCCTCGGCTGCCTCATGGACAAGAAGGAGCTGGGCATCCATACCCAGATGATCACGGACGCCTTTATTCCCCTCTTCGAAAAGGGGGTGATCACCAATACCCGGAAGAATTTCCTGCCGGAGAAGGCGGTCGCCACCATCTGCATGGGATCGGACAGACTCTACGAATATCTGGATGACAACCCGCGCTTCTATCTCCGGTCCTCTGATTTCGTCAATGATCCCGCGGTCGCGGCCCAAAACGACAACCTCATCTCCATCAGCTCGGCTCTGGAGGTGGACCTGACTGGCCAGGTCTGCTCCGATTCCGTGGGCCATCTCTTCTACAGCGGCATCGGGGATCAGGCCAACTTCATCCGGGGGGCCTCCATGTCCAAAGGTGGTTTCTCGATCATCGCGCTCCCCTCCACGGCCAAAGGGGGAACCGTCTCCCGGATCGTCCCCAATCTGAGCGAGGGCGCGGGAGTGGCCACACTGCGGGGGGATGTCAACTATGTGGTGACGGAGTACGGGATCGCGCAACTGCGGGGAAAGAGCATCTATCAGCGGGTCATCGAGCTGGCGCAGATCGCACACCCTAATTTCCGAAAGGAGCTGATCGAGGCGGCCAAGCGGTACCACTACATCTTTGTGGATCAGAAAGCTCCCCATGAGGAGGATCTCCTCTTCTTGGAGAAGTACAAGAGCCGGACCACGCTGAAGAACGGCCGGCGGATATCGGTGCGGCCCCTGTTGCCGGCCGACGAGTTCGCATACAGGAACTTCTTCTATTCCCTGAAAGAGGAGACGATCTACTACCGCTTCTTCCGGAAGGTCCGGGTCTTTCCCCGGGATGTGGTTCAGCGCCAGTGGGCCAGCGTCGATTACCGGAAGAACATGTCATTGATCGGCCTGGTGCAGAAGAAGGGGCACAAGGAGATCATGGCCATCGGGACCTACATGGAGGACGAAGAGAACCGGGCCGAGGTGGCCTTTGTGGTTCAGGACGAGTTTCAGGGAGCGGGGGTGGCCGGCTATCTTATGTGTGAGCTGGAGAAGATCGCAATCGAAAATGGTTACAAGGGCTTTACCGCAACGGTGCTGCCCGAAAACCGTGCCATGATCCATGTCTTCAAGAAGCGGTATCCGGATGCAAGAACCCAATTCCAGGACGGGGAGATCCGGGTGATCATCGATTTTCCCCAAGAGCGGCTGAATCAGGAGAATCCCGCGGCATTCGATTCCTGCGGAGATCCGATCATCGGGGAATATCTGAATTGTCCGATACCGCCCGAAAAGCCCGCAGAATAGGGGATAAAATTCACTCTTGACACTCTTTTGCCAAAATCAGGCTAATTGGTTGATTTTGTTTTGATAAAAAATGGACACTCAAATCAGCCCGAAACCCGCATGGATATTGGATTTTGTATGTCCATTTTCCAAAACAGTGTCAGGAGTAAGTAAAAGAGAAGAGAAAGGAAAACAGACCGATCATGCCGACCTTACGCCTTCCTGGGCTGGTGGATGTTCATGTCCACATGAGAGATCCGGGCGCGACCCATAAAGAGGACTGGGATACGGGAACGGCCGCGGCACTGGCCGGCGGGATAACCGCAGTTCTGGCCATGCCCAACACCGCTCCGCCCATTGCCGATGCAGAGAGCTTCGATGGGGCACTGGCGCAGGCCCGGAAAAAGGCCCGGTGCGATTATGCCCAGTTTCTTGGGGCAGGGCCCGAAACAAAAGGGGCCGTTTTCCATGCAGCAGAAAGGGCTGCGGGTTTGAAGATGTATCTGGATCAGACCTTCGGGCCCTTGCGGCTGGATGAGATGACATTATGGGCCGAGGCCATCGAGCAGTGGCCCCGGGATCTGCCCATCGCGATCCATGCTGAAAGCAGAACTCTGGCGGCCGCGGTCCTCATGGCGCATCTTTATGACCGGCCTCTGCATCTATGCCATGTCTCCACAAGAGAGGAGATCCTGCTGATCCGAAAGGCAAAGGAGAGAGGCGTTCCCGTCACCTGCGAGGTCTGCCCCCATCACCTTTTCCTGTCTCAGGCCGATATTCCCCGGATCGGGGAAGGGCGTGCGGAGGTCCGGCCCCGCTTGGCCGCGCCGGAGGATCAGGCCGCTCTATGGGAGAACCTCGATATCATCGATGTCTTTGCAACGGATCATGCCCCGCATACTCTGGCGGAAAAGGACGGAGAAAATCCGCCGCCCGGTTTTCCGGGGCTGGAGACCGCTTTGCCGCTTCTCCTTACCGCTGTGGGCGAGGGAAGGTTGACCCTCGAGGATATCATCTCCCGGATGCACGAAAATCCGCGGCGGATCTTCAATCTCCCGGAACAGCCCCACACCTGGATCGAGGTCGATCCGGATGCGGAATGGGAGATTCGAGGGGAGGCGCAATTGACCCGGTGCGGATGGACTCCTTTTGAGGGGAAAAATGTGCGGGGAAAGGTGAAGAAGGTGGTGTTACGGGGAAGCACCGCTTACGAAAACGGAAAAGTGATTGTCCGGACCGGCTACGGCCGAAACCTCCGGGAAAATCCATCTGAAGAACCTTAGAACCTTACTGCGAGTCTGCCGATTAAAACCGATTATAAACGCATAAACAGGAGCAGAACAGACAATGGAGTGTTTACCCGCAAAAGGACCGGTCAGCCCCCATCTCCCCTTCGGGGATCAGCGGAGCGCCCCCTTCTATGGAAAGGACATCCTCTCGGTCAAGCAGTTCACCCGGGAGGATCTGGAGTACATCTTCGGCGTGGCCCATGAGATGCGGGAGATGGTGGCTAGGGTCGGCTCCTTTGATCTTCTCAAGGGCAAGATCATGGCCAGCTTGTTTTACGAGCCCTCCACCCGGACATCCTCCTCCTTTCTGTCGGCCATGAAGCGTCTGGGCGGGGATGTGATCCCGATCAACGAGGTGCGCTATTCCTCGGTCTCCAAGGGGGAGTCCCTGCCCGATACGGTGCGGACCCTGGAGTGCTATGTGGACGTAATCGTCCTGCGCCATCCCGAGGTGGGGGCATCAGCGCTCGCGGCCCGGTACGCGCGGAAACCTGTGATCAATGCCGGTGACGGGGTCGGAGAGCATCCGACCCAGGCCCTGCTCGATCTTTTCACCATCATCGAGGAGCTGGGCCGTGTCCAGGGGCTGACCGTAACGATGCTCGGAGATCTCAAATACGGCAGAACGGTCCATTCTCTGGCCTATCTCCTCTCGCTTTACGGGGTGAAGATAAATTTCGTCTCGCCGGAGATTTTAAAGATGCCTGCCGACATTTTAAGCCAGATCGAGGAGAAGGAGATCACCGGGGCCGAGTTCACGGATCTGGACCAGGCTTTGCCCGAGACGGACGTGCTCTATGTGACACGGGTGCAGAAGGAGCGTTTTGAAGATATTGCAGAGTACGAAATCGTCAAAAATGCCTACACCATCACCCCCGAAACCCTGAAAGCGGCAAAGGAGCAGATGATCATCATGCATCCCCTGCCCCGGGTGGGAGAGATCAGCATCGCGGTGGATGACGATCCCAGGGCCGCCTATTTCCGGCAGATGGAGTACGGCCTCTATGTCCGGATGGCGCTGCTGGCGATGGTATTGGGAAAGGCTTGATTTTTTTTAAGAATAAATCGAAAAAGGTTTGAATGGAGCAATCGATGGCAGTGGATTACTACAAGATTTTAGGTGTCTCCAAAGATGCAACCGAGGACCAGATCAAAAAGGCCTATCGAAAGCTTGCCCGCAAATGGCACCCCGATATCAACCCGGGGGATGCCGGGGCCGAAAAGAAGTTCAAGGATATCTCGGAAGCCTATCATGCGCTCTCCGACAAGGAGCGGCGGAAGCTATATGATGAGTTTGGGGAGGAGGGGCTGAAATCCGGGTTCGATGCGGAGCAGGCCCGGCAGTATCAGCAGTGGCAGAAGTCCGGTTTCCGCGGAGGCGGCGGCAGCGGCAGCGCTTCATGGGGCGGCAGTGCCGGCGCGGATCAGGGCTTTGGCCGGTATCAGAGCTACGAGGACATCTTCGGCGGGTTCGAGGATATGGGCGATCTCTTCGGCTTCGGCGGAAGATCGGGCAGCCGCCAGGAGTTTGGCCGAACCCCGCGGGGGCGAAAGGGCCGGGACCTCGAGCATGAGATGACCATCGACCTGATGCAGGCCCTCCGGGGATTTGAGACCGAGCTGGCCCTGCAGAAGCCCTCCACATGCTCGGCCTGCAGCGGAACCGGAACCGATCGGGCTGGCGCGGCCTCCACCTGCGGAACCTGCGGCGGCAGCGGCCGGATCAATGTGGGGGAGGGCCCCATGAACTTCACAAAAGTCTGCCCCCAGTGCAACGGAACCGGAACCGTGGGCCCGGCCTGCGGAACCTGCCGCGGAACCGGGCAGGAGATGCGAACGGAACGGATCAGGGTCAATATCCCCAAAGGGGTCCGGGAGGGGGCAAAGGTCCGGGTTTCGGGCAAAGCAGAGCCCGGGGCCAGCGGAGGCCCGTCCGGGGATCTCTATCTGAAAGTCCGGATCCGGCCCCACCCCCTGATCGAGCGGAAGGGCGACGATCTCCAGATGGAGGTTCCCCTCACGGTGCAGGAGGCGATTGCCGGCGCGACCATCACCATCCCCACGGTGGAGGGAATGGTCAACCTGAAGATCCCGCCCAAAAGCCAGAGCGGAAAGACATTGAAGCTCAAGGGAAAGGGCGCGGTCAACATGAAGACCAAAAAACCGGGGGATCTTCTGGTGAAGCTGACGGTGCAGGTGCCGGCCACGGACGACGAAGGGGCCGTGGCCGCGGCTAAGGAGATGGAGAAGTTCTACAAAGGGGATGTGCGGGAGAAGCTGCGGCTGTAGTTGTCCGCGGCTGAAGCGGGTTCAGCCGCCGGAAAGCCTAGCCCTTTTCCCCTTCGGACCTCTTCTCCGAAATCAGATTCTGCTGCAGATGCTCTGCCAGATCAAAGAGGATGTCATCGAACTGCCGGCGCATCTCGAGCATATTCTGCCGCATCCGCAGAATCACCTCGACCCCCGGCAGGTTGACATCCATCTCCTCGGTCAGCAGCTTGGCCAGCCGGAGCTTCTCCAGGTCTCGGGCGCAGTAAGTGCGGGTCTGCGTTCCTTCCCGAACCGTTCCGCAGATGATCTCCTCGCTCTCCAGCTCCCGGATGAAACGCTCCTTTACCGAGAATATCTCCACCACCTCTGTAATGCTCCAGTACTCCTTTTCCATGATCTCCTCATCTGCCAATCATCTTATTCAAACCATCGAGGGGATGCCTCTGTCTTCCGAATTGACCAGACGGTTCAACTCCTTCGTGGTCGGCGTATGCGGCGCGATATCCTGAAGAAATTTATTGAAGTTTCGAGCCGTTTCGGGCTTTCCGATCATCATGAAATATTTTCCCATAATCCCGCAGAAGGTGGCGAACTCCGTAATATGAAATTTCTCCCTTTCCGGACACACGGCTTTCAAATCGAATTTATTGTCGAATATCTCCGGAATTTTTTCATGTTCCTCGTTGGCGAGACAGAGTTGGGCATAGTTCAGCTTTCCGAACAGGTAATCGGGATTTACAAAGAGATTCTCCTTTACAATCTGCCTTTCTCTCTATTTATTTTTCTTTCTGATCCACTCTCAGCAGCCCTGATGTACTCTCAGCAGTGATCCACTCTCAGTAGTAAGCTGCGCGGATGCATCAGGAGAAGGTTTTTCCATCTACACTCGATTTGAAAATATCATATGCACCGGGACGATGGCAAGGAGGGAAGGGATGACAAAAAATAAGAGTGACTCCCAAAACAAAAAAAGGGTTCAGCCTGCGGCTAAACCCTTTTATTTATTTTTGGTAGCGGGGGGCGGATTCGAACCACCGACCTTCGGGTTATGAGCCCGACGAGCTACCAGACTGCTCCACCCCGCATCAACTAATCAAACAATATAAAGGAAGTGTCGGGGGAAGTCAAGGAGTTTTTCAAAAAAAAATCGACCGCCCGCTCTTCCAAAATCGTCAGCTCCACCTTTTCCCGCGTCAATTCATCAAAAAAGTGCCGCACCCGTAATGGGTGTATCTTCCCACATGGAAGAGGGAGGCCAGAGCAAGATACGGGATCACTGGCCCCATGACCTTTCCGGTCAGCGTCATGTTGCCGTGCCAGTGTCCGGGCCATTCCCGGTGATGATTCTTCATGTCGGTCTGCAGCACCAGAAGCTCCTGTGCCAGCCGAAGGGCATTCAGCAGGGACAATTGCTCCTCATCGCTCATCATCCCCCAGAACGCGTCGATGTCATAGTGCTTGCCAAAGAGGATCCGGCTGATCCGATGGATGAAGTTTTCGATGATCTGGGCAAGAATCGGCCCCTGGAAATCCCCGGCGCTTGGGAGGTCAAAGGGGGTGACCCAGGTGATCCGGTCGTATGTTCGATCCGGATTGAAGTTCAATGTCCACCCGTCGGACCACTGGTTGAGTGTGGCCCGGTAGTCGAGGTCCATCCGCCCCTCCTGCACAAAGGGCTCCCATCGGTTTCCCCTGGCCGCATAGACGCTCTGGATGTCGAACTGCCCCCAGAGGCAGTTGGGATAGGTGCGATCCTTCCGAATGCTTCTTCCCAGCTCCTCCAGGGCCGGCAGGATCACCTCCAGAAAGAAGATATGATCCGCATTGTCGCCCATGAGCTTAAGCTCCAAAAATATCGGCTCCCCCTGGCCCAGGCTCTTTTTGGAGGACCGGTAGAAGAGAAGGGTCGCATCGATGGGCCACGGCTCCTCGGGCGGGTCCACATATTCCTTTGACCAGAGCAAAGTCTTTTTGAACTTCCGGTTTTTAGGCCGCTCCTCCCAGGCGCCCATGGACTTTCGCCAGGGACGGGCCTCCGTTGTGGGAAGGCGCTCCGCGATGGCCTCCCCCAAAAGGCGGGAGAGTTCCGTCTCCGGGGAGAGGGAGAGATAGGCTAAGGGGCCGTTGACCTTCAAGACGATCAGGTAGCGGATCAGGTTAATGGGTATAAAAGACATAGTCCAGCAGATCGTAGAGGAGTCGGATTTGGGGTTTGGGCCACTGACGGATCTTCCAGGCGTTGAGCATGTCCCTGGCCTCCGGGGTGAGAAAGCCCATGAAGCGTCCCCAGTAGAAGCGCTCTTCCTTGATATCGTCGATGCGGAAGAGATCGAAGAGCATCTGCTGGGCCTCGGGCCGGAGAAGGGATTTGAATACCGCTGCCATCTCCAGCAGGCGGATGAACTCCGGGGCTTCGAAGATCGTATTCTCCTCCATGTCCCGACGGTGCGCTCCAAAGACCTGATAGGTGTGGGAGAAGAAGCGGACGCGCAACTGGTTCATGGGGTAGCGGCTCTCCTGCTGGATGACCCGGCAGAGGGCATCTCCCATGTTTCCCTGTTTTATCTCTCCTGTGGTGGGAAAGAACTGGAGAAGCCCCTTCATCCGGTGGCCGTTATACATGAGCAGCTCCTGGAGCCAGGGCTTGATCTCCCGTCGGTCCATGGCCAGGAGAAAGCGGTGGAGATCATGGACATACGCGCCGCAGATCCGATCCTCGTAAAACCCCTGCCGCCGGCGGAGCGGGTCCGGGATCTCGTTGACATATCCCCAGACCAGCAGGGTCTGTCTCGATTGCTTTCCCAGCTTTCTGGAGCGGATATAGATCGACTCGCAGGTGGTGCAGAAATCTCTGGGGGATTTATCGTCCGGTCGATAGATCCAGCAGCGGCTGCAGGGATGGTCGAAGAGGGAGAGGGGCGGCGCGATCTCATTCTCTTCGGTGTAGAGATCGATTCCGCCCTTCTCCCCCTCCAGCGCAGCCATCAGCTCTCCGCCGGTGCGGCACTCCCGGAGCCAATCAAAGGGCGTCAGCATTCAGCCCCTGTTTGAGGTCATTGTAGTGCGCGATGTACTTGGCGTTCATGAACTTCTCCGGCTCCACGGTCCTGCGCCATTCCGATTCCGCTTTTTTGGCATAACGCTTCTCCCAGTCGATGAGAAAGCTCTCGGGCGCAAGGGAGAGGCGCAGGCTTCCGAAGCCGAGATACCGGTTGTTTCCCATCTTATGGGCCATGTTCTTCTCCAGCAGAATGCACCAGAGCAGCCGGCCCAGCTCCTCGTCCGTCAGGTTCCAGAACCGGAGGGTGAAGCGGGCCTTCTCCCCGGGCAGAATTGCCCTGAAATAGCGGGCCGCCACAGTGTCGGGCTTGAAATCACCGAGCGGCTCCACAATGGGGGCCAGGGGCACATTGGGAAAGATCCGCCAGTGGCCGGCGATCCGCAGTTTCTGCGCGGCCGCGTCCGGCCTCTGAATCCATTTGCCGGCCGTAAACTCCCATTCGCCGTAAGGATAGGGGACTTTGAACCAGGCCGGGGCCTTCTGCAGGGGCTCGAAGGCGGCAAAGCCAAAGGAGAGCCGGCCCATCAGCGCCTGGTTGGGGCCGTTGCCCACCCAGCCGAAGAGGGAATCGGCCGGGTTGAGCTTCCCGATCTCCTTGCTCTCAGCCCGGGTGTCGGTGGTGATGGAATAGATGTGGCGGATCATCCCCTTGATGCTGCGGCCCGGCATGGCATAGACTCGATCTGTCTCCCGGAGATCGTTTTCCGGAGGGGACATGGAGAAGAAATCCCAGCCGTTGACGGGGCCTTCTTCGAGTTCGATTGTGGCGGTGGGCTCCCCGCTCTCCTGGATGTTCATGGGGGTGAGCAGCTCCGCATCGATGTGAAGGGTGCCGCAGTTCCCGCCAAAGGAGCGGTGGGAGATAAAGCCGACCGGAGTTACGGGGGGCTGATCCGTGACCGCGCCCTTTTCCGCGGTGATGGGGGCGATGGGCGTCAGTGCCTTTTTCGCGGCCTCGCTCTCCAGGGTCATGGCCTGCCATGCGCCCTTATGCTCTAACTTGGGATTCTCAAAGAGCTTCCCTGTCACCCCTTTTTCCGAACCGGTGAGCCAGGTCAGCCCCTCTACCCTCACCTCGGCCCAGCCAAAGCCGGAGGTCTTCTCACCCCCCAGTGGGATGTCGCCCCGCTGAAAGTCTTCGATCAGATGGAAGAGGATGGAGATCAGCTCCAGATCCTTGTCCGAGATGTCCTGCAGGTCCATCCGCAGATGGAACCGGAGCTTTTCACCGTAGGCAAAGAGATAGTCCCGTTTGGCCGTCTCTACGGGCTGTCCTGTCTTCGGGTCCATCCGGATGCCGTCCATAGAGCACCAGGATTTTCTTGAATCGTCCGGGTCTTTAAGGTACGCGTCCGAGAAGAAGATGATCCCCCGCCGGCCCTGTGCCCCGAAGAGCGCGCTGATCGCCTCCTGGGTCTTCCGGTTGTCCCCCCAGAGCGTCTTGAGCGCCTGGGATGCCCGCTTCCGGAACGCGCCCTTGATGGTGCTGCCCGGAATGTAGATCTCCCATGATCCCTCCTCCTGCTGGGACGGGGCCCAGGAGAGCATACGCATGAAGACCTTATCATAGGGCTTGCCGTACTTTTTCGAGATCACCCGGTTGGCGGGGCCCCCGGCCCGGTAGTCGATATGGTGAGGCTGGGCCAGCTCCTGCCGGGTCCTGTCCCGGTAGGTTTTTAAAAATTCGATCTGATTCTTGTCGTTGGTGATGCTCTTGTTCAGGTTTTTCTCGTTGAGCATGTGACGGTACTGTACCCGGTTGTGCGCATCGAGAAACTCCCGCCAGATCGCAGAGCGGATCCCCTCGGGAACCATGCCCGGATCGTTCCACTGGTACTCGGTGATCTTCCCCTCCTTGAGCATCTTCTTGATGAGCATGTGCTCTTCGCGGTTCTTGATCTCCTCTTCGACCCATGCATCGCTTTGAAGGAGCCGGATCTGCTGATCCACCTGCTCGTAGAGGCGGGGGAGCGCGTTCTTCACCGCAGGGGTCAATGCCTTGATCATCCCGAGTTCGTCGTTGAGCTTTTCGGAGAGCCGGGCCGCGGCCTTTTCCTTCATCTCCTTGTCCATCCCCAGGCCGTCAGCCACCTGATCCCATGCCTTCTGGTTCAGCTCCTTTTCGGCAGCCGTGGTCTTCTCCACCAGATCCGTGACCCGTTTGGCCATGTTGGCCTTTTTTCCCAGGGCCTCTTTAAAGGCTTCGTCTGCGGCCTCCAGGCTTTCAAAGGGCTGATCCGCAAAGGGTTTGATCTTGTTCAACAGTTTCTTCTGAAGCGCGTGCTTCCCCTTGCTCAGCTTTGCGATCGCGCTCTCGGGCAGCACATATGCCTCGGATTCGCCCGAGGACTGTTCATTGAGCCAGATCGCGGTGATCCGGGGCAGAAAATCGGCAAATTTGGCCTTCCAGTCGTCGGGGTTTAAGATCGCGCCGCCCAGAGCCATCTCCAGCCGCTCCCGGATAGGGGCCGGCAGATCCTTCATGGCCTCCACCAACTGCCGCCCCTCCACCGCGGAGAAGGCTGCGGTCTCGGGATCGATCTTGCCCCAGTTCCAGCCCACCAGGATCGGGTTTTCCGAGTTGAAGGAGAAGTCGATGGTGAGGTGGTTGGCATTGTCCCGCAGGGTCGGGGCATTGTCCGGCTCGGGGATCGGAAGCTTTGTGGTCAGGCGCAGCCGGCCCAGCCCCTTGCTCTTGCCCGCGCCGAACCAGAAGCGGCCCTCCTGCAGCTCTTTGAGGAGATAGTAGAGCTTTGCGCTGTTGTCCCCTTTTTGAAGGACCGCGTCGGAGGCCTCCATGACCATGTCGAAGTTGCTGTGGCGGAGTACGGTCTCCATCTTATAGTTGGCATTGGCTTCCGCGGCCCACCGGTCCTCGTCCAGCTTGATGCCCATGCGCATGTCAAAGAAGTTGTTCTTGGGATAGCTACCCTTGTCCAGCTTGCAGTCCACCTTGGAGATGATCCCGTCCGGCATGGCCGAACCGTAGAGCCTGCCCCAGAGCTGGTTGAGAAGGCCCGTGTTCTTGCCGTTTTTGGACTGGCCCACAAACGCATCCATCAGGGCCTGAGCCGTGCCGGAGATCTCGCCGGCCAGTGAGACCAGCCGGTGGGTTCCGTCCCCGTCCCGGGTGAATAGGGTCTTTCTGGCATTTCCCCGATAGATCGGTGCTTCGGCAAATAGCTTTCCCTTGATGATCATGACTGCATCCTTTCTCCCTGCATAGTAAGTATCGAACATCAGATGGCCGGGGAGCGGTTCCCGACATTGATCCTGCGGAACAGACTCATGTTTACCACATTTCGGTATGTTGATCAATCTGCTATTTGGAGAAAAATCGGAGTGGTGAAAAAGTGGGATTTTCAGGGAATGCAGCGGCCCACGGAGCCCTCTTTGCACCGGGTTCCGTCGGTCCAGATGGCATGGTCCAGGCGGGCATCCTTGAAGCATCCCATCCATCGGTCGTGGGGCTGGCAGACCCTCCGGGGATAGGTCTGCCAGATATTGGCATTCTTCAGATCCGCCCGGGTGAGATCTGCTTTTATGAACAGGGCATCCACCAGGTTGGCCCCGTAAAGATTGGCATCGGTGAGATCCGCGTTGTTCAGCTCGGCGCGGAGCATGTCCGCCTCTTTGAGACGAGCCCCCCGCAGATCCGCATCCGAAAGGATTGCCGAAATGAGTCGGGTCCCTTCGAGGTTGGCATCGGTAAAACGGGCTCCAAAAGCCCTCACTCCATGCAGCCCTGCTCCCCGGAGGTCGGCCCTGGAAAGATCCGCACCGGAGAGATCGGCCGATAAGAGATGTGCGCCCATGAGATAGGCATCTTTCAGATTCGCCCCTCTCAGGTCCGCCTTCTGCAGAGAGGCTCCGGCAAGGTTTGCGCTGCTCAGATCCGCATCCTTGAGATCGGCCCCGAGAAGATTGGCCTCAAATAGATCGGCTCCGGACAGATCTGACCCTTTGAGCTGGGCCCGGACAAGATATGCGCTTTTGAGGTCCGCTTCCTTTAGATCACAGGCCTCGCACCGGTTCTCCCCCTGCAGACGGCTGAGATCTGCCGGATCAAAGCATAGAACCGGGGAGAACCCGGTCGAGGCCGTGATAAAGGATAAAAGGAAAAGAGGGAAACGATACCGGATCAGGGCGCATCCCCCGGCGGAACATTGCTGTTCAAAGCCTTGCTGGAGGGGCGGCCCACCATGCCGGCCATCTGCCGGGCTCCTTCCTTCTCCTCTCCCTCCCGGTTGAGCGTGCCGAAGATCCGCTCTCCCTCATGGGGCTCCTCCGCTTTTACCGCAGGAGCTTCCCGCTGATCCGCGTCCCCCTTTTCCGGGTTCAATTGACCAAAGATCCGGTAGTGGCTGCTGAAGTCATCAGCCCATGCCGCACCGGTCAGCAGAAAGATCCCTGCCGCCGCAACCAGTGTAAGTAATGTAAATTTTCTCATTTCGTCCTCCCTTCAGGTAAAGGGTCTTTGGAGTGCAGGCTTTCTCGGATTCCCGATTTTCAAAGCCTGCGGCCTTTTAAAAAAACATCATGAAGATTATTCAGAATATGATGAAAAAAAATTTATTTTTTCTATTCCAATTTTATGTGTTTTATGATAAAAAATCAACAAAATTCTGATTCGATCGGAAATTGTCGGTCCGTTACGTTGGTCCGACAGGAAATCCAAAGATAAATATCGATAAATAAACAATAAGAATGAAAAGGAGGTGAGTCCATACAAAAGTTTTCGACCGGAGGCGAGGGCGATCGGATGATCGCCGGTAATGGTAACCAACTGAAAATGGAGGCTGAAACGAGATGAAAAGATATCTGACCATCGGAATGGCTGTTGCCTTGTGTCTTCTTTTGAGCGGACAGGCCTTTGGGGCCGGCGCAACCCGGGGCGAATGCGTTTCCAAGGTTCGGGAGGCGGCAGAACTGATCGAAAGCAAAGGGGTTGACGCGGCCATTAAACAGATCAATGACAAAGACGGCCCCTTTGTCTGGAAGGACAGCTATGTCTTCCTGATGAACCTGGACGGGAAGATGCTGGCCCATCCGGTCAAGCCGGAGCTGACGGAAAGGGACCACCTGCTGCTGGTGACGGACCCCAACAACAAGGCGCTCTTTGTCCATTTCGTCAACATGGCCAGAAACCAGAGCGAAGGGTGGGTCGATTATCTCTGGCCCAAGCCGGGCGAGACGATCCCTTCTGAAAAGGTCACCTACATCTATCGGATTCCAGGAAAGGATCTTTTCCTGGGCGCCGGCATCTATACCAGTATGATGCACTAAGGGTCCGGGAATAATCGGAACAGAGCAGCCTTGAAAAGGCTGGAAATGAAGCGGAAAAAAAAGGCGTCTGACCAAAGCTTCAGGGCTTTGGCGACGCCTTTTTTATTCATTTCTCTGCCCGGCAGGAGTGCTGCCGGGCAGAGCGGAAGGCTCCTAAAAGGAACCTGTCACGGGATTACTTGATCCAGGGCTTTCCGACCGGCAGCACATCCTTGCCAAAGACATCGGCATAGATGATGTGGGCCATCACATACCACGCGTTGAGCGCGCAGACCATCAACACATAGCCGGCCACCTTGGTCAACTGCGGATAGCCGAAATGGGCCAGATCCAGCAGGATGAAGCCGAGCAGCAGCAGGGTGAAGGTGGAGGCGAGTGCGCCATTGATCTTCATGGAGCCGACCCACATGATCGCGGTATAGAGGGTCCAGACCACCAGGAACCAGCCCACGTCCGTTGTGCTCGATTTATAGACGCCCAGATAGTTGAGGATGAAGATCAGCCCCAGAGCCATCCAGAAGCAGCCGTATGCGGTGAATGCGCTGTAGCCGAAGTTGTTTCCGGTCTTCATCTCCTGGAGTCCTGCGATCATCTGGGCCAGTCCGCCGAAGACCAGCCCCAGCACCAGCACAGGCCCCACACCGCACCATCCCACGTTGTGGAACTGCAGAATCAACGTCGTCAAACCAAAACCTGCCAGACCGACCACCGCGGGATTTCCCAGTTTTACCTCTTCTGCCATTTCTCTTCTTTCCTCCATTTAGAAAAATTAATAAAAAAACTGCTTGGAAAAAATTAATACTATACTGCAAATCCAACCCTTAAGATCGGATCTTTCCTACGGCTGCGATTGTCCGAAGAAAAGCCGGGGCCGGACCTTCTGCCGGCCCCGTCACGATTCATAGCAATTTATCCGCCGTTTGGCAAAGTGAAATGATGGGCCGCTTCTATTTTCTCGACTTGGCCAACCCGATCTTGTTCAGCGCATCCTCCATCTCGCCGAGGATGGCCGGATCGTCGATGGTGGCCGGCGCCTTGAACTCCTTGTTATCCGCGATCTTCTGGATGGTTCCCCGGAGGATCTTTCCAGAGCGGGTCTTGGGCAGCCGTTTGACCACGGTCGCGGTCTTGAAGGCCGCAACGGGTCCGATCCGGTCCCGGACCATCCCCACCACCTCTTTGACGATCTCCTCGTCGGGGCGATCCACCCCGGCCTTGAGCACGATGAATCCCACGGGGACCTGTCCCTTGAGCTGGTCTTCAACCCCTAAGACCGCACACTCGGCCACATCCTGGTGATCCGAGAGGACCTCTTCCATCGCGCCGGTGGAGAGGCGGTGGCCCGCGACGTTGATGATGTCGTCGGTTCTCGACATCACATAGACATAGTCTTCCTCGTCGATGAAGCCGGCATCTGCGGTCTTGTAGTATCCCGGAAACTCCTCCAGATAGGATTCCACAAACCGGTCGTCGTTCTGCCACAGGGTCGGCAGGGTTCCCGGGGGCAGGGGCAGCTTGACCACCAGTGCGCCGATCTCCCCGGCCTTGACCTCCTTTGCGGCCTCGTCCACCACCCGCACATCCCAGCCCGGCACCGCCTTTGTGGGGGAGCCGTATTTTACCGGGAAGTAGTGCAGGCCCATGCAGTTGGCGCAGATGGCCCAGCCGGTCTCGGTCTGCCACCAGTGGTCGATGACTGGGACGTTGAGGTTCCGCTCGGACCACTGGATCGTGTCCGGATCGGAGCGCTCGCCCGCGAGAAAGAGGATCTTGAAGTTGGAGAGGTCGTGCTTTTTGATCATTTCGCCCTTGGGGTCGTCCCGCTTGATGGCCCTGAACGCGGTGGGCGCGGTGAAGAGGCTCTTGACGCCGTGTTCGGAGATGATCCGCCAGAAGACGCCAGCGTCCGGAGTTCCCACGGGTTTGCCCTCGAAGAGGATGGTGGTGGCGCCCTTGAAGAGCGGTGCATAGATGATGTAGGAGTGGCCCACGACCCAGCCCACGTCCGACGCGGCCCAGTATACATCCCCGGCGTCGATATCGTAGACGGCCTTCATTGTCCATTTCAGGGCTACCATATGGCCGCCGTTGTCCCGGACCACGCCCTTGGGCTGTCCCGTGGTGCCGGAGGTGTAGAGGATGTAGAGGGGGTCGGTTGCGGCCACTGGTACGCAGTCGGCCGGTTTGGCTTTGGCCATGGCCTCTTCCCAGTCAACATCCCGGCCCTCGATCATGGTGGCCTTCTCCATGGGGCGCTGGATGATGACGCACTTCTCCGGCTTGTAGTCCGAAAAATCGATGGCCTTGTCCAGAAGCGGCTTGTACGCGATCACCTTCTTGACCTCGATGCCGCAGGAGGCCGTTACGATCACTCTGGGCTTGGCGTCGTTGATGCGGGTGGCCAGCTCTTTGGCGGCAAATCCGCCGAAGACCACGGAATGGATCGCGCCGATCCGGGCGCAGGCCAGCATCGAGATGGCCGCTTCCGCGATCATGGGCATGTAGATGATCACCCGGTCTCCCTTGACCACGCCCTGATCCTGGAGAACCCCGGCGAACTTGGCCACTTCGTCCCGGAGTTCGGTGTAGGTGTATTTCCTGATGGTGTCCGTCACAGGGCTGTCATAGATCAGCGCGAGCTGATCCCCGCGGCCATTGTCAACATGGTAGTCCAAAGCATTGTACGCGGTGTTCATTTCACCGCCGACAAACCATCGGTAAAAGGGTTTGTTGGAATCATCCAGCACCTTGTCCCACTTCTTGTACCAATGGCAATCCTCGGCAGCCTCCCCCCAAAAGCCTTCGGGGTCCTTCAGTGATCTCTCATACGCTTCCTGATACTTGTTAGCCATGCTTTCTTCTCCTTCTGTGCTTTCAAGGTTAAACAAACATCCCGGCAGGGGGGGTATCCCCGTGCGGATCAAACCGAATTTCGATACATATTATAAGATGTATGCGGCTGTCAAGTAGAATCAATGAATCCGATACAGTCGATGAATGAAGGACATGCAGTGACTGATCTTCTCTGGGGCCAAAACGCGGTTGACTTTTCCGGGTGTTCCCGCTATTGCCATAGATTTTGCAAACCTTTCTTTATGGAATACAGGACTTAAAGAGATGATCATAACGGAGATATTGACAAGAAATGCCCGTTGCTTCGGAAGCGATACCGCACTGATCGAAAGGGAGCCGGAAAAGAACCTGCGCCGGGAGATCGACTGGGTGGAATTTCACCGCCAGAGCAATAGACTGGCCAACGCGCTTCTCGCCTGCGGTATTGGAAAGGGAGACAGAGTCATTCAGCTCATGATGAACAGCCTGGAGTGGCTGCCGGTCTACTTCGGGATTCTCCGGACCGGAGCGTGGGCCGTTCCCCTCAACTTCCGGTTCTCCGAAAGAGGGATTCGCGGCTGCAACGAGACCGCAGGGGCCAAGGCCATGATCTTCGGCCCCGAATTCATAGAGCGGATCGAGGCGATCAAGGGGGATCTGGATATCAGCGTCAACTGCTATATCTATGTGGGGGAGAAAGAGAGCTGTCCGGACTGGGCCGCGTTTTTGCCGGATTTTATCGATGGCGTCTCCGCGCAGGACCCGAAGATTCCCATCGAACTGATGGATACGGCTGGCCTCTATTTCACCTCCGGAACTACGGGCCTGCCCAAGGCGGTCCGCCTCACCCACAGAAATCTTGAATTCGCCTGCTATCTGGAAAATCGGCACCACAACCAGACCCCTGGGGACAATTTCCTCTGCATTCCGCCGCTGTACCATACCGGAGCCAAGATGCACTGGTTCGGCAACTTTATTGTCGGGGCAAAGGCTGTGATTCTGAAGGGGGTGAAGCCCCAATGGATACTGGAGGCTGTATCCGAGGAGCGGGTGACGCTGGTCTGGCTGCTGGTTCCGTGGGCCCACGATATCCTCATCGAGATCGAGGCCGGAAGGATCGACCTCTCCCGATACCGGTTGGATCAGTGGCGCTTCATGCATATCGGCGCGCAGCCGGTGCCGCAGAGCCTGATCCGGAACTGGATGAAGGTCTTTCCGGGCCACCAGTATGATACCAACTACGGGCTGACCGAGGCCACAGGGCCGGGATGTGTTCATCTCGGGATGGGGAATCTCCACAAAGTTGGGGCCATCGGACTGCCGGGATTCGACTGGGAGTGCCGGATCGTGGATATGGAGATGAATCCTGTTGAGAACGGAACCCCGGGGGAGCTGATCGTCAAAGGTCCTGGTGTGATGCAGGAATATTACAAAAATCCCGAGGCCACGGCCGAAGTCCTGCAGGATGGCTGGCTCCTGACCGGGGATGTGGCCCGCAAGGACGAGGAGGGCTTCATATGGCTGGTTGACCGGAAAAAGGATGTGATCATCACCGGCGGCGAAAATATCTATCCGGTGGAGATCGAGGATTTTCTCATGGAGCATCCGGATATCGGGGATGTCGCGGTCATCGGCCTTCCGGACGAGCGGCTGGGGGAGATTGTGGCCGCGGTGGTCCAGCTCAAGCCGGGACGGAATCTGGAAGAGGAGGAGATCCGGGAGTTCTGCAAGGGGCTTCCGCGATACAGACGGCCCCGCCGCTTCTTCTTCGATCCGGTTCCGAGAAATCCTACCGGAAAGATCGAAAAGCCGAAGCTGAGAAATATGTACCGGGATCAATAGGAAACCTATAGGGGATCAACAGGAAACCAATAGGAGACCAATAGGGGATCAATAGGGGATCAATAGGGGATCAACAGGGGATCAACAGGAAAAGGGCAGGAAGAAGGATATTCCTTCCCCGGGTTTACCGTCTCCTCCCCATTGATCTTCCCGCCGCTTCATTCCATTGTAAAGGGGGCGATTGCGATCTTCAAAAGAGATCTGTTCTCAAATGATGAAAGATGAGATGGGGCGGAGGTGGTTTTTTTCTTTGGTTTGCGAGGGCGCTGGTTTGCTGCGTGCGGGATGTTTTTGCTCTTTCTGCTCTTTTTTGACCGGGCTGCCGCAGTGGGCTATTCGGTTCGTCTCATTCCCCTGCTGGTCATTTCAGAATCTTCTCAAATCGACAACCCTTTTTCTACAAATCCGAACAATTTTTTGCTTGAAAATGCGCTTAGGGCCAGGCTTCTGGAGAAGGAGATGGCGGTCCAATGGCTGCGGATTTCCAAAGAAGCGGAGGATCGGTACAAGGGATATCTGCCCATCTTATGGGAGGCGGGGTTTTACGACTGGGAGATGGTGAAAAGCACTGAGATGCGGGAGGATATAGCATCGGACGTGATCTCCAAGGCGGCCGCGGATCTCTTTCAATGGACGCCGCTGGGGAGTACGCTGAAGCGGATCGAACAACAGTTGAGAAGGTATTTCAAGGCGGAATACAGCAGGGGAGTGAACGAAAGCGAAGGATCTTTCTATCTGCCGGGGCAGGTGACGGAGGCGGTGGAGGAGAAGGAGAAGCTCTATTCCCTGTCCCTCTCCTCCTATATCTATGTGGATCTGGATCGGATGCAGCCCCACGCCTCTTTGCGGGCCCATTTCGACTATTATGAGGCCGAGGCCGGGTTCAAATACGAATCCGAGGAGGCGCTGTGGGAATTGGAATACATCCACCCGGCCATCGGTTCCTTTTTCGGCAGCAGGCCGACTTTCAGCCTCGCGTATGACCGGAATCGGGTCTGGACCTGCATGATCCGGATGGTTCTGCGGCTATGATTTTTGCAGCCTCGATGCCGGAGAAAGGACAAAATGACCAAAACGACATAAAGGACCTAAACGACAAATGACATAAACGACGCAACCCGATGCTATCTGTTTTTCAACCAGACGATCAGGCCGGCAGAGGGATCAGGTCGGCAGATCTGCCTTGAACCGCTTCAGCAGACCGTCTGCAATGGCCTTGTGGACATGGTTGATCTCCTCGTCCTCCAGAGTCCTGTCCGGAGACCGATAGACTATGCGGAATGAAAGGCTCCGTTTTCCATCGGGGATGTTTCCCCCCTCATATGCGCCGAAGACGTAGCTCTCCTCCACCAGTTCCACGCCGGAAACGCCGGTATCCCGGATGGCTTCCAGGATTCTTTCCGACTCCAAGGTCTTATCCACAATCAATGTGATATCCCGGGAGACGGACGGATATTTGGGAATGGGATCGCTCTGCAGGATCGGCCGGATCGCGCGGCGCATCCGCTCCGGATAGAATTCAAAGATAAAGAGCGGCTGCTTGATCTCATATTTTTCCAGCACTTCGGGCCGGATCTCGCCTACCCAGCCGATCGTAGCTTCTTCGTTCGCAGCTTCTTCGGTCGTTACATCACCGGCCCTGATCTCCGCGGCATGGCCGTACCGGAGATAGGTGCATTTCGCCTTCTCCATGCCCGAAAACCGGGCTCCTTCCACACGAAGTCCGTGGAGCAATCCCTCGGCCGCGCCTTTGATGTCGTAGAAATCGATGGGGGCATCCTTCGCGTACCAGGAGGTGTGGCCTTCCCTCATACCGGTCCAGATGCATGCGAGCATCTCAGGCTCGTCCGGCAGGGCATCTGCCGGATCTTCGGCCTTTGGGAGAAAGACCTTTCCCACCTCAAAGAGCTTGATGGTCCGGATCTGCCAGGAGAGGTTCCGGCTCACCACGGAGAGCAGCCCCGGAACCAGAGATGTCCGCATGACCGCCTGATCCTCGGTGAGTGGGTTTACGATCGGCACGGTCCGGCGCCGGTCATCTTCCGGGTCCAGACCGAGATGATCCGGAAATTCGGCATGGATGAAGCTGTAGTTGATGGCCTCCATGAATTCGAGACCTGTCAGGATCATCCGGATCTCGTTCCGAAGCCCCAATGGTCCTGCGGGGGGCTTGGCCTCCACTGGCAGCACCGGCACGGTTGTCGGGATGTTGTTGTACCCCCAGCGCCGGGCCACCTCCTCCATAAGATCTTCGGGACGGGAGACATCTACCCGGAAGGAGGGGGGGGTGACGGTCAAAGTGTCCCCTTCGGTATCCTCTATTTGATCATTGGGTTTTTGATCATTGGGGCTCTTTGATGCAACGGCAAACTCCAGGGATTTCAGGTACTGTTTGATCGCTTCGCCGTCCAGATCCGTTCCCAGATGGCGGTTGGTCCCGGAGATGCTTAAAGTGATGGGACTTGTGCCGATGACTTTGGGCCGCGCATCGATGCGGCCGCTCACCAGCTCTCCGCCGGCCACTTCCAGCATGAGTTGGGCCGCCCGGTCCAAAGCTTTCAGTGTCCCTTCCGGGTCCACCCCCCGCTCGAACCGGTGGGAGGCATCGGTGGCAAGCCCCAGCCGTTTCGCGGTCTTTCTTATGCTGACCGGATCGAAATAGGCGCTTTCGATGAGCACCCGGGTGGTCCCATCCTCGATCTCCGAGTTGAGGCCGCCCATGACGCCGCCCACGGCCACCGGTTTTACGCCGTCGCAGATCATGAGCATATCCCCGGCAAGGGTCCGCTCCTTATCATCCAGGGTGATGAATTTTTCTCCCTCTCTGGCGGTCCGCACAACGATCCGGCCTTCTTCCAGATGGTCGAAGTCAAACGCATGAAGGGGCTGGCCCATCTCCATCATCACAAAGTTGGTCACATCCACGATGTTGCTGATCGGCTTCAGCCCGATCGAAAGCAGCCGGTTCCGGAGCCATTCCGGGGAGGGGCCGATCTTTATCCCGGAAATAAGCCGCGCGGCATATCTGGGGCAGTGATCCGGATCTTGGATGGTCACGGATGTCTCTTCATCGATCCGCCCTTTCCCCTCGGGCAGTTGGATATCGGGATAGCCAAGCGCTTTTCCCGCGATCGCGGCCACCTCCCGGGCCACACCCAGAATGGAGAGGCAGTCAGGACGGTTCGGGGTGAGGCCGATCTCAAAGACGATGTCGGAAAGATTCAGGGCATCGGCAATGGGCGCGCCGATCGGCAGATCAGGGGGAAGGGACATCAGTCCGCTTCTGTCAGCGCCGAGTCCGATCTCTCCGGCACTGCAGAGCATCCCTTCGGAATCGATGCCCCGGATGCGGCTGCGAAAGAGTTCAAGGCCATCCGGCAGCACCGTGCCGGGCAGGGCCAGCGGCGCCATCATTCCCTGTTCCGCGTTGGGCGCGCCGCAGACCACCGTCACACGCTTTTTTCCGGCATCCACTGTGCAGACCCGGAGCCGGTCCGCATCGGGATGGGGCCGGACATCTTCGATACGGCCCACCACCACCGATGAGAGGTGGGCATACCGGTCATCCACGGCCTCCACCTCCAGGCCGGCCATGGTGAGGGCATCGGCCAGCTCCGTCGGAGAAAGATCGAAGGAGACGTACTCTTTGAGCCAACTCAAGCTTACCTTCATGTCAAAACTGCCTCAAGAACCTGAGATCGTTTTCAAAAAACCGCCGGATGTCATCGATGCCGTACTTGAGCATGGCGATCCGCTCCACCCCCATACCAAAGGCAAATCCGGTATATTCGGAGGTGTCGTAGTTGACATTCTCAAAGACCGCGGGATGCACCATCCCGGAGCCGAGCACTTCCAGCCATCCGGTCCTGGAACAGACCCGGCAACCCTTTCCCCGGCAGATCACGCAGAGGATATCCACCTCCGCACTCGGCTCCGTAAAGGGAAAGAAGCTGGGCCGGAACCTGAGCGCTGTCCGGTCGTCGAACATCTGATGGACAAAGACGGTCAGGATGCCCTTGAGATCCCCAAAGGAGATGTTCTTGTCCACCAGCAGCCCCTCCACCTGATGGAACATGGGGGTGTGGGTGATGTCCGAGTCGCACCGGTAAACCTTTCCGGGTGCGATCACCCGCACCGGCGGGGGGGTTTTTTCCATGATCCGGACCTGGATCGGCGAAGTATGGGTGCGCAGTACCACATTGTCCGACACATAGAACGTATCCTGCATGTCCCGGGCCGGATGGTTCTTCGGGATGTTCAATGCCTCGAAGTTGTAATAGTCCTGCTCCACCTCGGGGCCCTCCGCGATGTCGAAGCCGAGCTGGATAAAGATCTCGCAGATCCGGCGGTTGACCTGGGTGATGGGGTGGAGCCGTCCCGGGAGATGTGCCCGTCCCGGGAGGGTGACATCGATGGCATCTCCGCCTTCTCCGGACCCGGCCAGGCGCTCTGCCGCGGCTTTCAGTGCGGTCTCCAGCTCTTTTTTGACCGCGTTTGCCCGCTTCCCGGCCTCGGGCCGCTCCGCTTGGGGCAGGCTCGATATATTCCTCAGAAAACGGGTGATCTGGCCCTTGCGGCCGATATAGCGAACCGAAAGTGTTTCGACCGCTTCCGGGGTCGAAACCTCTTCAATGGCTGCAATGGCCTCGTCCCGGATCTCTTGTATGGACTTGTCCACGATGATCTTTCCTGTCGAATAGACGATCTTTTGCTTAGGCGTTTGCCGCGATGGCCGAGATCCTGGAAAATCCGTCCGGATCGGAGATAGCCAGTTCCGCAAGCACCTTCCGGTCCAGATCGATGTTTGCCTTTTTCAGGCCGTGCATGAAACGGCTGTAGCTCAGATCATTCATCCGGGCGGCCGCATTGATGCGGATGATCCAGAGTCTTCTGAAATCCCGCTTCCGGACCTTGCGGTCCCGATAGCTGTACATCAGGGCCTTGTCCAGGGAATCGGCCGCTGTCCGAAAGAGCTTGCTGCGGCCCCCGCGGAAGCCCTTGGCCAGTTTCAATACCTTCTGCCGGCGTCTTCTCGACTTGAATCCTCTTTTGACACGCATGGTGATCCTCCTTAGTGTTCAGAACTGCGCTACCCGTTGGGCAGCATCAGTTTCAACTCTTTTACGTTGGTTTTATCGATCAGTTGGCTCTGGCGCAGAGAGCGCTTTCTCTTCCGGCTCTTTTTGGTCAGGATGTGGCTGGCATGGGATTTGTTGTAGACGAATTTGCCGCTTCCTGTCCGTTTGAAGCGCTTGGCCGCCGCTCGATTGGTCTTTATCTTGATCTTCGGCATGGTCGTTTCTCCTTGAGGACTGTTGAAACATATTCGATAATATTACAAAAAACAGGTGGCGTGAGCCATCACACATATGTGCGCACGCCACCTTTTGAGATATCTACAGGCAGATACCATTTCCATGATAACGCTGTTCAGGGCAGATGCTCGCCTTCCGCTACAAAGAGAACATCCGGGAGAACATCCGGGTGAAGATCCGGCCCACTGCGAGGGAATAGGCTGCGGAGACTTATCCGATCTTTTCGATGGTCTTTTTAAGCGGCCTTCAGCTCCTGGGGGAGAGGATCATCACCATGGTGCGGCCCTCGAATTTTGGCATCTGCTCCACAACCGCGATATCCCCTGTTTCCTGAGCGATCCGACCAAGCAGTTCCCTTCCGAGGACTGAAAGGGTGATCTCCCGCCCCCGGAACATTACTGTGACCTTGACCTTATCCTTCTTTTCGATAAACCGCCGGATATGGCCGAGTTTGACCTCCAGGTCGTGATCTCCGGTCTTGGGCCGCACCTTGATCTCTTTGATCTGGAAGGTACTCTGCTTCTTCTTCGCCTCCTGCTGCTTTTTGTCCTGCTCGTACTTATACCGCCCGTAGTCCATGATCTTACAGACCGGCGGGTTCGCGTTGGGCGATACTTCCACAAGATCGAGGCCGAACTCCATCGCTGTGGAGATGGCCTTATCGGTGGGGACGACACCGATCTGATTGCCGTCGGGGTCGATCACCCGAACCTCTTTGGCTTTGATCTTGTGATTGATGTTGACCTGATTGGTTTGTCGGGACCGAGCTATGCCTACCTCCTATTATTCTATTATCAATAAAGGTCTAACCTATATAGATATAGTACAATATCAGTGATTGCAAGAAAAAAATAAAACCGCTCTCCAAAAAAATTGAAGGTTGAGATTTTTCCGGCGCTCTGTTATACCATTTTACATGATTTTCCGGCAGCATGTAGTCTTTGGTATGGAAAATATGAATACACCCGCTCTTTTTTCGATATTGAATTCTTGAAACAATGGTAGAATCGAGTTGGACGATCATCGTATCCCGGCCCTGGTCCGGAGCATGACATCATGGCATTGACGCCCCGTCAACAACATTTGCTGCGGCAGATTCCCGGCGTGGATCATATTCTCGAGCTGGTTCTGACGGCAGGAAAAACGGTCGATTTCGACCCCCGGAAGATCCCCCGTTCGGTCCTGACCCGTTCGGCCCGATCGGTTGCCGATGATTTCCGGCAGGCAATCCTGAAAGAAGAGGGCTTTGACGAGAAGCGGCTCTCCGATGAGGATCTTCTTTTTGAGATCCGGGGCCGGATCGAGCAGGAGATGCGGCACAACCTCATCCCCCTCATCAATGCCACGGGGGTGGTGGTTCATACAAACCTGGGCCGTTCCCTGCTGCCCCGGGAGGCCATCGAGAATATCTGTGCGGTCGCCGGCCAGTACTCCAACCTCGAATTCGATCTGGCCCGCGGAGAGCGGGGATCGCGTTATACCGCAGTGGAGGAGATCCTCTGCGAGATCAGCGGCGCTGAGGCCGCGATGGTGGTCAACAACAATGCCGGTGCGGTGCTGCTCTGCCTGGAAACCCTGGCGGCCGGAAAAAAGGTGATCGTCTCCCGCGGAGAGCTGGTGGAGATCGGCGGCGCGTTTCGAATTCCCGATGTCATGGCCCGGAGCGGCTGTATCCTCGTGGAGGTGGGAAGCACGAACCGAACCCATCTGCGGGATTATGAAGGCGCGATCGATGCGGATACGGGCCTGCTGCTCAAGGTCCACAAGAGCAACTATACCATTGTCGGCTTCACCAAAGAGGTGGCCATCGATGAACTGGCGGGGCTGGGGCGTTCCGTGAACCTTCCGGTAATGGAGGATCTGGGCAGCGGAACCTTTATCGATTTCTCCCGGTACGGGCTGGCCAGGGAGCCGACGGTGCAGGACTCGGTGGGGGCCGGCGCGGACATTGTTACCTTCAGCGGAGACAAGCTGCTGGGGGGGCCTCAAGCCGGCATTATCCTGGGAAAAAAGGAATACATCGACCGGATCAAGAAAAATCCCATCACCCGGGCCCTTCGCATCGATAAATTGACGCTCGCGGGCCTGGAGAGCGTTCTGCGCCTGTACCGGGATCCGCAAAAGGCTGTTGAGGCCATCCCGACCCTGAAGGCCATGACCAGTTCCTATGCCGAGATCTCCCTTCAGGCCCAAGCCCTTGCCGAAACCCTTGGAACCATCGAAGATCCGAACCTGAAACTGACCCTGACCGATCTTTCTTCCCGGGCCGGGGGCGGCGCGCTGCCCCTCCAGAATCTGCCGAGCCGCGGTGTGGCCGTCGAAGTTTTGGGCATATCCGCAAATGCTTTGGAAAAGCGATTCCGGAAGGGGCAGCCCCCGCTGATCGGTAGAATCGAAAACGACCTTTTCATTATGGACCCCCGAACCATTGAACCGGCTTCCCATCCCCTTATCCGAAGCCTTCTGGAGGGGATACTGAAAACGAGTGATGAAAAGCAGGATGGTCACCGTGCTGAAACAACGAAACGAGCGCCAACCGGATGAATTCCTCCTTTCCGGAGCAGATGTTCCCGATCCGAAGAAGGGGGTTGTCCATAAATCTTCGGTGACGCTGGATCGATTCTCCCGGCGGTTCCCAGATATCGAGACCGGCGCTGCATTTGCCGAGGCGCTGCTTGACTCTTCAAACCGTGAGAATCGATTTTCCGTTCTGCTCCTTCAGGCCGACACCTTCCGCTGCAAGGGGCGGATCAACAGAAGCTATGGGGAAAAACTGCTCCTGGATGTGGCATGGGCCCTGGAACTGAGCCGGAGCCGGGGCATTGGCCTGTGGGGCCTGCTGGACCGGAAGCGTTTCGCCTGTCTTCTGCCGAAGATGACTCCCAAAGGAGCCCTGGACGCGGCCAGATACATTCGCAAGACCCTGGCCAGGGTGCGGGAGGAAACTCTCACCATCGGCATCGCATCCTATCCCTTTGCCCAATATCCCCGATCCCGGATTCTCCGGAATGGACGCAAGGCCCTGGAACATGCCATGATCCTGGGGGAGAGCAGCACCGTCGTATTTGATGGAAAGAGCCTCAACATCAGCGGAGATCTCTTCTACAGCAAAGGCGACCTCCAGGCTGCGATCACGGCATATGCAGAGGCCATTCTCCTGGATCCGAAGGATTTCAACGCGCACAACAGCCTTGGCGTCTGCTGCGGGATGATGGGCAGAACAAAGGATGCCCTCCGGGTCTTCAAGGCTGCGGCCGTGATCGATCCGGATGCGGCCATGCCACTTTACAATATGGGGCTGATCGATCTGATGGAGGGAGAGAGGGAGCGTGCCCTCAGACATTTTCTAAAGGCAATGGCCGCAGATGAGAACCTCTTCGAGGCCGCCTATCAGATCGGAAAGATCCAGATGGAGGCAAAAGCCCATGAAGAGGCATGGAAATATCTGAAGGATGGGGTCCGGCTTCGGCCCGAATCGGCCCCTGCACAGCGCCTTTACGGGGAGTGCTGCCTGCAACTGGAAAAATTCGAAGATGCCCTTCGGGCCTTTAAGGCGGTTTTGAAGGTGAGGCCGGACGATGGGGCCGCGTTTTCCGGAATCGGCTCCATTTTTGACCGGATCGATGAAAATATGGAGATTGCCATTCTTCTCTGCCGACACAGTGTTAATATCCAGCCGGACAACGGCCTTTTCCGGTATCGGCTGGGCCGGCTCTATCTAAAACAGAACCACATGGATGCGGCCGTTGAGGAGCTGGAGAGGGCTTTGCGGCTAGGATACCCCTGCGATCATCTTTTGGATCGGCTGCGGCCGAGGCAGAAAAGGGCCCGGGCATCCTGATCGAAATTACGGCCATCCCTTACGGAGAAAAAAGGTAAAGAATGCAGAAGCTGGTGTTGGAGATCGTCGAGGAGAGCATACAGGTCAAACGGGAATGCATCAAATCCCATCTGGAAACATTGATCGCGGCCGCGGAACGGCTCTCTCAGGCATTGAAGGCCGGGGGAAAGATCCTGATCTTCGGAAACGGCGGAAGCGCGGCCGATGCCCAGCATATCGCGGCCGAGTTCGTCAACCGGTATCAGATGGACCGCCCCCCGCTTCCGGCCATCGCGCTGACCACGGATACCTCAATCATCACCAGCATCGCCAATGACTTCTCCTTTGACGAGATCTTTTCAAAGCAGATTCGGGCCCTCGGGAGAAAAACGGATGTGGCCATCGGCATCAGCACCAGCGGCAATTCCGAAAATGTGGTTCAGGCCTTTTCCCTTGCCCGGGACGCGGAAATCTTTACCATTGGATTGACGGGCCGGCGCGGGGGGCGCATGGGAGAACATTCGGATCTGCTCTTTGCTGTTCCCTCAGATACCACGGCCCGGATTCAGGAGACCCATATTCTCATTGGCCATCTGCTCTGTGATCTGACGGATCGCATACTCTACGGAAAGCCGGGACCGAAACCCGGTACGGAATCCCGGTAATGAAAGCCGGCCGAATCTGACCTGTAGAAAAATCCAAACGTAAGAAGGAAAAACGGAACATGCCCATTCCCGACCCCATTCATCTGTCGGCCCTCAAGACCTATTCCCTGAAGGAGCGGAAAAGCAAGGTAAAGGCCGGGGATCTGGCCCGCGCCTGGAGCAGAGGCGATACCTTCTCTGGATTTCTCGACACTCTGCCCCGGATTCTGGGAGCCGCGGATCTCCGAAGGGTTGTCGATTCGGTCTCGACAGCCGTGAAGGCCGGGCGGCCCGTGGTCTTTGCAATGGGAGCGCATGTGATCAAGGTGGGATTGAGCCCCATTCTCATCGATCTGATGGAGCGGGGGATCATCACCGCGATCGCGATGAACGGCGCGGGGATCATCCATGATTTCGAGATGGCGGCCACGGGCGGGACATCCGAGGATGTGGCCGCAGCCCTTGGCGATGGGGCATTCGGGATGGCAAAGGAGACGGCCGAGTTTCTCAGCGAAGCCATTCTCCGGGCTAAAAAGGATTCCATTGGGCTGGGCAGGGCAGTGGGGCTGTCGATTCTGGATGCAAAGCTTCCCCTTGCCCAGAAGAGCCTCTTTGCGGCCGCGGCCCGGCTCGATATTCCGGCAACGGTTCATATCGCAATGGGAACAGACATCATCCATATCCATCCCGCGTTCGACCCGGCAGCGGCCGGGGCCGCGTCCCATCGGGATTTCAGAACATATGCCGCGGTGATCTCGGAACTGGAGCGCGGGGTCTATTTCAATGTGGGATCGGCCGTTCTGCTGCCCGAGGTCTTTTTAAAGGCCGTCACCCTGGTCCGAAACCTGGGCCATCAGCTTCAGGAATTTACCGCAATCAATCTCGACTTCATCCGCCATTATCGGCCCATGACCAATGTGGTGGGCCGTCCCACCGCATCGGGCGGGGTTGGGATCAGCCTTGTGGGCCATCATGAAATCCTGATCCCCCTAATTGCCGCCGGCGTCATCGAAGCCCTGCCGGACCCGGTATGAGACCTCAAGCCGCTGGTCCAAAAACTCCCGGTCCAATCCGGCCGACGCGATTTCCTCCATCTCCTTACGGATAGCCTCCAGAATCTTCTGATACTCCCGGGCCACGGATGCGGCCTCGGCCGGCGTCAGGGACTGTTCTATATAGGGAAAGCCGCCCGATGTCCGAATGGGCCGTTTCAGGTTTGCTTCGAGCCGGTCGATATGGATCAGGGAATGGATAAAGGAGGTGCAGAACTCATCGAGATTCTCGTCGGCATGGCCCCCTTTCCGGTTTTCCAAAAAGTTCTTTTCATTGATGAAGTCGAAGAAGAGGGCTCCCTCGGGATTGGCACCGGTCGCATCCTCTATGAGGATACCCTCGGTGACGAGAAGAAACCGTTCCTTTGTAAACAGGGAAAAACCCTTCAGATCCGCAAACAGGGTCCGGATGTCCCGGTCTTTGGTCAACCGCCGCAGATCCACATATTTGTGCAGGGTTTCATGCGCGGCGATGGTGGCCAGCTCATCCGGAGGCTCGTCAATGAAGGTTCTGATATAAAACCAGATGTCGTCGGATTCCTCCCGGGTGATAGCGTTCTTGATCCCGTCATAGTCGATGATCACGACCCGGTGGATCAGATCGGTTCGGAAGATCCCGTTCACCTGCGCGATGCCATCGGCGATCCTGACAAGGCGCGCGTCAAAGTCTTGAATCCGGGCTTTCTGCTGATTCAGCCGGGTTCCCAGATAGAAGAAATCGGTCTCTTTGTGTGCGCCAAGGGGAGTGAGGCCGCCATATTCCTGATAGATTTCCACTTCTTTATTCTTTTGGCCCGAAGTGAACCGGAGTCTAAAGTTTTTCCGGGGCCATACCTGATCCCCGGTCACTTTGGGGAAATAGGAGTATGACCCTTTTAAAAAGACCTCTTTCCGGTTTTCGGTCTGCTCCTGTGGGGTTTCGGAATCGAAATAGCCATTTTCCCGCACTTTCCGGGGAATCCCTTCCGGGTCCAGGAGTCCGTAATATCGTGCCGAATAGGTTCCGTCCCGGTTGATTCGGATTCGGCTCATGGGGTGATCTTCCATCTGAACCGTAACATCAGCATCGCAGAAGGCCACCAGGCCGACCACATATCCCTTTACCGGGAGAATGTACTCCTTCTGTCGGATCTCCTGTCTGGAGACAAGGGTCTGCCGCTCTTTGCCGTCTCTGATCCAGTGGATCTGGATGGCCTCGATTTTGGATTCCAAGGAATTGGATTCGAGGGAGTCGGCTCCGGACCCCTGAGTATATAGGATCTGTTCCGTATGTCCGATGCCTGCGGCTGAAAGAAGAAGAAAAATGGCGCAGAAGATGATCCGGAAGCAGAGAATCGGTCGAATCGGGCGGAAGGATTGGTTTTGGTTGCAAAATTGCATGTTACCCCCTGTGGTTGATACAGGATTGCCTTACCTTTGATTTAGGGATATCTACTGTAAAACCCGTAGAATCCCGGTCAACCCTACCTTCTTTATGGGGTAAATACCCTATTGAATCCCCTTTGTCAATTCCTGAAGTCGGAAAAAAAAGAGGAGTACCCATCTTTTATGGCGAATATGGGCATATATGGGTATTGAAGGAAAACCAGTTCTTCTCTATCTTGTAAACTAAGGACGGCTGGAATTTCCTTCTCATTGGGAGAGGCTGGATTCCGGCCGGACCAGTTGAACATCCAAACGATGTACGGAGGAGGGGTCCCATTATGAAAAACATGATGAAAAATCAGATGAAGAAAACGATTATGCTGATCGCTTTTGTCTTTACCTTTACCACGGCTGCGGCTGTCGGAAATGTCCAGGCCCGGGATCATAAAGGCGATACCAAGGATATGAACCAGCAGCAGAACTGGACCGAGCAGCAGCGGCTGAACCAAAACGATCGAAATCCGACCGCGCAGAATCGGGATCACCGTTCCGACATGGCATTGAGAGCCTCGAGCCTGCTGGACAGAGAACTGATGAGCCGCACCGGCGAAGAACTGGGGAAGGTCTCCGATATTATCATCAATCGGAAGGGCGAGATCAGTTATCTCATCGTCTCCCACGGCGGATGGCTCGGCATGGGGAATGATTTGGTCCCGATTCCCTGGCATGCCGTGAATGTGGTTCGTCAGGGGGAAGAGAGCCGACTCGTCGCGAACTTCAACCGCAAGGATCTGGAAAAGGCTCCGACACTGAGCGAGAATGACCTGGAGAATCTCAACAGCGAGAGCTGGCAGAGAGAGCTTCGAGGCTACTATAATAGCATGAAGCAGGGTGCGAAGCAGGGGTATCAGAAGATTAAGGAAAAGACTCAAGAGGGCTACCAGGACTTGAAGCGCGAGTTCAAGCAGGAATAGAACGAGATAGATCAGGATATCCAGCAGCAGTAAGATCCTCCTGAAAAAACCGGCAGCCATTTGGGCAGCCATCTGATTGTTGAATGGCCAGGGTAATGGATAACATTGTCCCGGCCAACTGGATCGATGTCCCGGCCCCTGGATGGAGAAAACCTCCATCGGGCCGGGACATTTTTTTTAAAATCCGGGGCCGACCGTTTTTTTGCGGACCCTTCTTGATTTTATCGAAAAAAATGGTTATCAATCGGTGTTGCTTTAACTTTAAGTCAAGTTGCCAGTCGACTTAAAGTAAAGGATCGAAAATGGCTATACTTATTGATAAAGGATTAGAATCATGCCGATTTATGAATATCGATGCGAAAAATGCGGCTGTCAGTTCGAGAGCCTGGTCTTTGGTGCGGAGACGCCCGAATGCCCCTCCTGTGAATGCAGGGAGGTCAACAAGCTCATGTCCGCGTGCGGCTTTGTCAGCAAAGGCAGCGGCGGAGAGACCACCCGGACCGCCGCGGCCGATACCTCCTGCGGCGGATGTGCGGCAAACAGTTGTGCAGGCTGCGGCCACTGATGGGAAAGATCATCAAAATCGGAACCCGGGGGAGCAAGCTGGCCCTCTGGCAGGCCCAATGGGTCAAATCTGCGCTGATGAAAAACGACCCCTCCCTCGATGTGGAACTGGTCATCATCAAGACCAAAGGGGATAAGATCCAAGATGTTCCCCTGGCCAAGGTCGGCGGCAAGGGGCTCTTTGTCAAGGAGATCGAAGAGGCGATTCTGGATGGCCGGGTGGATCTGGCTGTCCACAGTATGAAGGACATGCCGGCCGAGATCCCCCAAGGGCTGACCATCGGCGCGGTTCCCGAGCGGGAGAACCCTTTTGACGTTCTCATCTCCCGGACCGGAAAGAAGCTCTTCGAGCTTCCGAAAGGCGCGGTCATCGGCACCAGCAGCCTGCGCCGGGGCGCACAGTTGAAGCACCTTCGGCCAGACCTCGAGATCGTCTCCCTCCGGGGAAATCTGGACACGCGCCTGCGGAAGCTGGAAGAGGAGAATCTGGATGCGGTGATTCTGGCCGCGGCCGGGGTCCGGCGTATGGAACTTGCCCATCGGATCACCCAGTATCTGGACGATGCCGAGATGCTGCCGGCCGTGGGGCAGGGGGCTTTATGCATCGAGACCCGCAAAGATGATCCGGCCATCGGCCCTCGAATCGATGCTCTGAACCATCCCCTCACCCGGACGGCCGTCATGGCCGAGCGGGCATTTCTCCATCGGCTGGAGGGGGGGTGCCAGGTCCCCATTGCGGCCCACGGAACTATCGAGGGCGATACTCTGCAGATCACCGGACTTGTTGCAGAGCTGGACGGATCTTCGGTGATCCGGGAGACCCTGTCGGGACCGGCGGCCGATCCCGGAGCCATTGGGCTGGATCTGGCCAACCGCCTGCTTGCCGCAGGGGCAGGCTCCATTCTCGATAAGCTGAAGGCGGTTGAACTATGAGTTCTTTTGGGAGTTCATTTGTGAATTCATCGGGCGAAAACGGCAAAACCGGAAAGGTCTATCTCGTCGGCGCAGGCCCCGGTGATCCGGGACTCATCACCGTAAAGGGGCTCTCCTGCATTCAGAAGGCCGATGTGATCATCTACGACTATCTGGCCTCTCCGACACTCCTGAAATATGTCTCCCCGGATGCCGATGCCATCTATGTAGGAAAAAAGGGCGGAGATCACACCCTCTCCCAGGATGGGATCAACGCTCTCATCGTGGAGAAGGCAAAGACCGGTGCGACCGTCACCCGGCTCAAGGGCGGAGACCCCTACATCTTCGGCCGGGGCGGCGAAGAGGCCGAGGTGCTGGTCGAAAACAACATCCCCTTCGAGGTCGTGCCCGGCGTCACCTCTGCGGTCGCGGCCCCGGCCTATGCCGGTATTCCCCTGACCCATCGGGACTTTACCTCGACGCTCGCCTTCATCACCGGCCATGAAGACCCCGCAAAAGAGGAATCGAGCATCCACTGGGAGCATCTGGCCAAGGGGATCGGAACCCTTGTCTTCTTCATGGGGGTGAAAAACCTTCCCAACATCGTTGCCCGGCTTACCGAAAACAGCATGGCAGAGGATACACCCGTGGCCCTGGTCCGCTGGGGGACCACAACGGAGCAGGTCACGGTATCCGGAACCCTGGAGAACATTGTCGAACGGGTGAGGGCCGCGGGAATGAAGGCCCCTGCCATCATCGTGGTGGGAAAAGTGGTGGGGCTTCGAGAGAGGCTCGGTTGGTTCGAGCATCGGCCCCTGCTGGGAAAGCGGATCATCGTCACCCGGGCCCGGGAGCAGGCCAGCGACCTGGTGGAAAAACTGACCGATCTCGGCGCACACTGCATCGAGTGTCCGACCATCAAAGTCGTTCCCCCGAATGACTGGTCTCTTCTGGATGAAGCCATCCGTAACCTTGCCGATTACGACTGGATCGTCTTCACCAGTGTCAACGGTGTCCGCTTCTTCTTTGACCGCCTCTTTGAGACCGGATTCGACGCCCGTGCCTTTGGGGGCCTCCGGACCGCGGCCATCGGCCCGGCCACCGCAGGGCGGCTTTTCGATTTCGGCATCAGAACCGATATCATCCCAGAAACCTTTCGGGCCGAATCGGTGGTTGCGGCATTTGAAAAGGAAGAGATCGCGGGAAAAAAGGTGCTGCTACCCCGCGCGGCCGAGGCAAGACCTGTGCTGCCCGTGGAACTCCGGAAGATGGGCGCGGCCGTGGATGAGATCATCACCTACCATACCGATCCGGACACCAGCGGAAGGGAGACCTTGCTCCGGGAATTGGAGGCGGGCCGGGTGGATCTGGTGACCTTCACCAGCTCTTCAACCGTGCGGAATTTCAAATCTCTTCTTCCTGAAGATGAGGATCTGGCCGGGCTCATGAAAGGCGTTACCGTGGCCTGCATCGGCCCGATCACCGCAGAGACCGCTCAAGAACTCGGTTTTGATGTGCATCTGGTGGCAAAAACCTATACCATTGACGGATTGTGCAGCGAGATCAATCAATACTTTCAAAAGGATTGACAGAAGATGGGGCGGCAAAGGCTATCAAAAAGAGCGCCGGCCTTTACATCCATGTCCCCTTCTGCTTATGCAAATGCCAGTATTGTGATTTCAATTCCGATACCAATCTATCCCTGATTCCCGTCTATATAAATGCGCTATTCCGGGAGATGCGCCTTCTGGCCGATGTGCCGCTCTGTTTCGACACGATCTATCTCGGCGGCGGCACCCCATCTGTGCTGAAGCCGACGCAGATCCGCCGGATTTTTACAGCCATCTATACGATTTTCCGCATCGATCCAAACCCTGAAGTGACCATCGAGGTAAACCCAAAAACCGCGGATTTCAAGGCATTCGAGATGTACCGCAGCGCGGGAATCAACCGGATCAATTTCGGGGTCCAATCCTTTAAAAATGAAAATCTGAAGTTTTTAGGCCGCATCCACTCCTGGGAGGATGCGGTCTATGGGATTGCCCAAGCCCAAAGAGCCGGTTTTGAAAACATCGGTCTCGACCTCATCTACGGCCTTCCGGGGCAGACCCGGAATGCCTGGATGGATGATCTCAAACGGGCCGTGGATCATCGGCCCGCGCACCTCTCCTGCTATATGCTCACCTATGAGCCCGGAACCCCGCTGGATGAGAAGCGCCGGAAGGGAATCATCACCCCCATGCCTGATGAGGAGGCGGCCGAACTTTTCGATCTGACAATCGCCTTTCTGGAAGATCAGGGGTATGATCAGTATGAGATCTCCAACTATGCCTGCTCTCCGGAGACCCGCTCCAGGCACAATCTCAAATACTGGAACTTCATGCCTTACCTGGGGCTTGGACCCGGCGCACACTCCTATCTCCATCCATTTCGGAGCTGGAACTATCTGAATCTGTCCGATTATGTAGAGCGCTTGTCGAAATGGCAGGTTCCGTCGGAGGGAAAGGAGAAGCCTGACCCGGAGCAGCGGATGATCGAGGCCATCTATCTGGGGCTCCGGAAGCGGGAGGGAATCGACATCCCCCAGTTCGAGGGGATATTCGATCTCGACTTCAGGAAGATTTTCGGCAAAACCCTGAAAGAGCTTGAAAATGAAGGAATGGTCCGGACAGGCCGGGGCCGATGCAGGCTTACCCGGTACGGTATGCGTTTTCTGGACAGTGTGGCCAGCCGGCTCTGTGCGGCCTTCTAGACATTGAAGCGAACATTGATTATGTCTCCGTTCTGCACGATATAGGTCTTCCCCTCCAGCCGAAGGGTTCCCTGCTTTCTCGCCTCAGCCATGTTGCCGGCTCTCATCAGATCAGAATAGGAGATCACTTCTGCCCGGATGAAGCCCTTTTTCAGATCCGTGTGGATGGTTCCGGCCGCATCCTGCGCATCGGTTCTCTCCCGGATGGTCCATGCCCGCACCTCATCTTCGCCCACCGTAAAAAAGGAGATGAGCCCCTGAAGATCATAGGAACTTTGGATCACCCGGTCCATTGCCGAAGCCGTGATGTTGAACTCATTTAAAAATTCCTCGGCCTCTTCCGAAGACATCTGACAGAGTTCATGCTCCAGCTTCCCCTTGATCACCATCGATTTTTCCTGATCGACCAGCCCTTTGGCCTCGGGAAGTTCATCATCGTCATCCTCGTTGTTGAAGAGCATCAGCATCGGCTTTGCCGACAGAAAGGCAAATCCGCGCAGCAGCGGAGAGAATGCGATCTCCGGAATCCGGCGCAGGGGCGTTTCCGCCTCCAGATGCTCTTTTGCCTGGTGCAGCAGATCGATCTCCTCCTGAACAACCGGCTTGCCCCGCTTCCGATCCGCATCCAGCCGTTCCAGCCGTTTCTCCGCCACCATCAGATCCGCGATCACAAGCTCCTGGTCCAGTGCAGTAAAATCCCCCGCAGGATCGGGCGTCTCATAGCCGTACCCGCCGAAGTTCCGGATCACATGGATCAGCGCATCACAATCCCGGACCCCGCGCCAGATCGCTGGATCATCCTTTTTCTTCTCCGATGCACCGGTCATTCCCGGCAGAAAGTACTCCACCTGCGCATAGGTGGTCTTTTTCGGCTTGTACATCTCGCTCAATATATCCACCCGCTCATCCGGAACCTTCACGGTTCCGATCCGGCTTTCGGCCTTGTTTGCGGTATCGGAGAAATTGCCGGTCAATGCTTCGAATATGGTCGTCTTCCCGACGCCGGGAAGACCGGTAATGCCCAGTTTCATTTCAACACTCCTGATGTGGGGGACTTAACAAAGATTCAAACGAAAATTTTATAGTCTGCGCGATAATGGTATGAAGGTCAAGCCCTTTTTCAGATTCGGCTTTCGAATCCTGCCGCTTTTGCCGTTTGACAACCCTCACCATTTCCGATAGCATCAAAGATGCAGGAGAAAACATCGGATAACAGGGGGAATCTCTTATGATCATCGGGCTGGATGTGGGCGGTACGCATACGGATGTGGTTCTGCTGGGAAAAGATGGGCTGATCCGGGAGGTCAAGGTCGCAACCGATACCGCGGCGCTTTTCGATGCGGTGCTGAGCGGTATCGAGAAGATCACCGAGGGCATCGATCCGGAGGATATCCATCGGGTGGTGTTGAGTACCACTTTGACCACCAATGCCATTGTTCAGGGAAAAAATCCAGAGGTGGGGATGATCGTGGCCTCGGGCCCCGGCATCGATCCGGAACTCTTTCGGACCAATCCCCACTACTATGCGGTCTCGGGCGCGATGGATCACCGGGGGCGGGAGACCGAACCGGTTGACAGGGACGAGATCGCGGGGATTGCCAAAAAGCTCGAGGAGGCCGGCATCCGTAATGTGGGGATTGTGGGCAAGTTCTCCACCCGGAATCCGAGCCATGAACTGGCCATCCATGAACAGCTCAAGCCCGATTTCGGCAAGATGTTCATGGGGCATCAGATCTCCGGCAATCTCAACTTCCCCCGGCGGATCGCCACAACCTTTTTAAATGCCACTGTCAGGCCCATCCACAGAAAATTCTACGAGGCAGTGCAAAATTCCCTTGCAGACAAAGGGCTTGCAGTTCCCATCCATGTACTCAAGGCAGACGGCGGGACCATGAGCTTTGAGGCCTCCCTCGATTTTCCCGCGCAGAGCATCCTTTCAGGCCCGGCCGCCAGCGTCATGGGCGCGATCGGATTTGCGCCGAAAAAGGGAGACTGCCTGGTGCTCGATATAGGCGGAACCACCACGGATATGGCCGTGCTCACCGACGGGGTTCCCCTGCTCGACCCGCTGGGCATCACCCTGGGGGAGCACAAGACCCTTATTCGTTCATTGGAGACCCGCTCCATCGGCATCGGCGGCGACAGCGCGGTCTCGGTGGAAAATGGGGAATTGAAGATCGGCCCGGGACGTCTGGGGCCAGCAATGGCCTTCGGCGGAAGAAATCCCACGCCCACCGATGCGGTTCTCGTGCTGGGGCTTATGGAGAACGGTGATAAAGACGCCGCACGGAAGGGAATTCAAACGATTGCAGATGTGCTTTCGATCTCATTGGAGGAGGCCGCAACCCGGATCTTCGACGGGGCCTGCGACCGGATACTGAAGAGCGCAGGAGAGATGATCGACATGATCAACAGCAAGCCGGTCTATACCATCCATGAGCTTCAGGAGGGATTGACGGTGAAGCCGGAGAAGATCCTGATTCTCGGCGGCCCTGCCCCCGATTTTGCCCGCCGCCTTTCCCAGCGCAGCACCTATGAGGTCCAAGTGGTTCCCCGATGGCATGTGGCCAATGCCATCGGCGCGGCCCTTGCCCGGACTACCTGCGAGGTGACGCTCTTCGGCGATACCCAGCGGGGGATTTCGGCAGCGCCCGAAGAGGGCTTCGAAGAAGCGGTGAAAAAGGATTTCTCCAAAGAACTTGCTGTGAAAAAGGCATTTGAGCTGCTGAAGAACAAGGCGGTCCGGATCGGGGCATCCGAAGACGATCTCGCGATGGAAGTGGTGGAGGAGATGCAGTTCAACATGGTGCAGGGCTTTTACACCACGGGCCGGAACATCCGGGTGAAGGTGCAGGTCAAGCCGGGGCTGATCCACGGTTATGAAACGATCATCAGCTCTCTTTCCGTCGGTTGATCCATGCCGCCGCTTCGGACCGTGCTGGCCCGGGACGAACTCGAAACCACATCAAGCCTCTTTGTCATGTCCCCTCGTCAGGGCCATGATCTCGTCCGTTGTCATGTCAACAGTGGCCAGCCCCCGCAGTTTCGAAAATTTTCCACGGATGTTCTCCTTTCCCCTGCGCTTGACCAGATAAACCCGGTCATCTTCCTCGATGAAATCGATTTCCGTGTATGGGGTTATTCCCAGTTTCCGGCGAATGTTCTGGGGGATAGTGACTTGACCTTTTATGGTGACTTTCATGGCATGACCTTCGGAAATGGAGATTGACGATAATGGATATTACCGGAAATGGTATTACAAAAAAGATCGCTATGTCAAGATCAACAAATCCTTGCAAAATCTCCGATGAAATCATATCCTTGAATAATGAGCATATCATCTTTCAGGCTCAGGGATAACGGGGCGGCCGAAAAATGTTTCGAGGATCGCTTCAGGAAATTTTTTCTGCTGAATGCAAAGGGCGGCAGCGGAGAAAGGGGCGGCGCTTCCGGGGCCGCGCCCGATCCCGGAACACAGGACAAAACCGATCTCGAAGCGGAAAAGGCCATCCGCTGCGGCGCCTGCCGCCATGAGATCACCACCGCAGACCGGATCATCTCCGTCAACGGGGGCCATATACATACCTTTGCCAATCCCGGGGGCTTTGTCTTCGACATCGGCTGCTTTTCCGATGCCCCGGGCTGTATGAACCGGGGAGACTTCACCTCGGAGTTCACCTGGTTTGCCGGCTACAGTTGGCGCTTCTCTCTCTGTTCGAGCTGCTACGCCCATCTGGGCTGGCAGTATCAGGGAAAGGAATACGGTTTTTACGGGCTGATTCTGGCCAATCTGATCCAGTAGCTAAGGCTTTTCAAAACTTAAAAAAATCAATATCCATCGACTTATGGGAAAGGAAATCTAGTGCTGCATCTGCAAAGCGCCGATCTGAGCAAGGAAAAGGTAGAGACCCTGGTGATTCCGGTCTGCGAGGACAAGGAGATTCACGAGGATAAAGTCATTACCGGGCTGATCCGCCGGGCAAAGAAGATCAAAACCTTCAAGGGAGAAAAAGATGATGAGCTGATCTTCTATTCCGATGAGAAGGTATCGGCCGATCAGATCATCTTCAAGGGGATCGGAAAGGCTGAAAAGCTCGATCCGGAAGCCTTCCGGGCCCTCTGTGGAAAGGCGGTTCAGGGGCTGGTGAAACAGAAGATCAAAGAGGTTCTCTTTGCGGTTCCCTCCGCGAAAAAGTGCGGCTTGGACCCGGAGGCGCTGACAACGGCCATGATGGAAGGGGCATTTCTGGGCAACCATGTCTTTGACCGGTACAAGAAGGAGAAAAAGGAGAGGCCGGTCGAAAAAATCGAATTCCTGGTCAAGGCCGATCTTGAAAAAAAGCTCGCCGATCTGCCCCGGCGGATAGAGACGATCTGTGCCGGAACGGTCATGGCAAGGGAGTGGATCTCCATGCCCTCCAACCACAAGACCCCGGATCAATTTGCCCACGAGATCGCTAAACAGGCAGAAGAGACCGATCTTCAGGTGACGGTGCTGGATGAAAAGGCACTGGAAGAGAAGGGCTTCGGCGCACTCCTTGCGGTCGGGGCCGGCAGTCTGCGGCCCCCGCGGCTGGTGATCCTCGACTATGCGCCCAAAGGAGCCGAAAAGACCATCGCGATCGTCGGCAAAGGCGTCACCTTCGATTCCGGGGGGCTGGACATCAAATCCAGAGACGGCATGGAGACTATGAAGAGCGATATGTCCGGGGCCGCGGCCGTGGGCGCTGCGCTCATCACTCTATCAAATCTCGGGCCGGCAAATCTCGGGCTGGCAAAGATCGGGGCTTCGGACAAGCGGATCATCGGCATTCTTCCCCTCGCGGAGAACATGCCCTCGGGAGGCGCAGCCCGGCCCGGTGACATCATCTGCACCTATTCCGGAAAGACCGTGGAGATCGGCAACACCGACGCGGAGGGCCGCCTCATCCTGGCCGACGCGATCGCCTATGCCGTGGAAACCTACAAGCCCGATGCACTCATCGACATGGCCACCCTTACCGGGGCCTGTCTCATGGCACTGGGGGAGAAGATCGCGGCCGTCTTCTCCTTTGAAGACGAATTGCCCCAAAAAATTCTCGAGTCCGCAGACAAGACCCATGAGCGGTGCTGGCGCATGCCCCTGCCCGAGGATTACAAAGAACTGCTGAAGAGCGAGTTTGCCGATATCAACAATATGCCCAACAGCCCCTGGGGCGGCGCGATCACCGCGGCCCTCTTTCTTTCCGAGTTCGTTGGCGAGACCCGATGGGCTCATATCGACATCGCAGGGCCTTCCTACTCGAAAAAGAAGGACGCGTATGCGGGCCCCGGCGGAAAGGGCTTTGGAGTGCGCCTGCTCTGTGATCTCATGGAGCAGCTTTAAATCCCTATTCCTCCTCGTCGGCCTTCTCGTCGGCAAAATTTTTCAGGGCATCATCGGGGCCCAGCACCACGAGGATATCCCCGGCCTTCAGGGTATAGATCCCGGTGGGGATGATGTTCATCTTTCCCATCGGGTTCTCCTCCACTGCGATCACCTGCACCCCGAATTTGTTGATCATGTCCAGCTCCCGGAGACTTTTACCGATATAATTTTCGGGGGGGGTGAATTTGGAGATGCTGTACCCTTTGATAAAGGGGAGGTAGTCGAGCAAGTTCGGGTTGTGGAGCCGCTCGGCCAGGGAGACGGCCTGATCCTTTTCCGGAAAGAGGACTTCCGTGACGCCGATCCGGTTGAGAATCCGTCCGTGGGAGTGGCTCAATGCCTTGGCATAGAGGTTTTTGACCCCGAGTTCGGTCATGGTTAGCGCGGCCAGAATCGAGTTGCTCAACACCGTGCCGATGCAGATGATCACCCCGTCCATCTTCTCCAGCTCAAACCCCTCCATGGTCTTGGGATCAGTGGCGTCTGCGACCACGGCCTGGCTCACCACATCCTTGATCTCCTGAATCCGGGCGGCGTTCTTGTCGATCACCAGCACATCGTGCCCCTTCTCATAGAGGCGGGTGGCCAGATAACGGCCGAAATTTCCGATCCCGATAACGGCAAACTGTTTCATGAATCTCCCATGAATTTAATTGGTTCTCCTCTATCCGATCATGACGTTCTCTTCAGCATAGTAAAACCGGGCCGAGGTGCGGTGGCGGCTGATGGCGATCGCAATCACCAGAGGCCCCAGCCGGCCGATGAACATCACCAGGGTGACGCCCAGCCTGCCCAGCTCACTCAAACCATTGGTGATGCCGGTGGAGAGCCCTACGGTGCCGAATGCGCTCACCATCTCGAAGAGCAGTTCCAGAAACTTGCCCCGGCTCTCGGGATGCGGGGTCTCCCCCAGCTCGGTAATCAGCAGCAGTGCGGTTCCTGCAATGATTACCAGATTTGCGATGATGACGAGGCTGACGGCCCTTCCCGCGCTTTCATCGGAGATGGTCCGGTAAAAGAGGCTGGGCCGGTTCCAGCCCAAAAAGCGGGAGAATCCCATCATGAAGATGACCCCGGCCGTGGTGGTCTTGATGCCGCCTGCACAGGAGCCGGGACATGCCCCTACAAACATCAGCATGATGATGAAAAAGAGCGTCACATTGGTCAGATCCCCGATGGGAACCGTATTGAACCCTGCGGTCCGGGTCGTCACCGACTGGAAAAATGCCCCGATGAAACGGCCCGGGATGGAGAAGGGGGCAAGGGTGTTGTTCCACTCCAGGATCAAAAAAATAAGGGTTCCGGCCAGCAGCAGAATCCCGGTGGCCGTTAGGGAGAGCTTGGAGTGGAGGCTCAGCCGGGAGAAGGCCCGCCGGCTCGTCGGCTTTGTTACAATCAGTTCGGCCATCACCAGAAAGCCCAAGCCCCCGGAGATGATGAGCCCGCTGAAGATCAGGTTGATGGGAAGGCTCTCTTTGAACCGGATCAGGCTGTCGGGATAGAGGGAGAATCCTGCGTTGCAGAACGCGCTGATCGCATGAAATAATGCCGAGTAAAAGGCCTCGCTCCACTGGTAATCGGTCTGGGGAAGAAAACAGATGAAGAGGCCGGCGATCCCGATGGCTTCGATTACAAGGGCGAGGAGGATCACTTCCCGGATGATCTCTGCGGGCCTCCGGTCCTGGCGGTGGGTGAAGGTATCCTGAATGATCACCCGTCCCATGAGGCCGGTCCTCCGCCCGGCAAGGAGCAGAAAGAGGGTGGAGAGGGTCATGATCCCTAAGCCCCCAACCTGGATCAGCCCCAGAATCACCAGTTGGCCGTAGCGGGAAAAGTTCCCCGTATCCAGCACCACCAGACCCGTGACACAGGTGGCCGATGTCGCGGTGAAGAGCGCATCGATCCAGCCGATGCGCGGCCCCGGGGTTGCGGCCGGAAGCCGGAGCAGGATCGTCCCCAAAAGAATGATGACCAGAAATGCAAGAACCGATACCCGGGCCGGGGACTGGAGAAAGAATCTTTTCATGGATGCGCGATGCGGAGCATGAATTGGCGTTGACTTAACTCTTCCCGGGACATAAATAAGGTGCAGACGATTTTCCCTGCTAAGGATTTTATACCATAAACCCGATGGATTGAATACTGTAAAAGAACCGAAAGGAACCTTCCATGCTGCTTGTGATCGATGTGGGCAACACCAATACCGTTATCGGTATCTACGAAAAGGACAGACTGCTGCAGGACTGGCGCATCCGCACCGAGCGGAACACGACCGAAGATGAGTTCGACGTGCTGGCCCGGGGGCTTTTTTCCGGGGGGGAATTCCGGCCTGATATGGTGACCGGAACCATCATCTCCTGCGTGGTGCCGCCCATGGTCAACATTCTGGATGCCTTCTGCCGGAAGTATCTGGGCCATGCGCCCCTCTGGGTGGACCCGAAGACTTCTGCCGGAATGCCGATTCTCTACAGCAATCCGGCCGAGGTGGGCGCGGACCGGATCGTCAACGCGGTGGCCGCATATGAGAAGTACAAAACGAGTTTAATTGTGATCGACTTCGGCACGGCCACCACCTTTGATGCGGTCTCGGCAGCCGGGGAGTATCTGGGGGGCGCGATCTGCCCCGGGATCATGATCTCGGCCGAGGCGCTCTTTCAGTATGCCTCAAAATTGCCCCGGGTGGAGATTTTCATCGCGCCCGACCGGGTGATCGGCAAGGATACGGCCGGCAGCATCAAGTCGGGGATTATCTACGGCTATGCGGGTCTGGTCGAGGGGATGGTCCGCCGGATGCGGGAGGAGATGGACCCGGCCCCGAAGGTGATCGCGACCGGAGGGCTTGCCCCGCTTTTGGGCCGGGTCTGCGACGTCATCGAATCGGTGGAGTCGGATCTGACCTTAGAGGGGCTCCGGATCATTTACGAGAAGTCAAATACCCCGTGAAACCGGCCACGCTGTTCTTCAAAAATCCCCGCTCCCGGGTACGGATCTCCGGGGAGAGCCTGTCCCAGACCACCATGAGCGGATCTTTTGCAAGCAGCGCGTCGATGCACCGGTCAGTGTAGTCTGGCCCTTGGCCCTTTTCCAGTTGGGCTTCGATGATTTTGGCCCATCGATGGAGCTGGTCTTTGTGTGCCCGCAGCAGCTCCGGGGTCTTCTCTGTGCAGCCGAAATGGCCGAAGAGGTAGAGTTCATGGGGCGTTTCGATGAGCCGGTCGATGCTTTCCAGACTCGTCTCCATGAAGAAGCGGGGCGGCGTCGCGGGCCGGAGATAGAAATTTCCCTCTCCCAGATCCCGATATACCCCCCCGGCCTCGCCGGCAAAGAGGTATGCGCCGTACCGGTAGCTCACATGGTGCGGGGCATGGCCCGGGGTCTCGATGGGGATGATCTCCCCTCCGCGATTCGGTTTGAAGGGGGTATCTGAAGTATGGATCACAGAGGCCGGGATCGGCCGGATGGGGCCGTAGGCTTCCGCAGTTTTTCCTAATGTTTTGAGGCTTCCCTCCCAGAGCCGGGTCGGGTCCGTCAGATGCTTCGGGGCTGACGGGTGGCAGATCACCGGGGTGTCGGGATACCGTTCCAGCAGATCCCCCAGCCCCCCGGAATGGTCGATGTGGATATGGGTGACAAGAATCGCGTCGAGTTTTGCCACACCAAGGCTTTCCAGCGCCCGGATCAGATCGGGAATGGTCGATCGGGGGCCCGGGTCCGCGATAAACGCGGCATCGACTCCTTTATAGAGCCATGTGCTGATGAATTCGGAAAATCCCGTCAGGTTCTGCTGGTTCAGCGGGATCAGGTACAGGTCGTTGCGGATCTTTCGGGGTTCCATCATTTAATCGAGTCCCATCTCCTCTTCGATTTTTCGGATCTGCTTTCGGATATTCTCTTTCTCATTGTCCGGGATCCCTTCATCCTTCAGGCGCAGCCTAAGCCCTAAAAGGGTCATCTCCGCGCGGTAATCGGTGCAGGTGTAGCGGCCTGTTGCCATAATATTTTATCCGACGAATTTCTTCTTGGCCTCTTTGAAGACCCGGAAGAAGGCGGTGTGTTCATTGATCCCCTTGGAGAGAATCTTGTCGATGTTGCTGACGTCGCTCAAATTGATGATGATGTTGACGCTCTTGTTGAAGGTCATCATGTTGTCCAGGGTCTTGAACCGGTTGGAGATGAGCGCCACGAAGATGTTGCGCCGGACGTGCATTGACAATTGATCCAGATATTTGAGCACATGGTTGGCATCCGGGTCAGGGGTGCCGAAGGTCTCATTGACCACGATGAGATCGAAGTCATGGCTGCGCATCTGCTTCAGGGCATCCCTTGGGGTTTTGGGTTCGGCAATGACATACTTCATCCCCTCCAGCACCGGGCGGAGCTGCCCGCGGATTCTGTCGCCCGGCTCACAGATCATGGCCGTCAGGGTCCCCTCCTCCAGGAAATCAAAGGGGGAGCCTATGGCGGTATCATCCGGCGACGCGCCGCCGGGGGCCGATGAAGGAGAGGGGGGTGCCGCAGCTTTCGGCTTGGGTGCGCTCTTGCCGCCGACATTCCCCCCGGCCGGAGACTGGATGGTGATCTTCTCTGTGCATTTGGGGCAGGGCAGGCTCATGCTCTGCCCTTTTGGAATCTTCTCTACCTTTGCATCCGGGATCTTGAATTTGGCCTTGCAGTTGCCGCAGGTGACATCCATACTTCAACTCCTTGTTTCGACTTGGGACATTTTCTCGGTTTCAACTTCTTTTTCTATTTCTTCCCCCAACCAGCGTCGATTTCCAAAGTTTCGATGTCGGTGGTGGCCTCCCCGCGCTTGCTCTTGATGGTATCGATGCCCCGGCCCGTCACCCCTTTGCGGGAACAGTAGGCCATCGCGGTCTCTTCGGTAATCAGTCCCTGCTGATAGAGGTCGATCAGGCTGTCGTCAAAGGTCATCATGCCGAATGGCCTGCTCGCGTTCTGGATCTCATAAAAGCTCTTTCCCTCGCTTTCGCCGCCTAAAATCGACTCCCGGCTCCGCATGTTGTTGCCGAGGATATCAAAGGCTGCAACCCGTCCGCCCCCCTTTTTGGGAACAAGGCGCTGACAGACGATCCAGCGGACCGTGCCTGCCAGGCGGATGCGGATCTGCTTCTCCTCTTCAATGGAGAACATGCCCACGATTCGGTCGATACTCTGTCCCGCGTCCACTGTATGGAGGGTCGAGAAGACGAGGTGGCCCGTTTCGGCCGCGCTCAAGCCGATTTCCACGGTCTCCCGGTCCCGCATCTCTCCAACCAGGATCACCTTGGGGGCCTGGCGCAGTGCCGCTCGGAGGCCGCTGGAGAACGCGTCGAAGTCGGTTCCCATCTCCCGCTGATTGAAGGTTGCCTTCTTATGAGGATGGGAGAATTCCACCGGGTCCTCCAGGGTGACGACATGGACGGCCTGGGTCTCATTGACCTCATTCAAGACCGCGGCCAGAGAGGTGGTCTTTCCGCTGCCGGTGGAGCCGGTGACAAAGACGATCCCGTTCTTCTCCTTGGATATCTGGTTGAAGCAGCCCGGAAGTTTCAGATCTTCGATGGTTGGGATCTTGGTGGCGAGCTGCCGGAGCACGATAGAGTATTTACCTCTCTGGGCGAAGATGTTCACCCGAAACCGGGCCTTTCCCGGCAGGGAATAGGCCGAGTCGCAGGAGCCCTCCTTCAGCAGGGTCTCGGTGAGCCTGCGATCTCCGTTGATCAGATTGAGCGCGAAGACTTCGGTCTGAAACGGGGTCAGTTCCGTAAAGGGCGGGTCCATCTCCACCCCTATGAGCTGGCCCGAACTCTCCACCTGAAAGGGCTTTCCCACAGTGACGTTCAAATCCGAAACCCCGCTGTGGGAATCGAGCATTCGGGTCAGGATGAAGTCGATCTCCTGTTTTCTCATGAAACGATCCTCCTGTTGAGGCGATTAGCCGGCATTTCGGAACCTATGCGTCCGTGAAATCGCTGGGGGGATTCTTGAGCAGGGGCCGGAACCGGGCCTTTTCGTTGCATTTCATGTAGGCCTCGTCCGGACTGACCCATTTTTTGTCTATCAGCTCCATGATCGCGTCGTCCAGGACCTGCATACCATACTTTTTCCCCACCTGCATGGCCGAGTTGATCTGGTAGGTCTTGTTCTCCCGGATCAGGTTCCGCACTGCAGGGGTCGCGATCATGATCTCCAGCGCGCAGCATCGGCCCTTCTTGTCGATCCTTTTGAAGAGCACCTGCGCGATAACGGCCCGGATGCCGTCCGAGAGGGTGGAGCGGATCTGCTCCTGCTCGTTGGCCGGAAAGACCTCGATGACCCGGTCCACGGTCTTGGCCGCGCTGCTGGTATGCAGGGTTCCGAAGACGAGGTGGCCTGTGGACGCGGCCTCCACCGCAAGCCGGATCGTCTCCAGGTCCCGCATCTCGCCGACCAGGATGATGTCCGGGTCCTCCCGGAGGGCCCCCTTCAGAGCCGCGGAAAAGGTCTTGGTGTGGGTTCCCACCTCCCGGTGGTTGACGATGCACCCCTGGCTCACATGGACGAACTCCACCGGGTCCTCGACCGTCAGGATGTGGTCCTGCCGGCTCTTGTTGGCCACGTCGATGATCGCGGCCAGGGTGGTCGATTTGCCGCTGCCGGTGGGGCCTGTCACCAGGACCAGGCCCCGGGGCAGGGACGCGAGCTTGTTGAGCACCGGGGGCAGGCCCAACTGATCTGAGGTCAGGATGGTGCTGGGGATCTCCCGGAAGACCGCGGCGCACCCGTTTCTCTGCATGAAGAAGTTGGCCCGGTACCGGGCCAGGCCCGGGATCTCGTAGCCGAAGTCGACATCCCCGGTCTCTTCAAAGACCTTGACCTTGTCTTCGGGCGCGATCTCGTAGAGCATGGCTTTCAGTTCATCGTTTTCGAGCACCTTGTATTTGATCCGCTCGATCTCTCCCCGGAGCCGGATGGCCGGCGGCTGTCCTGAAACGAGATGGAGGTCCGATGCCCCCTGTTCGTTCATCAGTTTGAAAAACGCATCGATCTTTGCCATTTTTACCTCTTGATATCCATTACATCATCTTGATTCGGGCCGCCATGCCGTAGAGGCTGCCCACCAGAAACTCCTGCAGAAAGAAGATCGCCAGAATAATGAGGATCGGGGAGAGATCCAGCCCGCCAAAGACCACGGGAAGGCGTTTTCGCACCTGATAGAGCAGCGGCTCTGTGATATTGTTGATAAACCGGACAATGGGATTGTAGGGATCCGGGCTGACCCAGGAGAGGACCGCCCGGGCCACGATCACCCACATATAGAAGACGAGAATGATATCCAGCACCCGGGCAAGCCCTGCCATAAAATTGCCGATAATGAACATACGGTTGAAACCTCTTGTTGTCTCCTTGATTTTGAAAGGGAAATCGGTGTATACATGAACACATCTATACAATATTTTGTTCCAAAGATAAATGGATTGGAAAAGAGAAGTCAAGGGATAAAAGATCGTTAAAACGGAAAAACCGGAAAAACATCCGGTTTACAGGAGATCAAAGGAGGGAAGATGGCCCGTTTGGACAGGCGGATCGGTTTTATCGGCGCGGGCAATATGGGGGAGGCCATTGTGGGGGCGCTGATTCAGGCGAAGATCTTTGCCCCGGAAAGGATACAGGTCTGCGATGTGAGCCCGGAGCGGATCTCCCATATGGAGGCGGCCTATGGCGTTGAGGCAGCCTCGAACAGTACAAGGCTTTTTCTGGAAAATGAGATCGTGATCCTTGCTGTCAAGCCCCAGGGGATGGAGGCCGTGATCCGGGAGATCACCGATGCTGAGGATTATGGTGTGGCAAAGCGGACTCTTCTGATCTCCATTGCCGCGGGGACCCCGATTCGGAAGATCGAATCCCTTTTCTATGAAAAGCTTGGAGAGAAGGAGCAAAAAAATCTTCCCATCATCCGGGTGATGCCCAACACGCCTGCGCTGGTGCTGGCCGGGATGTCGGGGATGAGCGCCAATGACAACGCGCGGAAGGCGGATCTGGAGACCGCGAGGACGATTCTGGAATCCATGGGAAAGGTCATTCAATTCGATGAGGAAAAGCTGAATGCAGTGACCGGCGTATCGGGATCGGGGCCGGCATATGTCTTCTATTTCATCGAGGCCATGATCGAGGGCGGGGTGGCCTGCGGCCTTTCCGGAGCGGATGCCGCGGCACTGACCTTGGAGACCTTCAAAGGCGCGGCCGCGCTGCTGGAGGCCCGGGGGGAGTCTCCGGAATCCCTGCGGCGCAAGGTCACCTCTCCGGGGGGGACCACCGAGGCCGCATTGAAGGTGATGGAGGAGAAGAGGGTCAAGGAGGCGATTCGGGACGCGGTGGCGGCCGCAACCCGGCGGGGGGAGGAGCTGAGCCGATGAGCCGGAGGTGCTGCTGATGGAGCCGGAGATCCGGGAATCCCGCATCTATCTTCTGGTCCGGTTGCTTCTGGGGGGGCTCTTTCTCTGGGCGAGCTGGGAAAAGATTCTCCATCCTGAAGACTTTGCCGTTGCAGTGAGAAATTATGCCCTGCTTCCCGAGGTGCTGATCAATCCGATTGCGCTGCTGCTGCCTTGGATGGAGGCATTCTGCGGCATTCTGCTGATCGTTGGCAGGTTTGTCAAGGGGAGCGCATTTATTGTTGACATCCTGATGGTCATATTTATCTTGGCCTTTGTTATCAATCTGTACCGGGGGGTCGATATCTCCTGCGGCTGTTTTTCGGTTGCTGAAAAGGCTCCGCCGGGAAATTATTTCTACTATTTAACCCGGGATCTCATCATTCTGGCCGCAGGGATATGGGTCCTCTGGTATGAGATTCGGAAGAGCGCTCTGGCGCAGCATCAGATGCTTTCCTGACCCCTTCAGATGAAATTTACAGAAAGTATTCCTTTAAAGATGTCTCAATTGTACAAAATAAAATCTTACTTCTCCCTTCTTCTCCTCTTTTTCCTGCTGGTTTCGGCTCCAGGCGCGGCAGCTCCTCCTCCCTTTCTATTCACCGGAGAGGTGATTTTTGAACGGTCCGATTCCGAGGGCTCCGAAATTCGGGGGCAGATTCTGTTGAAGATCGATATCGCGCCGGATCATTATCTGTATGCCGGCCAGTTGAAGGTAAACCCTTTAGATGCACAGGGAATCCGATTCGGGGAGGTCTTGATTCCAAAGAGTATTCCAAAGGATGATCCTTATCTAGGGCCTGTGGGGATTTTTAAGGAGCAGGTCCAAATCCGGCTTCCTTTTCAGATGGATAAGGGTACAGAAAGTGTTACCGATGAAATCGGGCTTTTGGTGCGCTACCAGGGATGCACCGATACGACCTGTTTTCTGCCGGCTGAAAAGACGATGGTGGTTTCGCTTTCCGGGGAGTTGGCCGGGGGGGGGGATTCTGCGGTTCCTGAAGCGTTCTCTTCGCCTTTGATGGGCGGAGGGGACAGAGTGGAGGCGATGGGGCCGGTCGAGGCGCCGTCGGCCGATGATGAGAATCTTTTTGCCCGGACCGCTGCCAGGTTTGGTTTCTGGGGGGCATTGGTCGCGGTCTTTTTCTGGGGGTTTCTGGCCAGCCTGACCCCCTGCGTCTATCCCATGATTCCCATCACCATGAGCGTTATCGGGGCAAAGAGTGCCGGTAGTACAAGGCGGGGTTTTCTGCTCTCGCTGCTCTATGTGCTGGGGCTCTCTTTGACCTATGCCATCTTCGGGGTGGCGGCCGCGTGGACCGGCGGGCTCTTTGGCGCGGCTGCGGGGCATCCGGCAGTTCGCATTCTTATTGCCGGGCTCTTTCTGATTCTGGCCTTGGGGATGTTTGATCTCTACTATGTACAGATGCCGTCGGCCATCACCCGCCGGATCGGGACCGAGAGAGGTTCGGGGGCTTTTGGGGTCTTTCTGACCGGTGCGGCTTCGGGGCTGGTGGTGGGGCCCTGTGTGGGGCCGATGCTCGTTGCGGTTCTGGTCTATATCGCGGCGCTGGGCAGCAAGCTGATGGGCTTTTTGATCATGTGGAGCTTTGCTCTTGGGCTGGGAATGCTCTTTCTGGTCGTGGGGACATTTTCGGGCGCGCTCACCGCACTTCCCGGCTCCGGAAAGTGGATGGTTCACCTGAAAAACCTCTTCGGCGTGCTGATGCTGGCCGGCGCGCTCTACTTTATCGAACCGGTGCTGCCGCAGCCGATCTTTTATCTGGTACTGGGAATTTTTCTTGTCGGTGTGGGGATCTTTATGAGGGGACTCGATCCCCCAAACCCGGATTGGACCGGGGCCCAGCGGCTGCTCAAAACCGGCGGCATTGTGCTGATTACGATAGGGATTGTCTTTTCGGCCCGCTTTGCCCTCTGGGATCGGTCTGCCCTATGGGAGATGGGTCGCTATTCAACAGAGGCCGCACCCATGATCTCTGCAGCCGATCAAAAAATCCCCTGGCTGGCGGATGAGGCCGAGGCTCTGGCGCAGGCTGCGGCACTCGACCGGCCCGTGATGATCGATTTCAGGGCAGACTGGTGCGCGGCATGCCTGAGAATGGAAAGGGAGACCTTCCCGGACCCGAGGGTGGCCCGCGCCCTGGAGGCTTTTGTGCCCCTGAAGATCGACAGCACCGATCCGTCGGACCCGGAGGTGCGGCGGCTGTCAAAGAAATATGGGGTGGTGGGTCTTCCCACCATAGTTTTTCTCGATGCGGAAGGCCTGCCCCTGCCGGGAAAGAGAATAACCCAATTCCTTCCCCCGGACCGCTTTGCTCAAAGGCTTCCGGCCATTGGTGGGGCCGAATGACGGAATGGCGGAATGACCAAATGACCGGATAATCGGATGAATGAGCGGCTGTAATGGGAATCCACCCGGCTTATCTTTTCATCATTTTCAATCATGCTTCGAGGTGTGTCACAATGAGAAATACCCTTATCAGATATATGGTTACGGCTTTGATCCTGTTCTTATTTGCCGGATGCGGCTCTTCAGAGGAGACGGAACTCCCTGCAAGGCCAGAGGCCGATTCTGAGGCCCCTGCAGTGCCGGAAAGTTCCCAGGAGAGGTCATTGGATGGGGCCGCGCCGGATCAGGAGCGAAACGCACCCCGCGCGGACAGAATCGTATGGCGCGGATATGCCGAAGGAATGGAACTGAGCCGGAACAAGGAGAAGAAGGTCTTTCTCAATTTCTATGCAGACTGGTGCCGCTACTGCAAGGAGATGGATCAGAAGACCTTCAAGGACAAGGCTGTGATCGTCTATCTCAATGACAATTTCATCCCGATCCGGGTCAACAGCGACAAGGAGCCGAAGACCGCCTCCGATTACCAGGTCAAGGGTCTCCCGGTCTCCTGGTTTCTCTCTGAAAAGGGGGAGCGGATCGGCAGCCAGCCCGGCTATATTCCGCCGGACTCCCTGCTGACCCTGCTGAAGTACATCGAGACCGACAGCTATCAGAAGATGAAGTTTACCGATTTTGCCAAATCGATGTAGGGCTATTGCCGGTCTTTGATTCTTCGGTAAGATTAAGTTTACCGATTTTGACAAATCGATGTAGGGCTATAGGGCTATTGCCGGTCTTTGATTCTTCGGTAAGATTAAGTTTACCGATTTTGACAAATCGATGTAGGGCTATAGGGCTATTGCCGGTCTTTGATTCTTCGGTAAGATTAAGTTTACCGATTTTGACAAATCGATGTAGGGCTATAGGGCTATTGCCGGTCTTTGATTCTTCGGTAAGATTAAGTTTACCGATTTTGACAAATCGATGTAGGGCTATAGGGCTATTGCCGGTCTTTGATTCTTCGGTAAGATTAAGTTTACCGATTTTGACAAATCGATGTAGGGCTATAGGGCTATTGCCGGTCTTTGATTCTTCGGATAGAGGCTCTGCGGATCAGCCGGATGACCACCGAGAGGATCACGCCGCCGCTGAGGAGCAGCAGTATTCCGGGAACCCACAGATAGGCGCGGTATTCCGGCATTTCCGAGATGACAGAGATTCCGCCCATGCCGAAGAGAAAGACGCCGATCATCAGCAGAATCTCCAGCAGGCAGAGGTATCCGGAATCGTACCAGGGAATGATCTTTTTTCGGAAGACCGGATGTTGATCGTCGAGGCGCATGCGCGTCACTGTATGCATACTGAGGAAAAAAAGCAACCATGGAAAAGATTTTTCAGATCGGTTTTCTGCTGGCCGCAGGAGTGCTGGCGGGATGCGCCACGACCGGCGCTCCGGTGACGCCCGAACCGGGGGGCCAGAAGGCCCCCAAAGCCGAAGCGCGGATCATCCGGGCGGAAACAGGTGCGGAGATCTCCTTTGAAGAATTGATGGCGGACCTCTGCCATGTTCGGGTGATCTATGCGGGGGAGCGCCATACGGACCCAAGGCATCACCAGATCCAGGCAAAGATCCTGCGGGGACTTCATCAACAGTGCCCGCAGGTGGCCCTGGGCATGGAGATGTTCGACCGGACCTATGGCGAGGTGCTGGCGGATTGGAGCGCGGGGAGGCTGACAGAGGCAAAATTTCTGCAGCAAACCCACTGGTATGCCAACTGGAAATATGATTTCGATCTCTACCGGGAGATCCTCGAATATGTCCGGGAGAACCGGATTCCCCTCTACGGGCTCAACATCCCCTTCCATATCCCCCCGAAGGTCTCGATCGGCGGCATCGAAAGCCTCTCCCCGGAAGAGAAAAACGCGCTTCCGGAGAAGATCGATACCCAAAATCCTGACCACCGGGCCTATCTGGAAGAGGTCTACAAATCCCACCAGCATATGCTCAAGGGCCGGGAGAATTTCGAATATTTCTACGAGGCCCAGAATGTCTGGGAGGATGTGATGGCCGAGTCGATTGCCCAGGCAATGGGGGAGGGCTCCGAAGATCTCCGGATGCTGGTCACCGCAGGAAATGGTCACATCCTGAACCGATTCGGCATTCCGGAAAGGGCATACGCCCGGACCGGTCTCCCCTATGCAACGGTCATCCCGGTTTCGGCCGATCGCATACCCGAGCCGGACGCGGCCGACTATTTCTGGGCCCTCCCCCCTTTGGAAAGGGATCGACAAATGCCTTTTCAACCCTGAATCGCGCCCCTTTTTAAAGAAAATTCTTCGCGGCTTATCCTCGATCTGCATCTTTTTTAAAGGAAATTCTCCGCGGATTCTTCTTGATTTACATCTTATGCAATATCCATACCAAAACTGCCATCATTTCTCCTGCACCAACGGCCCAAAAAAAATGTCAAGCCGGTTTACCCGACTGTTTTTTCTGAAGATACAATTCCCATCCTTCCCTAAAACATACAATATGTAGAATTTTTGTGTTGACATATCACAAGATGTAGTATTAACCTGAATCATGGACCGAAAACGCGGATGGCGCTGATCATGGGCGATCCGCGCGTAAGGGGCCGTTTTTAAGGCAAATTTTTTTTGACATTCGGGATAAAACCGACAGGATTTGGAGGCGCAAGCGTGTTCGAGGAGATCAGAAAACGAAATGGTCATGTGGTGGAGTTCGATGCTTCCAAAATCACGGCCGCAATTGCAAAGGCCGGCCGGGCCACCGGTGAGTTCACGGATCGGGAGGCCAAAAAGCTGACCCTGCGGGCTCTGACTTTGGGCCATGAGATGCGGCTGGGGCCGGTCCCGGAGGTGGAGGAGATCCAGGATATCGTGGAGCGGGTGCTGCTGGATACCCCCTATTACAAGACCGCCAAGGGATACATTCTCTACCGGGAGCAGCACGCCCAGCTCCGCAGCATCGGGACTCTGGCCAACATCGATCTGGTGGAGCAGTATATCCGGAAGCTCGACTGGAAGATCAAGGAGAACAGCAATATGTGCTACTCTCTCCAGGGGCTCAACAACTACATCTCATCGGATGTCACCTCGGAGTACTGGCTCAACCGGATCTATCCGCCCGAGATCCGGGACTCGCATAAGCGGGGGGATCTCCATCTCCATGATCTTAGCCTGCTGTCGGTCTACTGTGTGGGATGGGATCTCAAAGACCTCCTCCGCCAGGGCTTCAAAGGGGTGGAGGGGAAGGTGGAGAGCGCGCCGCCCAAACACTTCAGCTCTGCCTTGGGGCAGTTGGTCAACTTCTTCTACACCCTCCAGGGGGAGGCGGCCGGGGCCCAGGCCATCTCCAACTTCGATACCCTGCTGGCGCCCTTTATCCGGTACGACAACCTGAAATATGAGGATGTGAAGCAGGCGCTGCAGGAATTCGTCTTCAACATCAACATTCCGACCCGGGTCGGGTTCCAGACCCCCTTCACCAATGTGACCAATGATCTCTGCGTGCCCGGGATCTTGAAAGATCATCCGGTGATCATCGGCGGAGTGGATCAAAAGAGCACCTACCGCGAGTTCCAGGCCGAGATGGACATCTTCAACCGGGCCTTTGCCGAGGTGATGATGGAGGGGGACGCGCGGGGCCGGGTCTTCACCTTTCCCATCCCCACATACAACATCACCGAGGATTTTGACTGGGAGAACCCGATTCTGGAGCCGGTATGGGAGATGACCGGAAAGTACGGCATCCCCTACTTCTCCAACTATGTCAACTCCGATCTCTCCCCTGAAGATGCCCGCTCCATGTGCTGCCGGCTCCGGCTCGACAACCGGGAGCTGCTCAAGCGCGGGGGAGGACTGTTTGGAGCAAATCCTTTGACCGGCTCCATCGGCGTGGTGACGGTCAATATGCCCCGGATCGGCTATCTCGCAACCAATGAAAAAGACTTCTTCGACCGGCTGAACCGGATGCTGGAGCTGGCCCAAGACAGTCTCGCTATCAAGCGGAAGGTGCTGGAGAACTTTACGGACAAGAATCTCTATCCCTACTCCAAGTTCTATCTGCGGGAGGTGAAGAACGGCACAGGGCTCTATTGGAAGAACCATTTCTCCACCTTCGGCCTCATCGGCATGAACGAGGCCTGCCTCAACTTTATGGGAACCGGCATCGCGAGCGAGGCAGGGCAGAAATTCTCCATCGAGGTCATGGATTTCATCCGGGACCGGATCGCGCAGATGCAGGAGGAGACCGGCGACATCTTCAACCTGGAGGCCACTCCGGCCGAGGGAACCTCCTACCGTCTGGCCATGCTCGATAAGCAGGAGTTTCCGGAGATGATCACCGCAAACGAGGCGGGTTGGGAGAAGGGTGAAGATCCCTACTACACCAACTCGACGCAACTGCCGGTCAACTATACCGATGATCTCTTCGAGACATTGAAGCTCCAGGACGAGCTGCAGACCAAATATACGGGCGGCACGGTGCTTCATTTTTATCTCGGAGAGCAGGTGGATGATGTGGAGACGGTCAAGCTGCTCATCCGGAAGATCGCCACCGGATATCGGCTCCCCTATTTCACCCTCACCCCCACCTTCAGCGTCTGCCCGGCCCACGGCTATATCAAGGGGAAACAGGAGCATTGCTCCCAATGCGGGGCCGAGACCGAGATCTACTCCAGAGTGGTGGGGTATCTGCGGCCCATCAAACAGTGGAACGACGGCAAGCGGGCCGAATTCGTCCGGCGCAAGACCTTCAAGGTGGCCTGAAGATGATCTTCGGCGGCATGCAGAAGAATTCCCTTATCGACTACCCCGGCAAGATCAGTTGCGTACTCTTTGTGCCGGGGTGCAATTTCGACTGCCCCTACTGCCACAATCCCGATCTGGCAAAGGGTTGCGATGCCTGCCCCATCCATCTGCAGGAGCAGGGGGTCCTCGATTTTCTGGCCGAGCGCAGGGGGTTTCTCGACGGCGTGGTGATCTCGGGCGGAGAGCCGACCCTGCACTGGGATCTGGAGGGGGTCTGCGGCCGGATCAAGGAGATTGGGTATCCGGTAAAACTGGACACCAACGGCAGCCGGCCCAAAGTCGTCAGAGCGCTGATCGAAAAGAGCATGGTCGATTATCTTGCCATGGACATCAAGACCGATCCGTTCGGGTATGCGCCCCTGATCCGCCGGGAGCCGGACCCAAAAGATATCCTGGCCAGCATCGAGCTGATCCGGGATTCCGGGCTCCCCTACGAGTTCAAGACCACCTGCATCAAGCCCCTGGTGAATGCGGAGATCATCGAAAACATCTGCATGCTGATCCAGGGAGCCGATCTCTATGCGCTCCAGCAGTTTCACCATACCCATGTGCTCAAGCCCGAATTCTTCGAAGATGACAACCGCATCTATCCCGACAGTGAACTGATACGCTTCAAAGCCATTGCAGACCCTCATGTGAAACGGTGTGCCGTCCGTCTTTAGAGATGCACTGTCTGGAAAGGGGGAATGGGTGAGAATCCGTCCCCTTTTCCTCCTCTCCATTCTTCTTCTTTTTTTCCCAAACGCGGGCGCTGCCCATTCCGATCTCCCGGTTCCTGCTTGGATTGAGCCGGTCCTCCAAATTGAGCCGATCCGCCAAGAGGATCTGAACCGTCTTCGGGAGATGGGAGCGATGATCGACGGGGTCTGGGGGGATCGAGCCCGGATCTATGCATCCCCGGATCTTCTGGTGAGGATCGAAACCACCTCCTTTTCCGCGGGACCGCTCCGGGTGACGCGCATTCCTTCTCCGGTGCGGGCAAGAACCGGTGAAGATTATCCCTCCCTCGATGCCATCGCCGCAGAAATGGAAGCCATTGCCCAAGCCCATCCGGATCTCTGCCGTCTGTATACGGTTGGCCGTTCCCTTCTCGACCGCCCCCTTCTCATGATGAAGATCTCAGATCATCCGGATCTGGAGGAGGATGAGCCGGAGGTGCTCTATCTCTCCACAATGCACGGGGATGAGCCGGTCGGAACCCTTCTCTGCCTCGATCTGATCCGGCTCTTTGTCGAAGGGTACGGCCTTGACCCGGAAATCACGCGGCTGGTCAATGAAGTCGAAATCTGGATCATGCCCATGATGAACCCGGACGGGTATGCCGGGATCTACCGGACCAATGCCCAGGGGTATGATCTCAACCGGAGCTTTCCTGACCGGGTGATCGATCCGGTCAACACAACCGATGGCCGCCCCCCGGAGACCCAGCATCTCATGAACTGGGTTTACGCACATTCCCCGGTACTCGCGGCCTCCTTTCACACCGGCGCCCTTGTGGTCAACTATCCCTATGATGCCGACCCCGACCCTTCTGCCCGCTACTCGGCCGCGCCCGATGATCCCCTTTTCATCCAACAGAGCCTGGCCTATGCATCTCTCAATCCCCCCATGTCCCAAAGCCCCTGGTTCGATAATGGGATCATCAACGGCGTGGACTGGTACACGGTCTATGGTGGCATTCAGGACTGGCTCTATGTCTGGCAGGGGTGCAATGCCGTAACTGTCGAGCTTTCGGATGCAAAGCGGCCTTCATTTTCCGAAATGGGCTCTCTCTGGATCGAGAACCGAGAGGCCATGCTCGCCTACATGGCCTGGAGCCTCAAAGGGGTGCGGGGGATCGTCACCGACAGCATCACCGGCCTTCCCATACAGGCTTCGGTTCGCGTCGAGGGGATCGATCATGATGTCTACACAGACCCGGATGTGGGAGACTACCACCGGATGCTCCTTTCCGGAACCTATACGCTTCGTTTCCGCGCGGCCGGATATGTGGAAAAGAGGGTGCAGGATCTGGTGGTGGGCAGCCGCGATGCTCTGCGGATCCACGTCTCCCTTGATCCCGTTTCCCCCGGTGATGTCACCGGAGACGGCCGGATCGATCTTGCCGATGCGGTCGCGGCGCTTCAGATTCTGTCCGGCCTTAAACCATCCGCGCAGGTTGCACTTTCCGCAGATGTGGACCAGGACGGAAAGATCGGCTTGGGAGAAGCTATATTCTGCCTGAAAGGGCTTCTTGGAATCCCTCCTATTTTTCTTCTTTCTCAATAGTTCTTTTTTCCCTTGTGCATCCCGGAAATCTCTGCTATAGCAAAAAAATCTGATTATTATCTCTTTTTCCGATCCCCATAATCGTTTATCCTGAAGCATTGAAAAAAGAAAGAATATCCATACATCCGTAGGGAGGAAATCGCCATGTCGGGTCTTTTGCGTCTTCTGTTTGCGTCAGGGATTCTGGGACTTTTAATTTTCGGGTGCGCGGAATCCCAGCCTCTTCCGAGAGACAATCCCTCGGCAAATGCCCCGCGGCAGCGATCCCCTGCAAGAGTGAAGCATCCCCCAAAGACCCTGGCCCTCCTGAACTTCGAAAACAATTCGGTTACAGCCCCCGAACAGTACGCCCCCCTGAGCAAAGGCATCCCCGCGATGCTCATCACAGACCTGAGCAGAACCGACTCTCCCCTGAAAATCATCGAAAGAGAGAAGATCCAATCCCTGCTCAAGGAGACCGCGCTCTCCCAGATGGGCGGGGTGGACGAGTCCAAGGCAATCCGGGCTGGGAAAATACTGGGAGCAGAATCCATTGGATTCGGCTCCTTTATTGTTTTACGGGATACGGTTCGCATCGACACCCGGATCATCGGCACCGAGACCGGAGAGGTGATCATGGCCGAGTCGATCATGGGAAAGAGCAGCCGCTTCATGGAACTGGTGAGCCAGTTAGGGGGGAAGATCGCTTCCGCGCTCCAGGCTGAATTACGGCCGGCAACTACAGGGTCGGACGGGGACATCAAAGCCGCGCTGGTCTTTTCCCGGGGGCTGGAGGCCTGGGACCGGGGGAATCCGGCCGAGGCCAGAACCCTGTTTCAAAAGGCCGCGATCCTCGATCCGGGCTATGGGGCCAAGGCCGATAAGATCCTTGCCGAATCCCGGCAAAGGGTAACAGATGCAGAACCTTCCCCGGGATTCAGGGCTCAGACTTCCCCGGTATCCTTCTCCGAGTCACCGTCAGAGTCATCCAAGGTTCCGGAAGCGGACGTAAAAACGGTGGAGGCCGAAGGCATCAGCTTCATCTCCCGGGCCGATGCGGTCCGCCAGGCCCAAAGGGCTTCGGTGGAGCAGGCTGTCGGCGTCTTTGTCCATTCCCGCACCGAGATGGAGAACTTCGAGGTCAAAAAAGAGCGGATCTTCTCCCGGACCCAAGGGTATATCAGACGATTCCAGATCATAAAGGAACTGGAGGCCGATGGCCAGTACATCGTGTCCATCCGCGCTCAGGTCTCCCTAAAGAAGATCAAGGATGATCTCATCGCGATGAAGATCCTCCTCGATGCGATGGAGCGGCCCAAGGTGATGATCCTTCTGGAGGAGAATTACACCGGAATGGCCGGCATGGGGATGAATTTCGCGGAGGCCGAGATGCTCTCCATCTTCAAGAAGAAGGGGTTTGAGCTGGTGGATGAAAACCAGCTCCGGCAGATCAAGGCTCAGGATGGGGCCCGGCAGGCATTGAACGGAAATGATGATGCGGCAAAACAGCTCGGCCTGAGCATGGGCGCGCAGTATGTGGTGCTGGGGAAGGCCATGGTCCAGGACATTGGCGAGGCCTATCCCGGAACCGGTCTCCGCTCGATCCAGGCCGGGCTCCAGATCCGGATTCTGCAGACCATGACCGGCCTGATTTTAGGATCTACGGTCAAAACGGCCGCGGCCGCACATGCCAGCCCCATGACCGGCGCATCGATCGCGCTGAAGAAGGCGGTTCAAAAGGCCAGTGACGAATATGTGGTGGATGCGGTCACGGATTCGTTCCAGGATTTTTTGAACAATGGTGCGCCATTAAAGCTCTATGTGAGCGGTGTCCGCGCATTTGGGGAATCTGCGGATATCACGGCTGCCATTTCAGAGCTGGAGGGAATGGCCGGCAGCAAAAAAGAGGGCTGGAACAGCGCCGGGGGCATGCTCATCCTCGATCTCCGTTTCCGGGGAACGAGCGAGGAGCTTGCCCGCCTTCTGGATGGCATGAAACTGGGCGCAAAATCCCTTTCAGTGACAGATGTGGCCCCGGATCGGGTGGAATGCGCTTTCCGGTAAACAATCTCAATAAGAGTCTGAGAAGAGACGAACAGAGGAGGATGCCCCATGTCGAAGATGCAAAAAAACATGTTCTGTAGGTGGGTCTGCAGGTGGGCCTGCAGATGGTTCTGCAGCTCCCTTCTCCTGATGATCGCGGTCGGGATGATCGGCATCGGGATGATCGGCTGTGCCGGACCCCGGCAGCAGCCCCTCGATCCGGTCCGTTCCCCGACGGACCTCCGGGCTGCGGTGGAGGAGATGACCCGCAAGCTTCTGGATGATGCGGTCCGACAGCAGGGATTGTTCCATGCAGAGGCGGAAAAGATCTTTGCCATCGATCCTTTTGAGGATGCGGACAGCGGCGAAGTGCCCCAGGTGAGCCGGACCATCGAAGAGATGATGATCGACTACGCGGGCAAAGCATATCCGGATTTCAGATTGGCCCGCCTCTCCTCCGATATATTGGCGGATGCCGATTATGTGATCAGCGGAACCATCGGACTGGAGAGATTCGGAGAGCGGAAGGAGATGGAGGGGAGGTACTACCATCTTCGGGCCAAGGTGCGGGATCTGGAAAAGATCCAGGTGATAGGAGCCGCGGATGTCTGGATCGAGGATCAAAATCTCGACTACAGCCCCACAGCCCTCTACAGAGACAATCCCATGTATATTCGGGACTCGGAAAAGCGGACCCCATCGGCCGCTAAAGAGAGGGACTACATCGACAATCTCAAGACAGAGGCCCTTCTGGTGGAGGGGGCCACAGCCTATGAGGCCGGGAAGTATGAAAAGGCTTTGGCCCTGTTTCAAAGGGCCGAGAGGCTCTCCGGAGGAAAGAGCCTCAAGACTTATGCCGGGCTCTACATGGCGCACCAGAAGCTGGGGAATGAGGCCCAATCCCAGGATGCCTTCAGCAGAATGGTGGCCATCAGTGTTGAGGATTACAACACCCTGACCGTCAAATTCCTCTTTGATGTCAATTCCGCTGCCTTTAAAAAGGATGCGGGGCTCAAGGCCAAGTATGACAAATGGCTCGACGCGATCGGCCGCTATTTCGACCGCACGAACCGGTGCATCAAAATCGTGGGGCACAGCAGCCGGACCGGCTCCGAGAGCTGGAACAAAGGGCTCTCTCTCCAGCGGGCTCAGAGCATCCGAAAAATTCTTCAGGCCAGCTTTCCGGAGGTGATGGAAAAGTCTGGGGCTGTGGGAATGGGCTTTGAAGAGAACATTGTGGGAACCGGCACCGATGACGAGCGGGATGCGCTGGATCGGAGAGTCGAGATCATTCCGGTGGAATGTGGGGGTATATAAAATGCTGTAAATTTTTCAAAAAGGGAGGCGGGGATGAAATCTGTCCGGGGAGTTCTGTTTTTGCTGCTGCTGGGAGCGTCAATGGTCATCGCCTGGGGCGGTTCAGGGTTGGCCGCGTCTTCAGCCCGCGGGGAAGGGGCGTCGGACGCGGCTTTGAGCAGGGATCTTTCTCAGGCCCTCAAGTTCTACTATGACGGGGAATATGCAAAGGCGCTGCCCATCTTTCAGCGCCTCTCTGCAGCGATTCCCAATGCGGATCTGCTCTTCTGGACCGGAACGAGCGCATCCAGATCCGGCGCGTGCGATCTGGCTCTGGATCGGTTGAAGGAGCTGCTGGATCGGCGGCCCGATCATATCCGCACCCGTCTGGAGCTGGGGATCGCCTACTTCAACTGCAAGGAGACGGAAAATGCCAGGGAGGCATTCCGTACGGTGATTGCCGCATCTCCGGGGCCCGAGATCGAAAATACCGCCAGAAGCTATCTGGCCCGAACAGAACGGAAAAAGAGAAAGCTCGACTGGAGCCTCCGCTTCTCCCAGGGGGTTCAGTATGATGACAATGTCAACAGCGGCCCGGATCAGGCGTTGATCGAGGACGGAAGCGTCTCTCTGCTGCTGGGTGACAGCCTTCGGGAGCAGGAGAGCACCAACTGGCTTACCGGATTGAGGGCCGATCTCCTCTATGATCTGGGAAGTCCGGGGGGATTCTTCTGGAACGGCGGGATCGATTTCTACTACAACCACAGCTTCGAGGATTCCGATTACAATTATCTTCGCGGCTCCCTCTTCACAGGCCCCTGGTGGAGCGGTAAAAACGATCTTATCAAGCTCCCCTTTGGTTACACCCATAAACAGTATGGGGGAGAGGCCCTTTCCGACACCTTCCGGATCACCCCCTCCTATGAACATCTCTTCTCCTCCCTCTTCGGGCTTGGGGTCAGTTATGAATTCGAGGCCGAGCGGTATGATGATTCCCGGTATGAAGAGGCCGGCTATGACAATGAGAGCCACCGCTTTTCCGCAGGCCCCAATCTCTACTTCAAAAACCGGCAGTACATTCTCTCTGCCCGTTTCATTCATGAGATCCATGACGCGGATGCCGAACGGTTCACCTATGACGCGCAGGAGATCTTCGGCTCCTTCTATGCCCTCTTTCCCTCCGATACCGAGGGGCTGATCTATTATAAATGGTCCGATCGATCCTATGACGGGCCGGCCGTGCTATACGACAAAGACCGGGAGGAGACCCGCCATACCCTGGCTGCGGTGATCTCACAGAACTTTTTGAAACATTATTTTGCCGCGCTGGAGGCCGCCTACATCCGAAACGATTCCAATTCGGCCCTCTATGATTTCGACAAAACCACCATCACGCTCAGTCTGGGCGTACAGTTTTAGGAAAGGGAGGGGTCATGAAAAGGATATTGCTGATCATTATCTGCTGTTCTTTGATCGGGGGGATTTCTCCGTCCCGAGGAGAATATGTGGTGGGAACCGAATCCCTGGATCTTCTGGAGAATGCGGCCGATACCGGCCCTGACAATTATGCCCTCTACTATTATCTCGGGAAGGTCTATCTGGCCCAAGGGAATGTGGATGGGGCCATCGGCGCATGGGCGCGCTATCTGGGGGCCGGGCCCGGGGATGGGAAGGCCGATGCGGTTCGGGAACAGTTGACGTTGCTGAAGCTTCGTCAGGCTTCCGCCTATGCCCGGGATGTTGTGCAAAAAGGGGTTTTAGATGAACGGATCGGGGAGAACACCTTGGCGGTGCTCAATTTTCGGGCCCCGGAGAATTCGACCATCGAAAAGGTCTCCAAAGGGCTGACCGCGATGATCATCACCGACCTCTCCAAGGTTCCGGCCTTAAAAATCGTGGAGCGGGAGAAGATGCAGGCCCTGCTGCAGGAGATCCGTCTGGGGCAGACCGGGATCGTGGATGAAAGCACCGCAGTGGACAGCGGCCGGCTGCTGCTGGCCCGAAACATCGTCCGCGGGGAGATTGCGGATCTGAGAGAAGCTGCCGAAGCCGAGGCCGACGCAGAGAAGATCCGCATCGACGCCGCGGTCACCGAGACGAGTCATGGCCAGGATCTGGGAAAGCCCGAGGCCCAGGGGCCCATGAACCAGCTCTTTGACATGGAAAAGAAGATCGTCTTTGGGGTTCTTTCATCCCTTGGAATGGAAAAAGAGGAGATGGATGAGGCGCTGAGAAATGCTTTGGAAGCCTATCATACAAAGGATATCGATGCGTTGATCGAGTATTCCCAAGGGCTGGATCTCATGGATCAGGGGCAGTTCGCGCAGGCAAAAGAGGCATTCGGCGCGGCACTGGAGATCGATCCGGCCTTTGATCTGGCCAACGATGCCTATCTCTCGACACCGACGGATCTGTCGACCATCGAGGATGTCGAGGGGCTGGAATACGCGGGAATGGATGGGGAGACCGGAGATGGGGCATCCGGAGACGCAGGATTGGCCACGGCCGGGACGATGAATCTCGACAGTTTGGAGGTCGTGGATGCGGCGCAGAATGAAATCTCCGCATCGGTCTCTTCCCATGAATTGTTCGGGGAGGCGCCGGCGTTTCCGTCAAAACCCTCCGCGGGCCAGACCACGGGCGCGGTTCGGATCGAATGGTAAAGGAGGTGAGGAAAATGAGAAGGAAAAGACTTCTTTTTGTTTGGGCGGTTACGGCATGGATACTGATATTGGCTGGGGCGGCCTATGGTGTGACCGAAACGGAGTACAATGCGTTGTTCGATTTGTACAACAGCACCGACGGAGCGAACTGGACAGATAATACAGGTTGGCTCATTCCGGGAACTGATCCTTGTGACTGGTATGGCATTACCTGCGACCAGGCCGGTTCTGTCAGCAGAATCGATTTAGATGAGAACAATCTTTCAGGGACAATTCCCGCCAGCATTGCGGATATTGATATGCTGGAATGGCTTTCTTTGCATAGTAATCAATTAACCGGTCAAATACCGTCGGAATTGGGAAGCCTTCAAAATCTTGAAAACCTATGGCTTTTTTCAAATGAATTGAGCGGCCCTATACCACCGGAGCTGGGAAATCTAATTGCGCTGGACCATCTTGCTTTAGGCATAAATCAACTGAGCGGTCCGATTCCTTCAGAGATCGGAAATTTGACAAAACTATCGCATCTTACTTTAAGCCACAATCAACTGACTGGCACGATTCCGTCGGAGATCTGGAATCTGATTGCGCTAACAGATCTGAGATTAGCTTCTAATCAACTAAATGGATCAATACCACCGGAAATCGAAAATCTGATTGCGCTAACAGATCTGGATTTAGCTTCTAATCAACTAAATGGATCAATACCACCGGAAATCGGAAATCTGATTGCGCTAACAGATCTGAGTTTAGCTTCTAATCAACTAGGTGGATCGATTCCGCCGGAATTGGGAAGACTTCAGAATCTTGAAAGCCTATGGCTTTATTCAAATGAATTGAGCGGTCCTATACCCCCGGAGATAGGAAATCTAATTGCGCTGGATCATCTTGCTTTAAGCCGAAATCAACTGAGCGGTCCGATTCCTTCAGAGATCGGGAATTTAACAAGGCTATTGTTTCTTTCTTTAAGCAACAATCAACTGACTGACCCGATTCCGCCGGAGATCGGAAATCTTGCCAGCATAGAAGAGATTGATATCGCTGACAACAATTTAGAAGGGCCTGTTCCTGAAACGCTGATGAATCTTACCACTCTTCTGGACAATGAGAGTGATTTTCGGCGAAACAAGCTTTATACCGACAATGAAGAGCTACGGCTTTTCATGAACCAAAAGCAGATCGACGGAGACTGGATGAGCAGCCAGGCCATGACCCAAAACAATCCTCCGGCCACGCCGATTATCACGGGTCCTCTTGATGAAACCGTCGATCCGGACGGCGCTGTGACCTTGAATACCAGCCCATTTTCCGACCCGGACGGCGACACCCACCTCAAGACCCAATGGATCGTTCGCCGCGCGGATATGCCCTTCAACGCAGAGGAGAATAGCGTCATTGATGACATCAGCGACACCGATCTCACCACCCATACGGTCTCGGGCCTGACACCAGGGCTCAAATATCTCTGGAGAGCCGGATATGAGGACACCGGGGGCGGAGGGGTGAGCTGGTCCCCCGCATCGACCTTCAAAGTCGGCACATCAATCCCGGACGCCAATGTGGATGTCCCGCCCGGTGATACAGCGGCAGATTTCGCGATGGTCTCCTTTGTCCAGTGGCCCGACAATCCCGCAGCAGGCAGCGTGCTGGGCGCGGAACTGGGCGGCGTCTATGACACCCATCAGTATCGGATCGGAACCTATGATCCCCTGAAAAACGGCGGGGAATACCGGGAGTACGGCGACAATCTTGTCATCGATCCGGGCAAAGCCTACTGGATCTTTGCCAGATCCGGCATGGGCATCACCGTCAACGGCGTACCCGTCAGCACCACCGAGGATATCGAAGTGCCCCTGGCCTATAACACCGTCACAAGCGACGGCTGGAACATGATCGCGCCGCCCAATGCAAAATCCTACAACTGGGCCGATGTCGAGGTAGTGGAATATGACAGCGAAGGCCGGATTCTCTTTGGCCCGGAACCGGTAAGGGAGCTTGCAGAAGGCAATCCCTTCATAGACAGACGGCTCTGGAGATGGGCAAATGGGGTCTATGCATCTGACGCGCAAGTGATGCAGACCTACGCCGGCTACTGGGTCCGGGCACTGCGGCCAAACATCTCCCTCCGGTTTCCCGCAGGGGTAACGGTTGAAAGAACCGATCCGGATACGCTTCTGGCCGGGATGTCGAAAAAAGCCGGTCGATGGCTGGAAAGGCTGCTTCCTGAACCGACTCTGGCTGTTGCCGACACCGGAGATTCTCCGCCTCCGCCCATGGCCGGATTTACGGGCGAGCCGGTTGAGATCTCCGGCGATGATTCCTCTTCTGGCGGGGGAGCCTGTTTTATCACCGAATGCGGAAGATAGATATCGGTGTTGATCGGATCGGGGCGGCCAGGACCACCCCGATCCAAAATCAAAAAAATAGAGGAAACAGGAGGTTTCGAATGAAAATATCCATATTGAAAAGAGGATCGCTTTTCACTGGTTTTTTTCTGATCGTTTCACTGGTTCTGTTCGGCTGCGGCGGTGGCGGGGGAGGGGACTCCGCATCCGTTGGTGGGAGTCATGAGACCGACGGCAACGGATCGATTGCGTTTGGGGTACAGTGGGAGGATCTTTCCGATGGCGAGAGATCTTTGGGGCGTATCGATTGTGATACTAGTGAGGTGGCGCAGGTGACTGCAGAGGTTTATGATTCTTCGGGAAATCTGCTGACCAGCGGGGGGCCCTGGAGCTGCGCTGCGCACTCCGGAACGATTGACAATGTGCCGGCTGGCGCGGATCGGAAGGTTGTTGTAAAGGGAATGAGTCCAGCCGGGGAAGAGTATTACCGGGGGGAGGCTTCCGGTATTACCGTTGCGCAGGGGATGGTTGCCGATGCGGGAATGATTGAAGCTTTGGCCGTCGTCAGAATTAAGGGCTTAACTCTTCATTACAGGACATATCCAAATGCAAGTCGTAATAAATATCAGGGATATTATGAATTTTCAAAAGCTGGGGAAACGATCGAAACCGAGGATATTGTGAAGCTGGTTCTCACAGATGAAAATGGGAATCTCATTAATACAAAGGCACCGGAATTCATCTATAGCGAATTTTATAAAATCGACTTTGATCCTGTCTCAAATACCGTATCTCCAGCGGAATTGGATGTATATAGCGACTATTCAATCAATTTTACGGATGATTTCGAACTTCAGCAGGGGAATTATACACTTGAGGCAACTACCGCAAACGGTCAGTTGTTGCGGGAGAGCATCTATTTTCCCGGAAGAAAAGTTCTGCCGACGCCTGATGCGGCCAACATCGAATATCAATGGTCTGCGGATGGAAGCCTGATGATCAACTGGGAGAATCCGGAAGGGGACTATAACAACATCAACTTTTACATCGGGGACCAGAATTGGAAAGATCTTATCTATATCGATCTTCCTGCGGACGTTGAACAGCTTACTATACCCGCCCAGGATATCCGGAAAATCTCAGAGTTGAGGAATCCGATTTATGCAAACCTTTTGATGCGCTACAGGGCTCTTGATGATCAGAATGTGAACTATGCCAGGAGCTATTCGGAGACCTTCCAAATCCCTTGGAATGATATCACTATTGACTTCCTGGATTACTGGCCTTTGACCCCGGAGAGCAGTTGGTTCAGTACTGGAGGCGGGAATGAAATCGAAAAAACCGTAATCGAAGACAATGAGACCATTCATGGGGTTGAGGCGGTCCAGCGAGTTCATTATTCCTCGGATTATGAAAATATGATTATTCCCGATGATGCATTCTTGTGGTCCTATGATTCGGAATATATCTATCAACATGGAGAGCAGCAGATCGGAGATCCACCTTGGAATGATGATCCCATTGGATTGTCTGTCAATGATCCGCCAATAGCAATTAAACGATACATGAAGCCCGGCGAGTCTTTTTCGGCATCATGGATCAAAACAATGGCGGATGGCACCCAAACCAGTGCATCTTGGACATGGGAAAATCTGGGTTTTGAAGATGTATCCGTTCCGGCTGGTTATTTTCCAAACTGCTTGAAAGTTCGGATAATGGAATCCGGAGATGAGCCAGATGAATCGATCACTTGGTTTGCCAAAGGCGTCGGAGAAGTGCAGGAGGAAGAGGTCCTGCCCTATCAGAGATGGAATGGGCTCATCGGAGCAGACATTGTCGGCTATACAGAGAATATCTCTGTTCCCTGGATACCCCAATTCATATACAGAAGCTATTCTGACCCAACGAAAAACGGTTTCAGCTCTTATATTACATTGAAGAAGAACGGAGCATCCGTACTCGGAGAGGATATAACCAAAATAGAGCTTCGAAGAAGAGATTATACGCTAATGCCCATTGAAAAGTACGAGTATTCGAATAGTCTTTCTTATGGCGCCAATTGGAATGTCGAAGAGCAGCGTTTTAATTTTTACGGCCCGGCACCGGACGCCGGATTCGGTATTTATTTTCCCAAAGACGCGGATTATCCCGAAGACTACTACATCTGGGAATTCACAACGGCAGCAGGCGATGTTGTCACCCAATCCTTCTACTTTCCGGGGAAAAAGACACTTCCGGTTCCTGATGCACAACTCATGAATTATGAATGGCTCTCGGACGGCAGTCTTGCATTGTCATGGACGAATCCGCCGGGCGAGTATGGTGTTGTTCAGGTGGGCATCTGGAAAGAAGATGGTGCGGATCTTTTCTATTCGCGCTTTGACAGCTCCTTGAATATCGAAGAGATGGTCATTCCCCGTTGGGTGATCCAATCTTTGACAATGCTCCATAATCCTCAAACCGCTCAGTGGACAATGCGGGTCAGATCCCATACGGATGAGGGGATGATGTATGCCAGAGCCTATTCTGATGTGGTGGAGATTCCCTGGACTGTTCCGGAAAATCCGCTGTAAATGGAATTTCTTTTCGTCAACCGTTTTCTTTCACTTATGATCAAAAGTCGTCACCCAATCCCACCCATCATCACAGGAGAGATGACAGCACTTCTCGATCCGCTGGAGATAGAGCAGCGAAGGGCCGTCTTCGGGAACCAGATGAAGCGCCCGTTGAAAATGGTACCGGGCATCATCCCATTCCATATCCCGATACGCGGCAAGTCCGGCATCAAACAGCTCCATAAATTTTAGATCGAGTTCCAACGCTTCGGGGGAGAGTTCCTGTTTTGCTCTCCCCCGAAGTTCGTACAGCGTCACCGCACTCGCTTTTCCCTTCACCCGCACCCGATCCAGCTCCCGCAGCCTGAAGTTTCGGTTCAGGCCTTCTGCAGTAAACTCGCTCACGATAATTTTGGTTCCATATACCTTGTTGAGCCCCTCGAGCCGGGACGCGAGGTTGACCGCGTCTCCGATGACGGTGTAGTCCATGAAATCGTCGCTGCCCAGGTTTCCCACCGTCACCACGCCGGTGTTGATCCCGATGCCGAGCCTCAGATCCGCAATTCCCTCCACAGCAGCCTCCTCCTGCATGGCCCGGAGCCGTTCGATCATTGCCAGCGCTGCTTCGGCCGCCTTTGCCGGGTGGCTTTCAAAGGGGACGGGCGCGCCGAAAAAGGCCATGATGGCATCGCCGATGAGCTTGTCCAAAGTTCCCTGGTGCTGAAAGACCAGCGGGATCATGTTGGAGAAGTAGCGGTTGAGAAGGATGCCGGTGGCTTTTGCCCCGAGCCGTTCCGACAGGGAGGTGAAGCTTCGGAGATCAGAGAAGAGGATCGTCAGCTCCTGGCTTCTTCCCTCCAGATCCATCTCGATATTCCCCTTGATCAGCGCGTCAACCACGCCGTAGGAGACATACCGGCCGAAAAGACCTGTCACAAAGGAGGTCCGCCGCTTGTCAAAGGCTTTCTGGATCACGACGCCGCTGACATACTGGAGAGCCAGCACCCCCATCAGCGGAGAGACCTCGGCCCAGAGGAGTTTTTTGACAAAGGCCAAATGGCTCACCCCGATGATCGCGGCCAGCCCTGTCAGCAGAATCAGCATCTCCGGGATCATCCCGACCCGGGGCACATAGAAGAGCAGACCTCCTGTGCCCAGCAGCGCAATCAGGGCCATGATCCAGCCGGGACCGAGTTTATGGATGAATCTGCCGGAGAGGATCGTATCCACAGCATGGGCATGACATGCAACCCCGATCTCCTTGGCCCCGAGCACATCCTGGATCACATCGCCAAAGATCTCCTCGTACTCCTTTGTGGGTTTGAGAAATCGGGTGTACGCGGTGGTGAAGACATCCTTTTCCATGGCAAGACTGCTGCCGATGATCACCAGCTTGCCCGAGACGCTATCCCGGGGGAAATTCCCCTGAACCACATCCGCATAGGAGAGGATCGGGTAGGCCGAATAGTTGCCCGGATAGTCGATGATCAGATCCGGGTAGGGGAGTCGAAGGGCTTTGGGACTCTGGCCCATCACCAGAACATCGGTCTGGGAGAAATCAAACGCGAAATCGAGGTTGAGAAAGGTGCGGACCAGCTCCAGGGAAAAGGAGGGAAAGAGTTCGAGTCCGCCTTCCGGAAGCGGCTTTGCGTTGAGGTACCGGACCCGGCGCAACACCTCGTCCTCCCCGAGGATAAGATCGATGAAGCCGTCTCCGATGGATGCATTCAAAAACGGATCGATCGAGATGAGTTCCCCGCCGTAGGTGGAGGAGCCCCGGGCCAATACCACGTTGTTGCAGTCGTAGATGGCCTGCGCGAGGCGCTGGTCCACTCCGGGGTCCGCATCCGGAGAGATGAAGATCATGTCCAGGCCGATGATCTCCGCGCCGGCTCCGCAGAGATTTTCCAGGGCCGCGGCCATATGCTCCCTTGCCCATGAGGCCTTTTCTCTTTTCAGGGCCACCGCGCTCTTCTGATCCATCAGCACCAGGACCACCTGGCCGGCAGTCGAAATGGGCCCCCGCCATTTGAAATGGAGGTCGTAGAGATAATTGTCGGCCCACCGGAAGATCCCCAGCCGATAGAGGCCGATTACGCAGAGGATCACCAGTATGGTGGAGATCGCGGAAAAAAAGATCTGAGATCGGACAAGGCCGTTTTTCGATCCTATGGTCTCCTCCTGCAAAAATCAGTGCTGCGCCAGAAGTTTCTCCGATGGCTCCAAAAGATGCCCCTCGATGCCGCCCAAGGGGCTGTTGGCCACAACGATCACCCGGCATTTTTTCAGGATACTGGAATTGGCGTCGGCCGCCCGGACCGCCTTCGCGTCATTTTCGCTGATCACCAGGTTGGTCTTTGACAGCCCCTGGGCCGCGGTCGCGTCTTTGACGATGTATCTTCTCCGCCGCGGCCGGCGATTCTTCTCATCCTCCGGCGCCCCATCATTGGCTCCATCATTGTCCTGGGCAAAAGCCTCGCTCTCCCAGAGTGAGAGGAGCCGATCCACCATCTTTTCCACTCCTTCTTTCTCTGGTCCTTTTTTCTCCGGCTTTGCGGCCGAACCCCACTGATCGGCCGGCGCATCGGAGATCACATACCGTGCCATCCCCCGACGGACCAGCGCGGATCGATCCACATCCTCGAGGCCATAGACACGCTCTCCGTCCGGGGTGAGGATCTCCGGGAAGAGGGCAGGCCGAATCCCGCTTTCTGCTGTGATTTTCCGCGCGTCGATGATCAGCCAGAGATCCGATTCCGCATCCGCCGTCTGGTTCCGGGGTTCG